>CAYVQU010000414.1:0-1500 GCA_964453155.1 uncultured Anaerolineales bacterium | reverse complement strand
GTCTCTGGCTTCCCCCAACCAGGTAAATGTGTTCAAGAGATAGCGGGCAACCACATCAGGAGTGAACCCAAAAAGGGGGTCCATCAAGATACCAAATTCCGTGATTGCTAAAGGCTTATCCCGATACCCCCTCTCCGCCATCCAGGTACGAAAGGCCACAATTTGCTCTTTGAAAATCTCCACGTTGCCACTTTCGACTTTTTGGTAGCGTACTCCGCTGCCTGTTTGAAGAAACCCCGTAGGAATCCCAGCTCCCCAAGAACCCGCTTCCTCGCGTAAAACGAAACCGTGCACGGTCCACCAATCCACCGGCATAGGTTCAGCATATAAGGCCTGGTAAGCTGTGAGCACTCGATCTAGATAAGCCAGGCGTAAGGGTGTGGCCTGCGTGACTCCCCCAACGGCGATGGATGCGGTCATGTCAGCATCTTTTATCAAATAATACAAATCATGATAAACCTGGGCATATTCTTCGGGCACCACGTTGTCCTGCCATCTATTGTCAGGTTCGTTGCCGATCACCCAAACATTGCCAGGATAATGGGCCGCCAGCCAGCGGATGGCTTCTTTCGAGGGAGCGACGCATCCGCGCCCCAGGCGTACCATCTGCCAATGTTCCGGGTATTGTTCCGGGTAGCGGCGCTGTATCCGCCAATCGAGGTACCAACCCGCCCCCAATCGGCGCGCCCAGGTTTCAGCATCGCGTGAGCCCGTCAGGCCAAAGCCCACCCGCGGGGAAAGTTGACCCCACCCAAAGGTCGTGGGGCTTTCCACCTCCCCATGATTTTTATCACTACCCCCGGGCGGTGGAACACCCACCGGAATCACGGGCTGTTCTTTCCTGATCTCAGCTTCTGTGAATCGACAAGTCGCATCCAACGGGGGCGGTGTAGAACGCATATCAGAAGCGAAGCCCACGCCCAATAGTATCAAAAAAAACACCCCAAGCAGTGCGATAGCGAGCGAGGGGCGATTCATGGATTAGAAAGCCCCCTTGCCTGAAATCATCGCCGGGATGGTGCGAATAATGATCGTCAAGTCCTTCCAAATCGAATAATCCTTGATGTAAACCAACTCCAGGGCTAAACGCTCATTCATATCCAGTTCGCCGCGCCCCCCAACCTGCATCGGACCGGTCAGACCTGGTTTGACCGCTAGGCGCTGGCGCTGCTGGTCGTTGTATTGCAAGACCACCCAGGTTTCCTCAGGACGCGGTCCGACTAAACTCATCTCACCTCGTAAAACATTCCAAAACTGGGGTATTTCATCGAAGCTCCAACGCCGAAGAAAACGCCCCACCCGGGTGACGCGCGGATCAGTAGAACGTTTATATACCAGACCATCAGAGGGATTATTTTCAAGCACCTTTTCAATATAATTTTCAGCGCCGTTAATCATGGTTCGTAATTTGAACACCCGAAACAACCGCCCATTTTCTCCAACTCGCTCTTGAGAAAAAATCACTGGACCCTTACTGTCTGATTATATGGCGATAGCTGC
>CAYVQU010000413.1:0-1523 GCA_964453155.1 uncultured Anaerolineales bacterium | reverse complement strand
TTTTTTGTTGCTCAACGCTTCTGTTTTGCCTGAGTTACTGCAGTAGAGTCTAAATTGCATCCCGCAATAAAGCATGTCGAAAGGAATAGAATTCAGAACCAAATCCAGATGATCGGCGCAAAAAATCTGCCTGCAATAACTCTTTGATATCATTGCGCAACTCGCTATCGGTCATTTCTAAAACCATTGACAAAAGTTTTAAATGAAAACTTTGACCAAAAACAGATGCTGCATCCAATATCATTTTCAAATTACCTGGCTGGCGGTCATAGCGGCTTAGCAATAAGCCTGTTACAGTTTCAGGAACTTTTTCAAAAAACTCAATCCATAACTCTTCGAGGATCCAATCACCATTTTCTAAGTAAATAACTTCTTCATCGATAAAAACTCGAACAAACTCTTCGATGTAAAATGGATTCCCAGAAGTCCTTGCATAAATGTTTTGTTTTAATGATTGGGGTAATTTTATTTCGCTAAGTAATGATTCGATCAGTTGATCGCTCTGCTCATATGTTAGAGACTGTAAATGAAGTTTTATAATTTTTGATTTCTTTGGAAAACTAGATTCACACAAAAACTCGGGCAAAATCTCTCTATATTCAGATCGTGCTAAGAATATCATCGCCAAGGGCATTTCAAACGTTAGGCTAACCAGGTACGATAGCAAATCCAATGAGGATGAATCTGCCCATTGGATATCATCAAAAAGCATTGCGATTGGCCGTTGCTGTAACAACCCTCCAAGGATTCTTCGTAAAGCAACAACCAAACTTTTTTGATACCCTAAAAGCTCACTACCACCCTCCTCGATCAATGATTTACCGAATATTATGCCTTCAATAATTGAGGGGATTTCTTCTCCCGCTACGTTTGCTTGAGAAAGGAAATCATACAGATATTCTTTTTGATTGGGCAGTGATTCCCTAGAATCGATTTCAGCGAGTGAAAGCAACATCTCCCTAATCAGCCCATATCCTGTCATTTCATATTCGGAACATTGTGTCCTGACAACTCGAAATATCAGTCCATCAGGCAGCAATATCTCATCCAGTAACCGTGTTTTTCCAACTCCAGCATCCCCCGTTATCACTGCAACCATTCCTTGTTGTTCGATTGCAATTTTCTCAAGGTGGGTGATGATCAACTCATATTCATGCTCTCGCCCGATTAGTGGCACTGAACGACCAACAAGCCCACGCATCGGTTCTGGGTCTTCTCGTATTTCAATTAACTCGTAAGCCACAACCGGTTCATCAATTCCTCGCAAGTTAATTTTTACTGGCTTCCGAAATTTAAACCCCAAGCGCATCTGCCGGTATACTTGTTCGGTTACAAGAATAGTACCTGGACGAGCAGATGCTTGCAAACGACTGGCCAAGTTCACGGTATGGCCAAATATACTGCTATCAAAAATGTGTCCAGTATCCAGTTGCCCGCTGACTACATGACCAACATTAATTCCGATTCTTAGTTGACTCTACTGCAGTAACTCAGGCAAAACAGAAGCGTTGAGCAACAAAAAA
>CAYVQU010000412.1:0-1583 GCA_964453155.1 uncultured Anaerolineales bacterium | reverse complement strand
GACGCGGGCAACCGGCATGCATTGATACAGGTAATAAGGATTCACGCCGATGCGCAGCAATCCATTCATCAAATCCACCAATGTCTCTGCCTTATCGTTGACGCCACGAAGTAAGACTGCCTGGTTGTTTACGGTAATCCCAGCACTTCGTAAACGCCAAACTGCTTCTGTTGATACGGGCGTTATTTCCTGAGGATGGTTAAAATGGGTAGGGACGAAGAGGGTTTTTTCTTTGTTGAATTCTTCCAGAAAGGTGATCAGTTCATCGTCAAACAAACGAATTGGGTAGGTAACCGGGACTCTTGACCCGATTCTGACGTGGTTAAGATGGGAGATATCTTTCAAGGAATTCAGCATCTTTTTAAGTACTTTAGTGGGGAGCATGAATGGATCTCCCCCCGACAATATCGCATTTGTAATTTCAGAATGTTCTGCAATATAGTTTGCCGCATTTTGAAAGTTCCTTACCGTAAGATCGTTTGGCAGGCCAACCATCCGTTTCCTGAAACAATGCCGGCAATACATAGCGCAATATTCGGACGTGACTACAAGAGCGGTATAATCATACTTGTGGAGGACGCCATTGCCTTTATCGTGCTTATCATCCCCGTATGGATCCTTGGTTGTCTCTCCCATGGACCCTGTCACGACAAGCTCCTGCGCATCCGGGATGCAGAGTTTGCGTACCGGGTCCTGACGGTTTTCGACTTTTATCAAGTTCAGGTAGTATCGTGGGATGTTCATTGGGTGAATTTTAACAATTTCACGCAGATCAGCTTCTTCTTTGAATGATAAAGAAATGTACTCTTTGAGTTCTTCAACAGAAATAATATTGTGCTTCAGTTCTTTCTGCCATTCCAGTTTCTCCCAGTCAACGGCGGAGAGTGATATAAATTTATCGGTGGTTTTTGTAGTGGAACCCATATGTACCTCTGCGTTTAAAATATACATTAAGCAGGTTTTATTGTCGGAAATTACTTTGGAGGCTATACTTCTATAACGTGCCTCAGAAAGTTTTTTAGGCGGTCTGTTTCTGGTGATTTAATGATTTTCTTTGGATCGCCGTCTTCAGCAATCCTTCCTTCATCCATGAATAAAAGCCTCGTTCCCGCCTTGGTTGCAAAGCCCATTTCATGTGTGACGACTACCATCGTCATTCCCTCTTTCGCTACCGCCGTCATCACGTTGAGCACCTCTTCTATCAATTCGGGGTCAAGCGCAGAAGTCGGTTCATCAAACAACATAACTTTAGGTTTTATCGCCAGTGCCCTGGCAATCGCAACCCTTTGCTGCTGACCGCCGGACAATTCCGCGGGGTAATGATTGGCGCGATCGCCAAGTCCTACTTTGTTTAGAAGATCATGTGCGATTTCATTGGCTTTTGTCTTGGGTAAACCCCGCGTTTTTTGCGGGCCGAAAGCAACATTGCCCAAGGCCGTCATGTGCGGAAAAAGGTTGAATTGCTGAAAAACCATGCCGACTTCCTTGCGAATTTCACGGATGTTTTTCTTTTGGGCGGGAAGATGGATCTGGTTGACAATCAACTCCCCTGATGTGATCATCTCAAGCCCGTTAATACAGCG
>CAYVQU010000411.1:0-1585 GCA_964453155.1 uncultured Anaerolineales bacterium | reverse complement strand
CATCATTGCGATGGAGAGGATACCTTCCAAAGATTACCCAATACGCGGCAACCCAGATTAGCGCCTGAACAACGTCAACGCCAGAACGAAGACCCATTGATGAACGACCAGGGCTGAGATGCGTTCCACCAGACCCATGATTTTCGTGCCCACGGTTGGCCCTGCTGCCACACCAGAGAGCACAATCAGGCCAGCTGAAATAAACGAGTACACCGCAAAGCCCGGGATACTTCCGGTTCGATGAACCCAGATGCCGATCAGCAGGGTGGAGAGAATGGCTCCTGGGATTTGTACCGCGAAGACGAAGATAATGTGCAAGATTCCCGGTAAGGTGGCTGTTGTGCCAGTCGCATCTTGCGGGAAGATGGCGCTGCCAATACTGGCGACGCCCACGGCAATGATCAGGCCGGCACCGATGCGGCCGATCAGCGCGTTATGTTCACTTGCCATAACAAATTGCAAAACGCCAATGCCAAACAAGGTGTAGCATGAAGCAAAGACCAAATTTAAGATATCCAGCAGGGATTTATTGGGGGAACCTGGCGAGAGCAATTCGCTGACCGAATGTGCTATTTGGCTGTAGCCTGGGCGCAAGGCCCCACCCAGAACGTACATGAAGATATAAGTAAACGGGACCAATATTCCGCAAAGGTAGAGCGTTTTTTGATTCATTTTTTCTCCTGAAAATTTTCCCGGGAACTCTATTTCAATATCAAATTCCAGAAGTTCGCCAGCCAAACCAACCCAATAGAGGAGGCTGTCATCAAAGTGTAATGGATCTTTCCCCACAGGGATACATCAGCATCCTTCCATGCCATAATTAGGAATACAGGCAGACTCAGGGATAATAGGCCGATAATCCAAGGCAGGGCGAACAAAATCCTGACACCCCAGGGAATGGTTTTGAAGAAGATGAGCATATCGGTGACGCGAGGCACAAAGAGCAGTGTTACCCCGACGATAAAGCCCATATTCAGAAGGCTAGTGAGCCAAACCATCCCATGCCCCTGTCGAGAGATCGGCCACATGATGAGCATCGCTACTGAGACCAGAGCGACAACGGCGAGCAACCCGATCTGGAAGTTCTTGGTCTGATACCAGGGGACTTTTTGATAGCTTCCTGTCCCTCCGAAGGTAAGGAACTCGACTTCTCCATCCAGGTTCTCAACAAAGATGATGTGAAAGCCAGGGGATTTCAGATTTTGGAAGACCAGTGGTTCAATTTCTTGATAAATGCCCGAACCAATTTTTAAGTTGCCATCCCGATTATCTTTGACATCTACATTATCCAGCAGCCCTTCCATTTTGAAGAAGTCGTTTCGAGAAATACCCGCTTTTTGATAATGCCCAACGAAGCTGGTTGGATTTGTGCCTTCAAGCCGCGGCCGGACCTGATGATCCTCGATTTCGGATTCGGGGACAAAGTTTTCCATAATGGCTGTTACCAGCGTGCGAGTGGCCATCATCGAGGCCTGGGTCGGCCAGAGGCCCTCGCCCAGGTTGCGGTGGTTTGTGCTGACAAAGATGCCCAAATCCTGATCGGGCATTAGGACCACGCGGCTGGCGAAGCCGATGCCATTGCCAT
>CAYVQU010000410.1:0-1675 GCA_964453155.1 uncultured Anaerolineales bacterium | reverse complement strand
TCCGGGGCCGATCTGAAAGAAGAGATCCTGCAGGTCGCTTTCGCCGCGGCCAGCATGGATAACCGGCCCGTTTTGGCTGGTGTGCTATTGGAGTTCGTTGCGGAGCAAAACCAACTGATCATGGTCGCTGTTGACGGCTTCCGGCTGGCAAAACGGGTACTGGCTGTTGAACCAGACCAAGGCATAGAGCCCTTCAAGATCGTACTGCCAGCTAGAGGCTTGCGTGAACTGGCCCGAATCCTGCGGGGGGATGAGATCGTCGAACTCCAAGTGGCCGCGAACCAAATGGTCTTTCGTTTACCAGAGATCGAGTGGTTGAGCCTGACCCTGGAAGGTCAGTTCCCTGATTACGAACAGATCATCCCCCAGGCATACCAGACCCGCGCCACCCTGTTGACAGTCGATTTGCTGCAAGCTTGCAGACAAGCCGAAATCTTTGCCCGCGAAGACAGCAACATCACCCACCTGGAAGTCCAGCCCCAGTGTGAGGCTAGGTCTGCTCAAATCGCAGTCACGGGTCGCTGCGACGAGACGGGTTCAAACCAAACCAAGGTAACTGCCCAGGTCAATGGCGAAGCACTTCAGACGGCATACAACGCCCGTTTCCTGCAGGAGGCGCTGAATGCGATCAAGTCGTCCACCGTGGTCCTGGAAACCCAAGACGCTACTTCTCCCGGTGTGATCCGGCCAACAGATGGACAGGATGACTATGTCCAGATCATCATGCCCATGCACACCGGGGATCGAGAGTAATGGGATGAACACGCAATCGATAACCAACCAAACCAAGGCCACCCAAATCCGCATTCCTGAAGCTTTACCGGAAGAAAACGTACTCTTTTTGGAAGACGCCACCGAGGACACCTGGTTTCTGTGGCTGAACACCTTTCCCAACACCCGTTGTCCAAATTGTGATGGAGATGGTTGTCCGGTTTGTCAGGGATTGGGCATTCGAGGAGGAACATGATGGCTCAAAAACCACGCTGTAAAAAATGTGGCCGGGTGCTGCGAAATCCAGTCAGCATCGCCCGCGGCCTGGGGCCAATCTGTGCGGGTGAAACGGGTAAGGGCAGACAGCGATATCAGGCACATTCCCGCCACTCAAAGGGTGAAGCCTATGATGCTGTCGGTTCAGGTTCAAACCAGTTGCTTTTTCCCATCCAATCCCATGAAACCATCAAAAAACAGCCCCGCAAGCGCGAACGGCTGCGTCGGGTTCGAATGCAGCGCAAGACCAACTTTCTCTCCCGCCAGCCTTTCCAGGTTGGCATCAACGCTGGCACCCGAGAACCGGTGATTTATAGCCCCGTCGGAACAGATGGCTGGATCGATCTGCAAGGGAAGCGCATTTCTCATGAGAATCTAGAGCAGTATTTGCAACAATACCAATTCATTTGATCAAAACCTGTGTGATCAGGAATGTTTAGCAGCCAATGCCCTGGTACATGAAGACCAAGCGCATAATTTTTGACATTTGTCCGTTTATCCGCTATACTGAAATACAGATAAACGGAAATTCAGGAGAATAGCATGAATACTACTTATCAAGTACAAGTTGGCCGCCGCGGGGTGATCACCTTCCCCAAAGAATTGCGAGACCAGAAGAATATTGCTGATGGAGAAATTCTCAATTTGATTGAACTATCGGATCATGTTTTTGTGATCAGCCGGGGTC
>CAYVQU010000409.1:0-1696 GCA_964453155.1 uncultured Anaerolineales bacterium | reverse complement strand
ACAAGAGTCTACACCATGACTGATCATTTGCATCCTAGATGTAGGGTAGAGAAATCCCAATTACGTACTGGGTTTTCAAAGTTAATAGAAAAAGCCGGCTCTTTGGGTACTGCTGTGTTAGCGCCAGTTCCCCGGAAACTTTGAACCATAAGACCCTAACAAAATGGCCATTCAGGAGTTTCTGGGGAACTTTCACCCCACAAAAGCTCAAAGAGCTATAAAATCTACGGGCGTTTCCCAACTACCAGATCTAAATCAAGGATTTCTCCATCTCTCAAAACAGTCATTACGATAGTATCACCGGGACTCTTGTAGCTGATTAAGTAAGATATCATGTCATTAAAATCGCGGACTTCCTGGCTATCGATCGCAATTATCAAATCCCCGCCGGCAGCTAGAGTTGGATCTTCAGTTTGGCGGTTTCCAGCGCGTAACCCAGCTTTATCCGCAGGGCTGCCGGTAGTGACATCGAGAATATAAACCCCTGTGGATTGGGGTAGCCCTAAAACCTCTTGTTGGAATAAATTGAGTTCCCCAATCGAGCCAATTCCAAGATATGGATAATCATAGTATCCCTGTTCGATCAGATAGGGGACAACCCGTTTGACAATGTTTATCGAAATGGCAAACCCTAAGCCACTATTGACTGGCTGCCCAGTAATATCGACCGAATTAGCCTGAATGGCAACGTTCACCCCAATAACTTCGCCATCCAAATTGATGAGTGGACCACCAGAATTTCCAGGATTGATGGCAGCATCGGTTTGAATAATATCTCCCGCCGTGAAGGGCAGTCCCCCAGGGGCCATATGCAGGGAATTCATCGTGCGCCCTTTGGCAGATATGATACCGGTTGTCATTGTTGATTCTAAGCCGTGGGGATTGCCAATGGCAACTACGGTTTGGCCGACCTGAATCGCGGCCGAATCTCCCATTGTTAGCGGGAAGAGTTCAGCGGGTATCTGTTCAGCTTTGAGAACGGCGATGTCCGAATCGGGATCGGCTCCCAAAATTTCGCCGCGGGTTTTGAAGCCCGATGGAAAATCAATTTCTAATTCGGTGGCCTCCCTCACGACATGGAAGTTAGTGACAATATGGCCCTGATTATCAACGACGAAGCCTGACCCCAATCCGCCGCCTTCATCAGAGAGAACCCGAATGGCCACCACCCCCGGATTGACCTGTTGATATAGGGCTACCAATTGTTCTTGCTGATCAATCAGATCAACATTAAGGCTAGCAATTTCTTCTTCAGGCTGGGTGGTGGGATTTTCCAGTTGGGGTTCGATTTCTTCAATAATAGGCGGGGCTGCAGTATTGTTGGACACGGTGAGTAAACTACAAGCTAGCGATGTAGTTACTAAAATTGTAATTGTAATTAAAATTTTGTAGTGGTAAGACTTCATTGTAATTATCCCTTAGTGATTTTTACTTTAGATTGTATGTGTTTGTATTATGGCTCGTCAAGTCTAAAATCGCTGACTTTGCGAAATTCTAACTTCTCTGAATTTAATATGGGTTTTTCATCATTTAATGAACACGCTAGGGTATGATAGCTGCGGTCAGGTGGCCGATTTCCAGACTGGAGAAACAGGCCTATTTCTTAAAAAATTCAACCGAAATTAGATGAAACATGCTATCATATAATACCAATTGCTTATTGAGACGCCATGAATGGAACGACTGCGTTATGAAC
>CAYVQU010000408.1:0-1700 GCA_964453155.1 uncultured Anaerolineales bacterium | reverse complement strand
GAAGTTAGGCAATAAATAAAAATCAAAGTTATAATTTAACCTAATGGGGTAAATAAAGTCGGAATAAAAAGTTTGATTAAGAATAGGGAAATGAAAAATTGATGATTTGGAAAAAATCGAAAATCTTGGTTTTCATTATTGGTTTTTTGGGTATGACTCTGGCTGGTTGCCAATTCGGACAACCAGCATCAGAAACCACCACTGCTGAGCCTGATGTCGCGACAGCATTCGTCGAACCAACGCCAACTCCCACTACACTTGTATTGATGATGCAAGGGCCTTTACCCGAACGCTCTGGACCACGCACCCTAACGACTGGTACCGTACCGCATGTACAAATCGATGTGGAACCGGTACCCGCTGTCAATGACGAACTTTTTCGCCGGGCTTTTGCCTTACCAGGGGTTGAAAACCGGCCAACCATTGTTTCTATGCTTGGGACGCGCGGCATGTGGTTAAGTGATGATGTTTCCTTAGCTCACCCGGAAGTCATTGTTGATGGACGCGAATTTGCTCACATTCATCCAGATGGGAGTTTACACGCGCCGCTTCCTTATGAACGAGCCTTGGAAGTTGATGAAAAAGGGTGGGGCGAACGGCATCCCTGGGCAGATGAAAGAGATGGTTGGGATGGGTTTGTAATGCTTTATACTCCCCAATCGATGGCTGAGTTAGAAATCATTTTCCAGTTGATTGTCGAGTCCTACAATCATGTGACTGGGCTAAATTTGCAAGCCTCAGATTACTAGACAACCAAACAAATCAGACTCTTGAATTGGTTGTAGGAAGCACCATTCGCAGGCAGGAATACTAAATAGCGATCCAACGCTTTATGGAAAATAACTGTTGTGCTGAACGCAGTGAAGCATCCAGCACAGCCTATCACGCCTAGAGAACATATACGCTCTGCGAGACCCTTCGACTTCGTCTCAGGGTGACACTCGTATCGGCAACACTTACATTTCACTTATTACCTTTTTCTTAATACACCTTGTAAGATCAGAATCAAAGTACTGGCATTGAGTAGCGCATGTAAAATTAATCCGGGGGTATTATTGTCGAGCCAATAGACGCAAAAAGAAAAGGGTAAGGCCACAAATAGCAAGCCGATTAAATCCCACCATTTGAAAAAATGGAAAAATGTCCACAAAATTCCATGAAATACCCAAGCCGTGGTTCCCAAAGCGATGATTTGTCTGGGAAAAATGTAGCCTCGCCACCACAACTCTTCCCCAATAACGTTAAATAGAAAGACAAACGTAAAAGATATAAATGCCCTCCAGTTGCCGGGCAAACCACCCATAGAGTGATCCAAGGTTTCGAAATTCATCATACGGGGATCGAGCCATGCTGGAAGAGTCTTAGGAAGTTTTAGGATCCCATTATTAATCAGTCGTTTGCTAATTTGTGATCCGATCCCATATCCAAAAAGCATGATAACCAAAGCCCCCAGGGTCCAAAGCCAATCATTACCATTCATTTCATGATAATTGAAGCGGACCAACAGGCTGTTCCACTCAAATGGGTTGCCCTCATGCAAATAAACCAAAATCGATGCGGTCATTAGTCCAAAAGAGGGGATACCCATACTGACACAATATGCAAAAAATGGTTTAACGCCGCGTTTTATCAATCTGGGCATACCAAAATGAAACGCAATAAAATAAGCTAATGCGGGAACACCAAAAATAAGCACTGAA
>CAYVQU010000407.1:0-1718 GCA_964453155.1 uncultured Anaerolineales bacterium | reverse complement strand
CAGCAATTCTCAATGAATCCTGACATAGACAGAAGATAGGTTCAGGTTACCGGATTTTCGATGCGATGCAGTGAAGGGAAAACTTTGCCAGCAAATATTGGGTTTGAGAATGCCTCGATACGGGATAAAGATTACACGAGCGTCAAGTATAAGACGCAAGTATGCATTACCATTGGAAGCAAAAGGCGTAGAGAGAGACAGGGCTTGTCTTCAAAGATCCAGCTAGGGAGGGATGCCTTTTTCAGGGTCCCAAATGAACTGTAACAAGCTTTCCCAACGGGGAAAAATTAATATTCGTATGGTGCACCGCAATTGGTTCCAAAACTCTTTTCGAGAGGTGAATTTTGTATATCGGACCTTTTTGTAAAGTGGGTCCGTGAACTCTAAAATCTGATGGACATAAAATGCCAGCAGGTTGAGCATGAAAAAAATCATCGAAAGGTTTTTCTGGCCGTGACCAAAGTTGTGCTCAAGGTGATAGCCTTGATTTTTCAAGGTATTGAAGGTTTCGTTTTCTATTTTCCAGCGAGCCCTTCCGCCTTTGACTAAACGGGTGACGTTGTTTGCATCAATCGTAATATCGGTCACCCAACTGTTATAGTAGGTTGTCTTTTTCTTGTTAATGAGTCGGTATTCGAAAAAGTTGACTTGGTCGGCATCTTTAGAACCATTTAGCGGCACATCATTTATCCATCGATATTCATACGTGCGACCCTTTGGGTCGGTAAACGTCATCTGGTGGCCGGCGTTTAGACCGAACATGTCCTCTACCCATTCAAAAAGGATCTTGTGATCCGATGGTTTGGCCACCAGAATAAATGACATGTTCACGGTTTTCAATTCATCGATAAAGGGTTGTTTTGAGTAAAGCCCATCACCACCGATGATCACGGGCAGCTTTGGATGAATGCTTCGAATTTTAGCAATTAACCGCTTGGCCGCGTTGATTTCACAATCTTGTTTAGTGGTCCCATCGTTATTTTGAATCGGTTCAGGACAAAGCGGTAGCACATAGCGTTGACCCGGCGAGACGATGGTGGCTTGCAAAATTTGATGGTAATAGCGGGGTTTTCCCTTTTTGGGTTTACTGTGCAAACAATGGGGACAATGAATTTTTTCCGAAGAAAAATATTCAGAACCATCAATCGGAATCAGGTATTTTCCGTCAAGCAACTGGTATTGGGCCAAATGTTTGCCCCGTTGCAGGTCATGGAGAAAATCGGCAAAGATGGGCGATAGCGATTCTAAAGATAAGTTGTCCAACAGGTTACGTAATTGGCTATCTTTTGGAATGTTGTGAACTCCGAAAATCGTATGCAAGTTGTTTCGATGAATACGGTCTTGGACACGGCGTTGGAATGCTAATAGCGAGGGATCCTGCAAATACATCATAGCAAAAGCACTCATCACACAATCATGGATGCTGTAATCGACTTTGGCCTTTTGGCGCTTGTCGTCGATCATTTCTATATTGCTGGTGATTGTCTTTATCAACCCAGCAAATCCAAGATGTTTTTTGATGTGCGCCATGAGAGCCCGCTAAAAGTTGTAACCTGTTGAAATTTATACAACAATTAGCGAACAAAGTCTAGATCTTTTATTCTTTGTTATTTCAAATAGTTATGATTTTCCGAGGAATTGTCACTGCGAAAAATTATTTAAACTTTCCTGAGAGAGGCTCTGGCTTTCTGACTATCTTTTTTCAGTGAGAATTGCTG
>CAYVQU010000406.1:0-1721 GCA_964453155.1 uncultured Anaerolineales bacterium | reverse complement strand
GTATCTGTTTCGCTGGTCACCAGATGGCAGGTATCTGGCGCGGCCGGGTTGGACACAAAGCGATTATTAATCGTGGTTGTTCCGGGTTCGCAGTCAGGGGGTTCCGGCGGCTCACAATTTTCACCACAATGCTCATCGCCACCCCCAAAACAGACCTGGTTAATCTCGCCGGTGATTGGATTGGCGTAGACCGTGCAGGCATTGGCTTGGACGGGTATGGTAGCTAATGCAGTCACAAACAAGACCAGCAGTAAAGCTGTGGCCGTGTGCTTCACGGGGTATGTTCCTGTAGCTGGGTGACGATGTTTTCCAACACCGTGGGATCATTGGCTGATTGCCAATTTTCAGGTAAAGGTTTCATTGTTTGCCCATATTGGCTCTCTAGCCAGGCGACATCCCAAACACTCGAACCGGTGCGCGTGGCGTATGTTTCCCGGTCAGCGCCAAAAGTATCTGATTCTTCAATCAAGGTATATAGGTCCTTGTAGGCGCCGATCAACTGCCAGGCTGCTTGTTGGTATCCAAACAGATAGAACTGCCGCAGAGCGGGGATCGCGCTGGTAAAGACTTGATTACCCAATTGATGGATGATCCAGCCATTCGAACGATCCAGGGCTACCATACAGATCACCTCATAGCCGCTGCCCCAATCTTCCGCCTGGTTTCCCACCATGGTTTGGGGCCGGAAGCAGCCTCGTAAGCTGGCTGCCAGGAAGGGGGTGTCATTTTCCCCGATCAACCAGACATGGTATTTCGGGTGGTGGACATCGTGGGTCAATGGAATTTGCATAGGACCTTTGGTGCTGGTCAGACCGGGTATCGTTTCCCGCCGGTTGCCCAGGGGCATTGTCGGGAGTTCCAGAGCAGCCGCGGCTTCCGAACCGCTATATCCCAGGCGGGTAAGCAACTGCCAGGCCACAACCTGAGCCAGCCCCTGGTATGTGCAGGCGGGTTGGATGGCTTTGAGATTGTTATCGGGGTAGACGTCCACCAGTTGCCAATCCTGAGAATCAGCTGGGCAGGGTTCTGCAGTTTCGGTTGGTGTGGCGGGAACTTTAGTCGGTGACTGGGTTTCAGTGGGCAGCACGCCAACCAGGGGTTGGGGTGTCGCCAGCACTTCATTTTCCAGCGACTTGTGTTGGTATCGCGACCAGATGAAGGCTCCCAGGCCGATCACTAAAATGAAGACCGCCGCGATGGCGAAATGGCGGACCTGTTTTTTCCCGGAAAGGGTGTTGTATGTGAGATTGGACATTGTTATCCTGATTTCAATTGAATACAAATTTAGTTATTGGTCTCCGCGCGTGACACCATGGGCCAGATAGCCAATGGCGTTGACGGGCACCCATTTCTTGGGCAGGATGTATCCTGGAGTCTGCACCTGGACACTGACCCGACAAGCAGGTCGGTTTTGGAAGAGACCACATTGGATATTCACCAAGTTGACGTTTTCCATCTGCTGGACCTGAAAGTATGAACCAGCAACCTGCCTGCCTTTGTTGGTGGCTCGAATGGTGCCATCGGGATCGACCATGATCTCTTGGGCACCGGCATGGGCTGCCAAGTCTGCCGCCGCCACTGCTGACATCATCCGGGCGGTCGTCACCATGTATTCCATGATGAGCACGGCAAAGATCGACATGATTGGCAAGATTAGAGCAAATAAAACAACAGCCTGTCCTGCCTGTCCCTGTGTATTTTCAGGGGAGTTTCGTCGATGA
>CAYVQU010000405.1:0-1762 GCA_964453155.1 uncultured Anaerolineales bacterium | reverse complement strand
GAGGGTCGCCACCATATTGATCAGCCGGTCCCGATATTTTTCGGTAGTGAAATCTATCGCCTCGCCTGAATCAGCTAGCAGCATGTACAGCCGTTTGCGATCAATGCCATAGTGCTGGGCGCGCTCGTTGAGAATTTGAGGGACGCCTTCGCCATCCACATAGATCACTCCGGCCGCCGAATTGGGGATCGGACTACCATCTGGAAATCCTTGATTGGTTGTGGCTCGCCAAGCCAAATCCAACATCAAGAAGGATTTTCCCGTTCCCGGAGCGGCTCCAACGACTGTCAACATCCCACGCGGCAACCAGCCCGGCCAGATCCATTGGATTGGTGAAAGTGAAGTAGCTAATTCTTCCAGGGATTCAAATTTCATCTGGTGGCCGGGTCGAACCGCAAAAATCGCTTCCAATATCTGGGTCCGGTCCGGGTGCTGTGCTAAGACCTGGGTCAGCGCATGATGATCCGCTTGGGGAGCCGCACCATCCAATGCCAACCAACAAGTACGCCAGGGTTCTTGCAAATGTCGGACGGAAATATGGGTCGGCAATCCGGCCAGTCGATCAGCCAGGGCTTGAACTTGTAACGCTTTTGTCAGCATGACCAACCCCCGTTTCCAGCCTTGGGAGTGCTAGACATGTGGCCAAATGCCATGCTATAATCCAGGTATTCAATGACAATGCAATTCCATCGTTGTAAGACCGCCGGATGCCACCCGGCGGTTTTTCTTTTCATCGTTTTCACGATTTCAGTCTCCTTTTATCAGTCACTCAGCCGTTCCACGGCTGTTTCTAAGTCTTTCTCACTCGGGGTCACATAAATCCGGGTGGTGTTCAAGCTGGCGTGCCCCAACAAGGTGGCCACCTGCTCCAATCCCACGCCCTGATCCACCAGGTTTTTGGCAAAGGTATGCCGCAGCATATGCGGGGTCAAATTGGCAATCTCCGCATCTTGCCCATAGCGCCCCACCACCCGCTGCACTGAACGCTGGCTCAAAGCTCCATTCCCTTCATTCTCTACGGCAATCCAGATGTACGCGTTATCATCTCCTCCAGGCTTGACCTGCAGCCAGGCCATCAGCGCGGCGCGGGCGTCTTTGTTGAGCGGTACACTGCGCTGCTTGCGCCCCTTCCCCTGGCTCACCGTCACTTTCCCCTTGCGGTCACCGATTTCCAAGTCATCAGCCTGCAAATCCAAAGCCTCCTGCACTCGCAAGCCTGTATTCAGCAGGAATATGACCATGGAAGCATCCCGCCGCCGGGTCACCCAGCGTTGGGGATAACGCAGATGCGCCAGTTGCAGGTCTTTCTCAATCGCACGCAGGAGCGCATACTGCTCTTTCTTCCCCAAATACTTGGGTGGCAGTGCGATCTGATTCACCGCCTGGATGTTCTCAGCCGGGTTGTGACTCACCTGCCCCGTCTCCATTCCCCAACTCAGCAAGGTGGATATCGAAGCGAGATGGCGGTTGACCGTACTGGCTTTCCGGCGGCGCTGCTGGAGCAAATATTGCCGGTATGCGCGGATGTCCAGGGGCGTCAAACTTGCCAGCGAGAAGGTTTCTCCAGTGGTTTCCACATACCAGGCTGTAAATACGCGTAAATCCGACAGGTATCCCGCAATCGTGTTCTCCGCACGGTCTTGCATCTGCAGATATTGTTCAAAGGCGTGAAGTTGGTCTTCAGTATTTTGTTGGTTCATCGGGCCTCACATTTTTTCTTGTTTTTGTCATCCGATTTTCTGGCTGCCAATAATTCTTCATT
>CAYVQU010000404.1:0-1765 GCA_964453155.1 uncultured Anaerolineales bacterium | reverse complement strand
CTTTTTTGTTGCTCAACGCTTCTGTTTTGCCTGAGTTACTGCAGTAGAGTCTATCGTGATACTCCAAAGTGGGCTGGATAAGATTACGACCACCAAATCAAATATTCGCTTGGTTACGCGATAGTTTCTCCCCCTAAGCATCCGGCGATGGGGATTAAAACGAACCAACCAAGGGTATTGAACTAAAATATTTTGTTCCCAACTCATAATTAATTGCTGAATTCTTTACCCAAAACATGCTGAGGAGATACACCTTCAGACTCGTCAAACTGATTTTCAGCTTGGTTTAACAAATCTTCAAAAGTCAACGCATCGCCCGGAAAGGATGCATAACCACTAGAAAGCTTCAGTCCTAATTGATCTTTGGCGACGTCCCGAATGCGGCCGGCCAGAATGGCGGTTCCATCGGTGCTGGTTTCCGGCAGTAAAATCGCGACATAATCATCCTTAGGTTGATCGATAACAATGTCCGAACGGCGTAAATCTCGATCAAGCATTCGGATCAATTTATTGGCCGTATACCTTTTCATCATGCCTTGTAATATTTCTTTAGCGGCATGATGGATATTGAACTCCACATCTTCGGGGTCAACTTTGAGCACCATCACACTTAATGGTGTGTCATATCGGCGGCTGCGAGCCAATTCCTTAGTAATATCTTCTTCGGCCTGATCCAACCGCTTGACGCGTTCACTAACAGACCCTAAGGTTACGGTGGCAACGGTATCTTCTAAATCATAAATATCTTTGGCAACGCGGTAAGCCATAATGACCATTAAACCAATCATAGCCATTTCAGTTATTGTCAGATAAGTAAACATACCACCTACCAGAGGCCGACCGGTAAAAACCAACAGTTTCAAGCATAAATAAATGAATTCCCAAATAACAACCAAGGTAAAATCGGCTGGCCGCCAGTATTCGGGGAGAATTACGGTTGACATTACGGCTACAGCCGCCACAAGATAAACAAAGGTTTGAATATTAATTACATCTAACTGCTCACCAAGATCAACCCTTTCGATATTTAAGAAGATGCCAATGATGAGTAAAAATAATATTAATGAATTTCGTAATCGCCGCATAGGAGGGTCACCTTAAAGATGAACTATCTTTTCGACACATGATGGAATATTGATTATCAGATTTGTCAATTTGGAGCAAGATCATAGTACCATAATACTAAACGATGTAAAGTATTTTTTATGTAACTCACGTTACGCAGTAGCGGGCAGATGAGAGAGTTCTGATTTCAAGTTTTGCAGTTCTTGGAAAGCGACCTGCAAAGCTGAAAAATACAAATGAGATTTTAGCTGGTAATGGTTCTTCTTAGTTTGCACCTTCAACAATTCAATTTTGACGAACGCCCATAGGGCCGCCACAAAGTGATTAGTTTGAGTTGTCTCAGTCCGAGTTGGTGATTTGGTCAGGGAAGCATTCTGCTTGAGCGAACGATGATACTCTTCGACTTTCCACCGTTTTTGGTAGATTGCGATGATTTGGTCAGCACTCAGGGTCAAATCGTTGGTCACCAAATAGCGCACACCGGTTGAGCTATCTTTGTTTGTAAAGACCTGGCGCACCAAATGAAGCGGAAAGGGAACCCCTTCCAGGTAAATGGTTTGGGTTGTGCCTGCTGGTATTTCCAATTGATCGATCCGCTGGTACTTACCCTTGGATTTTTCATCTTCGGACAAGGCCACATTACGGTTACTCTTGAGGGCCATGATGAAGTCTTTCTTCAAGTCCAATTTCACAAAACGCA
>CAYVQU010000403.1:0-1793 GCA_964453155.1 uncultured Anaerolineales bacterium | reverse complement strand
CTATGTTTTTCGTTAATTTTCTGTTCTACCGCTACTTTTTGAGATGACACCTTCCTGGCCTGAAATTTTTCTGAGCGGTTTTCAGCTTTCACCTCTTTCACGGGCCAAAATACGATAATGGCCAGTAAAAAGATCACCGCACTGAGCCAAATGTCGGTTTGGATGCTGAATTGGTCGGCAATCCAGCCTCCCAGGGCGGGGGAAAACAACATAGCGAACGGCCAAACGCGGAATATCCACGAGAAAGCCTTTTCCATATTTGCACCCCGCATTTCCGTGGGCATACTCAGCACCACAAAGGAGGTTACCGCCGGGTTGGCGGCCCACGTCAGGCTCCAGATGAAGATGCCGGCGGCCGCGAGCTGCCAGGTGGGGGCTAATGCCATCAGTACTGCACCGGTCAGGGCAATCAGCCAGGCAAAAATGATCACCCGCCGCGGGCCAAACCGATCTGACAGAATCCCCGCCGGAATTGGAATGATCCCCGCGGAGAGGCCCCCAAAAGCCAGGGCCATTCCAATCTGTTCGGGTTTAGCTCCCAAATCCGCCAGAAAAAGCGGACGCAGGTTGAGCCATAAGCCCGTTCCCAAGGCAAAGAGAAAATTGGACACCATATACCGTTGGTTATTCCGACCGATTTGAGTTAACATCGTTACTCCAGGTTCGCAAAAACATACAGGCTCTGTGAAAAATGCTGTGGAAGAGCCAGTTCCCCGGAAACTTTGAAACCCATTGCCCCAGCAAAATCGGGTATCGGGAGTTTCCGGGGAACTTTCACCAAACAAAAGTCAGAGAACCTGTATAAATAAGGAAGCCATGAAATTTCTCCAACCTTCCTGGTTTCCTTATCAATCAGGGCTGTGTTGATCATAAATTTCCCAACGCGACTATTTTAGTACAGAATTGGGATGAAAATATCTGAATTCCTACTGTATAATCAGCGCACCACTCGTAATTGGGGTGGAAATTGTCCAACATGGAGTCCTTAATGCCTACAAAGAAATTTTCTTGGTTACTATTAATTTTGCTGCTCATATCCGTTTCAGCTTGTGCCAGTTCACCGCCGGATCCAGCTGCGGAAAGTGCAGCCCAAGAAGAAGTCGCCGCCCCAGCCTCAACTGCCACGCCCACAGCCCAGCCAACCGCGACCAACCCACCCCCGACCGAAATACCGACTGCCACACCAACGCCCACCCCGACGAAGGTCCCAGAATTTTCTGGGGAGAAAGAAAACTATCCCCTGATAGAAATCGTCAGCACGCTGGAGGGTTACCAAGGCGTTTTTGAAGTCGCACCCCTTGCGGAGACCGCACCAAATTTGACCTATTCGTGGTTCCAAGATGCAGCCAACCCTGAGCGGTTGGAACTCTCCGGAACTACAGGTTCCCAAATCAACGTGACCATCCCACAAACGCCGGGTGAATATTTCCTTAATGTCACTGCCCTGGATGGCAACAACAATGCCTTCACTGCCCGGCGCCTGATCACGGTCCGGGAAGACGAAGTTTACGTTAACACCGTCGATCAGCATGCCGAGTGGATCAATCACATGACTCTGTACGAGATTAACGCTTTCGATTGGAATCGTTCCATAGATGATCGCTTCGTGGGCGTGACCCGTTATCTCGATAATCTCGTTGATCTGGGGATTACCACCATCTGGTTTACGCCCGTTTTTGAAGGCGACTGTCTGGGCTACTGTACCAAAGACTACTATAAAATTAATTGGTGGCTCGGTTTAATACTATCGCCACTTATGGCGACGAAAGATGCACATTAACAGGATGAATACA
>CAYVQU010000402.1:0-1802 GCA_964453155.1 uncultured Anaerolineales bacterium | reverse complement strand
AGATACTATAATCCAGATCCAATTGTATATGGTTATGTTTTTATTCTCATTATAGGTTTGTATAGAATAAGCTCAAGATCAAACTTGCTTCTATTGAATCTCTGGGCAGTGCCCCCCTTTATTTTTATGGAATTTTTAGTGAGCGGTTCCGGGACCCATTTTTATACATATCTACCACCCTTATTCATTTTAGGGGCTTTTGGGATAGATAACCTTCACAAATGGATGACAGGATATCTAGGAAAGCGCTATTCTTGGATCCCGAATGCTGGTGTTATCTTAGTATTTATTGGTCTTTTTTCAATTAGTCACTTTATTTATGTAGATCATAATCCGGAGTATCCTTGGCGGCCCAAAAATATTTCAAGATTGAGATTTGATGGGGGGTATATGGAGGGAATTTTTGGATTTCCCTACTTTAGAGATTGGCGAGAAATTAGTGGTTTGATTTTGGAGAATTACGATCCCGATATTGCTTTGATAACAAATGAAAAAAGCAGTTTAGTGAGATTTTATTTTCCATCATCGCGATCAATTCTATCGATTCACCAAAAAAATCTAGCAGATACGGATATCGAGAAAGGATTGATTGTTCTATGGGTTGAAAATCCACAAAGTTGGGTATTTAAAATACTTGGGATGAGACATGAGAATTGGAGAAATCATTTCCAACCAGAGATAGAGTTCCGAGACTCAAAGGGGAGATTAAACACATCTTTATATTATCTAACCTCTGAAGAGCTTGAACCAATGTTCAAGTAGGGCGGAGATATGATCGTTTGTCCGCCTTTTGATTCGGAAAAACACATAAAATGTCAATAATATTTCGGTAGCATTGGATAGTAATGACCTGCCCCACATAGTTGTACCACATGCTAAGTTAGACTCACTGGCTGATTCTGGGGAGCCAGCAGCGTGGCTGGGGCTGGTGGCTGGTAATCCAGTGAGCTGTGGGGTCGGATGGTATTGTAATGTCTACGCCAAATTTCAATCAAGACTTGCGCCTCCTTGAGGGTATAAAAAATCTCACCAGCTAACAACTCGTCTCTCAACTTGCCATTGAACGATTCGATGTAGCCATTCTCCCAAGGATTGCCGAGTTCGATGAATAGGGGTTTGACCGCTAGTTTGTTGAGCCAGGTTCTCACTCGCTGGGCCGTAAACTCAGATCCGTTATCCGAACGGATGTGAACTGGGACACCACGTTCACAAAACAAATCATATAACACCTGCAGAACCTCTTTATGGGTCAGTCGCCGAGCGACAAGCACGGCTAGGCATTCACGCGTGTATTCATCGATTACGTTCAAGAGCCGAAAGGGGACCCCGTTGTGGGTGCGGTCGTGCATGAAATCATAACTCCAGATATGTTTGGCAAATTCAGGTTTCAGACGAATGATCGAACCTTCATTGAGCCATGAGCTCGGGTTCTCAAGGTAATAATGCCAGTGCGAATAACGACATCATAAATATCCATGGTAAAGTTGCTGAGGTTTGGGGAGATAACCAAAAAGGATTTGGCAGCGGGCAAGATCAGATCAATATTACCGGTGAAGTAACAGGTGATGTCTATGGAGGTGGTGGGAATGATACCGTTCACCTCCAAGGCGATATTGTCGGCGGCACCATTGCTGGTGGGGGTGGAACCGACACCCTTGATTTTGGAATGTCTACAGCCGACGAAGCCCAATTTAATCAGGCCAAGACTGTGATTGCCAAAGGTGGTGCGGGTAGTTTTGATTGGAATGCCCCCCGACGACAATTACAATTAAGCAGTGATGACAATTAGAAATACGCACCAA
>CAYVQU010000401.1:0-1805 GCA_964453155.1 uncultured Anaerolineales bacterium | reverse complement strand
CCGCGGGCAGTTCTGTTTCAGGTTTTTTGCTTTGATAGTGCCATTCCAGGTTTAGTAATTTTTGTAATTGGTCCAGAAGTTGGGCGGCATCCACCGGTTTGGGCAAGAAGGTATTGGCGCCAACCTTTCGGCTGCGGTTCTGGTCAGCTTCATAAACACTGGCCGAGGTGGCGATAATCGGGATCTCATTCGTTTCTGAACTCTGGCGGAGGTGCTGAATGAACTTGAAGCCATCCATCCCGGGCATGACCAAATCGACAATGATCGCATCGGGCTGGAATTCAGGGATCTGGGCCAATCCAACCTGCCCATTTTCGGCTGTTGATATTTCGAAACCCAACGGTGCCAACATCTCCCGGAAGATGGTCCGGTTTTCCCAGCGGTCATCCACCACCAGGATTTTGGGTTGGTTGCCTCGCAGCCCTAAAATTTCTCTCACCAGTGGTTTTTCTGGCACCCCCCGCCCGTTTTCGTCACCAACCGGTAATCCCAATTCAAACCAAAATTTGCTCCCCTGGCCGGGTTGACTCCTTACCTGCAAGTTGCTGCCCATCAGCGACACTAGATTGTGGCTAATCGCCAATCCCAGGCCGGTCCCTTCAACTTGCCGGGTCTGATCTCCGGTCTGAATAAAAGGATCGAAGATCGTTTCAAGTTCTTGGGGAGCCATACCAATCCCAGTGTCGCTGACTTCAAATAACACGTTACAAGATGTTCCGGTTGCGGTGTCAGAAACATTAAATTTTGAACCTGCCACTTTCAATCGAACCCAGCCCTCCTCCGTAAACTTAACCGCATTCCCCAATAAATTAAGCAGCACCTGGCGTAAGCGGCGCTCGTCGGCATAGACCTGCAGAGGTAGTTGGGCGGAGATGTCAAACTGAAACGTAATGCCGTGCTGTTCGGCGCGCACGCGGGCCACTTCACCAACGTTGCTGAGGAATATGGGTAGATGAAAATGACTGGGGTACAGGTCTACGGTGCCAGATTCGACCTTGGCCAAATCCAACACATCGTTAATGAGAGCCAACAGATGTTTTCCGCTGTGTTCGATCACCTCAATGCCCTTGGTTTGTTGGGCGGGGGTGGTCGCGCCGCGCTGGATGATTTGAGCATATCCCAGAATGCCATTGAGCGGGGTGCGCAGTTCGTGGCTCATGGTTGCCAGGAAAATACTCTTGGCGCGGTTTGCAATCTCAGCAGCTTCCTTCGCTGTGACTAATTGGTGGGTTCGCGCCGCAACGCGCTCTTCCAGGTTATGGACTAGGATCCGTAGTTCGGCAACCATGCCGTTGAAGGACTGGGTTAGAGAACCAAATTCATCCCGATATTGAATCGGAACCGACACTTCCAAATCACCTGATTCCACTTGCTGGAGGCCGCCTAGTAAATTGTGCAGCGGACCAATGAGATTTCTGCGGAAAAAGAGCGGCAGGCCCCCTAGTACGGCCACACTACTGGCCAGAATCAAATACACCAGCGGCCGTAAAAATTGGTGCAGTGCCTGGCGGAAGTCGCGGTGATAATCCGTCACCACGCCGCCAGCCCCGCCTTGGAAAGGCAGCCCCGCGTTGAAATGGATAAAATCAGGAGGTTGGGTAGTTGAACCAGGGAGCGCCCCGCTGATCCACGGGGAAACCCAGGGGGTATAGATGTCATATTGCTGGGGGATATGAAGAACGGCGTACCTCATCTCGAAGACCCCGCTAGGGAATAGTACCAGTTGAAAAGTGTAGTGATTTTCGGGTGCAATCCCTTCGGGCAGCTGTTGCCAGGTGAGGGTGAGTTTTTCGGGGGTATTGTGG
>CAYVQU010000400.1:0-1835 GCA_964453155.1 uncultured Anaerolineales bacterium | reverse complement strand
GGTTTGCACCGTTTACAACATTTTCGGGGGCCTTTCGTTTCGCAGTGAAAACTAGTTAGAAAAAATGGAACAATCTGGATTGAGGGTAACCTGTTTAAATTAAAACAAATTAACCTTGATGCAGATTTCACCTATAAACCTGGAGTTTTATATAATTTATTGATTTCAGATTCTGCTCCATTGCTAATGGAACTGAATCAATAAAACTCTAATTCAGCTTTAGAAATTTAAATAATCAAATCAGTATAAAAATGAAAAATAATCAATTAGTAAGCACTATTATTCCAGTCTATAACGGTGAAAAATATATTGATGATGCAATTCAAAGTATTTTCTCTCAGAATTATCAGCCCATCGAATTAATTGTGATAAATGATGGATCAACCGATAATACAGGTGAAATCTTGAGAGGATATGGTCAAAAAATCCATGTTTTTGACCAAGATAACCAAGGGATTAGCTCGGCCTTAAATTTGGGGATTTCAAAAGCTAATGGTTCGTTTTTTGCTTTTTTGGATGCTGATGACCTTTGGACACCAGAAAAGATTTTTCATCAAATGCAGATATTTAACGAATCCCCAGGCGTTGACATTGTTTTCGGTTTGGTTAAGCAGTTTTATTGTCCAGAATTAAGTCAACGCGAGAAAAAACGATTTCCCATTAGAATGGGGGTTCAACCAGGTTATTTCAAAACAACTTGTATTGTTAGACGTTCAAGTTTTGAGAAGGTAGGATTATTCAAAGAGGATATTAAGGCTGGTGATTTTGTTGAATGGTTCGCCCGGGCTGAAGACACTGGTTTACAATCGCATCTAATTGAAGAAATAGTTGGCCATCGCCGAATTCATACAGACAATACAAATTCACGCAGCCCAAATCCATATCAAGACTATACCCGGATCCTTAAAAATGTGATCGATCGGCGGCGGAAGAATTCGTTATGAATGTAAATTTTCTAGCTAAGCAAAAATGGAAACTTACAAATGATGAGCACCGTCTTTTAGGGGCGGCATAAAACAGAGTGAAAGTGCCGAAGAAGATTTGATGACCTGGCTTCAAAGTGTAGATATTGAAAACCAGAATCTCGAATCGAATTCTTTTTATGTCCTACCTTACCTTTATTTGAATCTAAAAGACCTCGGAATTAATCATCCGATATTGACCAGACTAAAAGGGATTTATCGTCGGAATTGGTACCAAAATCAAGGATTGTTATCCCAATGTGAACCAATCATTAGATCGTTTACAAGTGGAAACATCCCGTTGGGAGTATTGGGTGATTTTTATTCGTTGATTAAAATATTTCCTGGTCAGGGAGTGATGAGGCCTAGCTCGTTAAATTTATTGGTTCAACCAAAAGACACTCGACCAGCATTAACTCATCTTGGGAGTTTGAACATTTGGCCAAAGGTTAAATATCCGTTGCGATTTTTTAGAGTCGCAAAAACTGTTGAATTTTGGTCAACTCTTCCATTTCGGATAACACTAACAAATCATCTTCAGCATCAACCTCAAATCGTTAGATCGATATTTAAATCAGCCAATAATTTGCAAATTGATTTATTTGGGACGGACTCGGAAGTTTATGTCCCCGACTTTAAATTACATTTCTTAGTTCAATGTTTAAAACTTACTCGAAATCAAGAAAGCTTCTTGTTGCCCAACCTGGTAGAAATTGGTTGGTTGTAAACTAGAAAATCTGAGTTTATTAATTGGCCCGATTTGATAAAGTTAGCCCAACGGCTCCACATTTTGCCTGATTTATTGGTAGTCTTAAGTTCTCATGTTACGCACCGAGTAGAGCGTAACGGGATAGAATCAGGTCAAGGAGGTCG
>CAYVQU010000399.1:0-1887 GCA_964453155.1 uncultured Anaerolineales bacterium | reverse complement strand
CCCGGCTGGGAAAAGCAAACCAGGCAAGGGGGTAAACGATGAAACGCATTCTCCAAATCTTTTTGGGCCTGATCGCCCTCACAGCTGGGATTGGCGGGGCCTGGTATGGGCGCACAACCTATTTGGAAAGCGTGGTGACGGTCAACCTGCCAGTACCCCAACAGGATATCGAACCGTACACCCTGCTCACGACCGAAATGCTGGCCTGGCGTTCGTTCCCGCGGGCATTGATAGCCCACCAAGGCGACTATGCCACCCAACCAGAACACCTGACTGGCAAGATTGCCACCTCCCAGCTGGTGGCTGGCTTGCCAATTCCTCACCAGCTGGTGGTTGTATCCAGTGAATTCCGGCTGGCCGATCCCAATCTGGAAGTGATCTCCCTGCCCGTCACACCGGAAATGGCCGTCGGTGGCCAGATCAAGATCGGTGACCGGGTCAATCTCTACCACCTGACAGCTCGGGAAGAACAACCAGATTTCATTCCTGGAAAAGTGGTAACCGACACACTGGAAATTCCCAGCAACCAAACCATTACTGAAATCGACTTAGTCGCCACTGTACCCGTTGTCCAGGTACTGTCTGACGAAGGTGTTTCCGAAACCGAGACCGGCGAAGAAATTTTGCCCTTGCAAATCCTGGTCCTGGCCGCGCCGCCAGACATCATTACAGATATTCTGAGAGCTCAGGCCAGTACGACGGTGGGGAACAACCACTTGTGGATTACGCTGGCAACCCCATAGCTGAGAGCAGATAGCGGTTAGCTGACAGCACAATGCTAACCGCTATCTGCTGACCGCTAACGGCTATCTGCTCAATAAAAAATATGAACCTTTCCACGAACGCATACGCCTTACGCGACGCCGATCTGCCTCTGCTGGAGAAAGTCCGGGAAAAACTCTTTTCCAGATCCGTTACCATCCCAGATTGGCGCGATACCGATCCGAGTATCCAGCGCCGGTTTCAGGACCAGGTTCGCCAGGTACTAATGCGCCAGGTCAACCCGGTCGAGTTAGACACTGCAACCTTGCGGATTGCCGATGCGCTATCCGGGGTGGGGTTGTTACAGCCCTTCCTGCGGGATTCTGAGGTCGAAGAAGTCTACGTGCGCGGCCGGGAAGTCTCGGTCGAACGCAGGGGCCAGCTTGAGCGCTTGGGTGATCTGGCTCCCGAAGCTTATTGGGAAAACCTGATTCGGCGGGTATCCGAACGCTCCGGCCAACGCCTGACCCCGCACCATCCGGCCGTTTTGGTCGATCTACCGGGTGGCCAACGGTTCACCGGGATGCTGCCACCACTGATGGATGCTCCGGCGATCAATGTGCGGCTCTTTGGCGAGAAAGCCAGCCATTCCCTGCGCGATCTGGGTGCTTTTGAGCAATATACGCCCCAGATCAGTGGGAGCCTGGACGATATCCTGGATGTCAATCTGAACATGGCCGTTGCTCTGATTCCATCTGCGAAAGACCAGGGTTCACCTGAACGTTTCCTGGCCTGGTTGGTGGCGTCCCAGGCCGGCAATATCCTGATCGCCGGAGATTTCTCATCCGGTAAAACCACCCTGCTCAACCATATCAGCCAATATATCCCCAATGAAGTCCCGGTAGCCGTATTGGAAACCTTCCGGGAACTGCAGCTCTCTGAGAATCTCTACCAAATGCGGGCCATCGCCCCTTCCGAAAACCGACCCGGTGAAGAACCCACTGCCACGATGGATTGGGTTCTGAACGTGATCTACACCCGAGCCAATCCGGGCACCATCATCTTGGGCGAGATTGTTTCGCGCGGCGAAGCGATGCAATTTCTCAAAGCCGCCAACCTGGGTCGGAGAGCCTATGCCACCATTCACGGCTTCGATGTCCGTTCGGCCCTGGGGCGTCTGGAGCA
>CAYVQU010000398.1:0-1889 GCA_964453155.1 uncultured Anaerolineales bacterium | reverse complement strand
GGGTTGAGATTCAAGTGTTCCCAGCGGATTTTCTCGGAAATCGTGCCCGAGGTGGTGGACAGCTCCCCAGTGAAGGGCCGCTCGCCCCCGGTGACCATCTCGTAAAGCACTACGCCCAGGGCATACTGATCGGATAAGGGCGAAGGCGGCTGGCCCTTGATCTGTTCGGGGGCCATGTAGGCCGGGGTGCCGGCCCCCACCATGGTCATGGTGACGGCCTCGGTCATGCGGGCGATGCCGAAGTCGGTCACAAAGACATCGCCGCGCTGGTGGATGAGGATATTGCCGGGCTTGACATCGGCGTGCACCACGCCCAACTGGTGGGCGAAATGCAGCGCGGCGCAGATCGAACGCATCATTTCCAGGACGTTCTCCATGGGCAGCGGGCCGCCCTGGTTGAAGATATAGCGCTTGAGCGAGAGGCCGTCGACATAATCCATCAACATGAAGACGCGCTCTTTTTCTTGCTCCAACCCGTAGAAGCGCACGATGTTGGGGTGCTGCAGCTTCTCCAGGGTCTGGGCTTCGCGCTGGAAGCGGCGGATGAAGACCCGATCGATGGCCAGCTCATCATGCAGCAGTTTGACCGCCAGGGTCACGGCCCGCAGTTGGTCCCAAACCTTGTAGACCTCGGCCATGCCGCCGCGCCCAACCAACCCCTGGACGTGATAACGATCTAATAACGTGCGTCCGATCAGTTCACTCATGTATTGCTCCGTTGTCTGCCAGATTTATTATGAGGTCTATGGAATACCCCAAACCTGGGTAGAATCTGGCCAAAAGCTTAAATAAATCAAATCTTCATTTATGCTTACATCCGCGCCATGGAAATCTCCATCAAGGCCTTCCATGGTAAAAATCTCATGACCACTTTCCAGGTCATAAAAACGGACGATATGGGGGTGCTGCAATTTTTCGAGTTTCTGGGCCTCGTCCCTGAAACGACGCAGGAAGATCTTGTCTTGGGCAAAATCTTCGCGTAAGACTTTGATCGCCAAGAATACAGCCTTCTGGCTGTCCCAAACCTTGTATACCTCGGCCATACCGCCGCGGCCCAGGAAAGCATCCACCCGATAGCGGCCCGCTAAAATTTGTCCGATCAACTCAACCATTATGACTCCAGTAATTCTTAGCCTGGCAGGGCTCAACCATTAGTTAGAAAAGAGATGGTTTAAGGGGAATAAATCGCAATATTACCGCCTAACCATCCATCGCGACGAATCGGTTCAGTGGCAATACTTATCGCCTTTATGGGATCAATATATTTTTTCACATCTAAAGGAACATCCCCAATAATTTCCCGGGAGTATAGCAGCGTATCCTCCAGATTAAAATATACAAGTTTATTTTTGTTCGATGATAAACCACGAGTTGCCGATCGATAAAACGCGCTATCGCTCAGGTGCTGGCTGCTATCACCCAGAACATCTCTCATAACATTTTTCGATGACCCAATTAACAGCACATCTCCCCAATAGGTGTACCCCATCAGCACACCAAAATCATGTTCGACATACCAAACGTTGATATCGTCGATTTGTTCACGATGATGATCGACATCCTCGTTTTCAAATACCATTTCAATGAATTGTTGAAAATTCTCAAAGCTGACTTTAGGGTCATCCATTCGGGCAGAAAAAAGCAGCCCAAAGGGAATATCCTCATTGCCATACAATCCATCAATATCACTGACCACCATCAAACCAAATTCTTCAGCGTTATAATCCAAGATATCTTGATACAAATGAAACCCTGTATAGTCATTCAATACCTCAACAAAATCATCTGCTGTCTTGATTTCTGCGTCATCCCAATTTAATTCGTAGTTGGCGATTTCCCCAATATCAATCCTTTCATTCCAAAATGAGCTCTGGGTAATTAAATCCAAC
>CAYVQU010000397.1:0-1909 GCA_964453155.1 uncultured Anaerolineales bacterium | reverse complement strand
TTTTCAAGGTGCAAAAAAGTGTCCACTAATTTCTAGCTGTTTTTGAACCATCCCCTTTTTCGTACCAAAAATAGGGCGAATTTGTATTTCGCCCTATTATGTTGGATGATAACAATTCGGGTAGGGGTCACAAATCAAAGTACCCTGATTTTGCATTTTCCCATTATCGATTGGGCCACAGCACTTAGAATTGAATACTTAACCTTTTTCCTGACACCGTTGCTGTTTGTATTGTTCCTAAAACATCTGTACCCAGAAGATATTCATGATTGGTTTATCTGGATTGTATCTGGGTTGGGAATTGGTTTCACTGGGCTTTTTATCTTCGCCAATACGCTTACGCTTAGCTATTCATCGACCTATTATCAAGTTGTATATCTACTCGAAATCGTTTACTATTTGCATTTCTTGTATCGGATTATTCGACAACGTCGAGAAGGGGCCTTATATATTGGTTCCGCTACACTGGTTGTGATGATTGCAATTGTCGTTGATACTTTAATCTTACAAAATGTTATCGGAGAATTCTACATTACCAGTTTTTTGCCAATCGAGCAAATTGCACCTTTTAGTTTTTATACTTTCATCTTTGTCCAAGCCGTAATGTTGGCACGCCGATTCTCCAAATCATTTGATCGGGTTGAGACTTTATCGTTTGAACTTGAACAAACGAATATCAGCCTTGAATTTAGTGAAAGGAAATATCGATCAATATTTGAAGAATCAAAGGATATCATTTTTCTTGCGAACTTAGATGCTCAGATAGAGGATGTGAGTCCTGCTTGCGAAGAAGTGTTAGGTTATTCCAGGAATGCTTTGCTGCGTCTCAATATGATTGAGGTGATTGTCAATCCAGAAGATAGCGATCGCTTTCGCAAAGAGATCATTGATCACGGATTTATTAAGAATTTTGAATCTGAATTAAAGCGTAAAGACGGTACAGTGATCCAAACTTTGGTCAGTGCAACGCCGCGCTTAGATGAGAATGGTGATATTGTTGGCGTTCAAGGAAGTGTCAGGGATATTACTGCTAGAAAACAAGCTGAGGCCGAACGGATGCGGGCCTTGCAGCTTGAAGAGAAAAACAAAGATTTGGATGCTTTCGCCCGGATTGTCGCCCACGATCTCAAGAATCCCCTCTCAACATTAACCGGGTACAGCCAGATGTTGGAACACGAATTCCAGGACAATAATGATTTTGTCGTGAAACAATCTATCCAGGGAATATCAAAAAATAGCCTTCGTATGGATCGGATCATAAACGAATTGTTATTGCTATCAAAGATAGGCCAGGAACAGGTTGAGATGCAACCTTTGAATATGCAGGAAATCGTCGCCGAAGTGGTGGACCATCTGCGCCTGACCATTGAGCAATTTGGTGGCGAGATTTCTTTACCCGATACCTGGGAAACCGCATACGGATATGCTCCCTGGATCGAAGAAGTATGGGTGAACATATTACGAATGGTTTAAAGTATGGAGGTGAGCCACCTCAGTTGGAACTCGGATCTTCACAACAAGATGATGGAATGGTGCGCTTTTGGGTTCGGGATAATGGTAATGGTCTTACTCAGGAGGAACAATCCGTCTTATTTACCGAATTCACTCAACTAGACGAGGTTCGGTTTAGTGGTCATGGTTTAGGGTTATCGATTGTCAAGCGAATCATCGGAAAGTTAGGGGGACAAATTGGTGTTGAAAGTGAGGGTGTACCTGGAAGAGGAAGTGTTTTTTATTTCTCTCTGCAATCAAAGCCTGAATAAGTAATTCGTCTCGCAAATAATTAGGTTTAAAAATGAAATATTTCAGATTGCTCCACCCCGTTGGGGTTCGCAATGACGTTAATCTAATTTGTTATGATTTTAGTTTCCGCTAAAGCGGACAAAAAAGTCTCACCTATGGTATGAAA
>CAYVQU010000396.1:0-1982 GCA_964453155.1 uncultured Anaerolineales bacterium | reverse complement strand
AGTAAAGCTGTGGCAATTTGCTTCACGGGGTATGTTCCTGTAGCTGGGTGACGATATTTTCCAACACCGTGGGATCGTTGGCCGATTGCCAGTTTTCAGGTAAGGGTTTCATTGCCAAGCCATATTGATTCTCAAGCCAGGTGATGTCCCAAACATTTGATCTGGTGAGCGTGGCATGGGTTTCCCGGTCAGCAGCAAAAGTATCGGGGTCTTCAATCAGGGTGTACAAGTCTTTGTAGGCTCCGATCAACTGCCAATCTGTTTGCCGGTATCCAAAGAGATAGAACTGCCGTAAAGCGGGGATCGCGCTAGTAAAGACTTGATTACCCAACTGATGGATGATCCAGCCATTTGAGCGATCCAAGGCCATCATACAGATCACCTCATAGCCGTTGCCCCAATCTTCCACTTGGTTACCCACTACTGTCTGAGGTCGGAAGCAGCCCCGCAGACTGGCTGCCAGGTTTGGTGAACTATTTTGCCCCATAATCCAAACCTGGTAAGCCGGATGGTACACATCGTGGGCCAGGGGAATTTGGAGGGGACCTTTGGTGCTGGTCAAGCCCGGAATGGTTTCGCGTTTGTCACCCAGGGGCATTATTGGTAAATCGAATGCTTTAGCAGCTTCCTGGCCGCTGTATCCCAGGCGGGTAAGCAGTTGCCAGGCCACAACCTGGGCCAACCCCTCGTATGCGCAAGCGGGTTGGATGGCTTTGAGATTGTCATCGGGGTAGACGTCCATCAGTTGCCAGTCTTGGGAGGCAGTCAGACAGGGTTCTGCGGTTGCAGTTGGGGTGGCGAGAACTTCAGTCGGTGGCTGGGTTTCAGTGGGCAGCACGCCAGCCAGGGGTTGGGGTGTCGCCAACACTTCGTTTTCCAGCGACTTGTGTTGGTATCGCGACCAGATGAAGGCTCCCAGGCCGATCACTAAAATGAAGACCGCCGCGATGGCGAAACGGCGGACCTGTTTTTTCCCGGAAAGGGTGTTGTATGTGAGGTTGGACATGGATTTCCTTTTTTCAAATGAATGCGATGATCATTGGTCGCCACGCGTAACGCCATGGGCCAGATAGCCGATGGCATTGACGGGTACCCATTTCTTGGGCAGGATGTATCCGGGGGTTTGCACCTGGACGGCCACCCGGCAGGCGGGTCGATTTTGAAACAAGCCGCACTGGATGTTCATCAGGCTGACATTTTCCATTTGCTGGGCTTGAAAATATGCTCCTGCGACCTGTCTGCCTTTATCCGTAGCTCGGATGGTGCCATCGGGATCGACCGTGATCTCCTGGGCACCGGCATGGGCTGCCAAGTCTGCGGCAGCCACGGCGGACATCATCCGGGCGGTGGTCACCATGTATTCCATGATCAGCACGGCGAAGATCGACATAATCGGCAAGATTAGGGCAAATAGAACAACAGCCTGTCCTGCCTGTCCCTGTGTATTTTCAGGGAAGTTTCGTCGATGGGCCTGCCCGCGTTCCTTCTGTACAGAAGAACAGCATTCACCCTTTCTCCCTAACACAGCATCATTTCCATTTCGCTTTCCAGGTTTCCGAACGGGATACGAACCATTCGGAAGACCAACCCGAGTCCTGCAACCCCAAAAGACTGTTAAACCAGATAGGCGGTCGAAAATGCACCGCGCAGCCCCCAGGTTGGCCGGGACCGCCGGGTGGTACGACTTCGACTCGGTACCGCACGCCCAGGGTTGCACTCCAATCCGCGTCAAGCGTATGCTCAGCCACGCGATAGGCATTGAATGCGGCTCTAGAAGGTTGGGGGGATTGGGATAGAAACTGGGCACAAGCATAAGTCGCAGCAGTAGCGGCGGTTCGCGCCCGGTGAATGGGGATCAAAGCCAGAATGCCAAAGGCCAGCACAATTGCCAGCATCGAAAACAACGCGGTTTCAGCCAGGGCTTGCCCTTTCTCGTTACGTTTCTCCGTATCAGAATATGATTTGTGGCTGATGAGAGCAGG
>CAYVQU010000395.1:0-1994 GCA_964453155.1 uncultured Anaerolineales bacterium | reverse complement strand
AGTGTTGGCACATGCTCCAAATGATTGGGGAAAACGGCAACCACATCAAAGGTCATACTGTGACCCGCCAAAATATTCAGCGACTCCAACACAACATCTTGCACAACCCAATTGACATCCGCCTCTGTATGGATGAGATGGCGTATACCTTTGAACTTGGGGTTCTGCTTGTACAGCTCAATTCGTTGATGGGTTTCTTCAGGATCTAGGAGATTGACCCAGCCCACAACGCCAGCAATCCAATCGTTATAATCCGCCTTTACGAGCATCGAGGCCGTATCTTCATACGAATTTGCGCTTTGGACAAGAACGGTCTGATCAATTCCTGCTGCCTGCAATTGAGGCGCCAACTGCTCAGGCGTGAACGTGTCGTAGATCGCGCCATAATCAGGAATAAGCCAGGGGTAGGCAACTTCCGCCAGGTTCCAATAATGTTGGTGGGAGTCAATTTTCAACATAACTAACTTCTCCTTTTACATATTTTTTCAACCAATAATGCCAAAACCAAACATATAAAAAATCGTCACCCTAGCTAGGGTTTTACTTGTAAAATAAAGTTTTATATGTTAAACTATCCTAATAAAAATACTCCGATTTGTCAATGGCAAACAAAACCGAAATCCAACCCTCTCAAAAATACAAAGCCCCTGCGTTAGAAAAAGGGCTAGAAATATTAGAAGCCCTTGCGGATACATCCTCGGGGTTATCCCTGACGGAATTGGCAAAGCATTTGGAACGCAGCAAAAGTGAGTTATTTCGGCCCTTAGCAACACTGGAAAGACGGGGGTATATCAATAGAGACGAACATACCGCCGTTTACACCCTTTCCCTGCGGTTGTATGAGCTGGCTCATCAACATCCACCGGTGGTCAACTTGTTAGAAGCTGCGCACCGGCCCATGGAAAGGGTGGCCAATATGCTCAATGAGTCTTGTCATTTATCGGTATTACGAAAGGGACGGCTTGTTGTGCTAAAAGAAGAGCTCAGTTCTTCACGCGTCCGGCTCTCCGTTCCGGTAGGCGGTCGGTTTTCGCCCTTCACAACGGTTTCGGGTCGTCTTTTGGTGGCCAATATGCCAACCCAGGAAAGGGACGATTTTTTAACTTCGAGCCACGACTTCTCTAAACTAAGCAAAGATGAACAAGAACAATTTCACAACAAACTAAAAGAAATTGAGCAAAATGGTTTACTGACAGCCGAGGGTGAAACGTATCCAGGTGTGTTCGATGCAGCTGCACTCATCGGCAATCCTGAAATCAATATCACTGCGGCTTTAGCCATCGCATCTCTCAAGGCGGGCAAAGAACCTCGATTGAGACAAGAGATCATCGAAACGCTGCAATCCGCAGCACAACAAATCACCCATGCGTTAGGACTTAAACATGATTCAAACAACCTACTTTGAGGAGTACAACATTGGAGAAAGTCGAGAAACGTTTGGCCGTACGATCACAGAAGCTGACATCGTGATCCATGCTGGTCAGACAGGCGATTTTTTCCCCCACCACATGGACAAGGAATGGGTCAAAACCCAGGAATTTAAACGTCGCATTGCCCACGGAACACTCATTCTGAGTGTCGCCATCGGCATGACGGCCAATGTCATTAATCCCGTTGCATTCTCATACGGTTATGATCGCGTGCGGTTTATCCGTCCCGTGCACATTGGCGACACGATCACGGTCAAAGCCACCATCGCCGAAAAAAAAGATCACCCCAAAAAACCAGATCATGGCTATGTGGTTGAACAGGTTGAAGCCTTCAATCAGGAAGGGAATATCGTGCTTGCCTGCCAGCATCTTTATCTTGTACAGCGAAAGGAACTTGAGGCAAGCTGAAGGGTTCATGGGAATGATCACACATTACCTGAATGGACGAAAATATTGGTATTGAGAGGAATGAAGTTATGAACGAATTAAATATCGACTGGCGGATTAAATATGGCGACAAAACAGATTACGGTATCGGAATTATCGGCTGCGGCGGCGTTGTTC
>CAYVQU010000394.1:0-1995 GCA_964453155.1 uncultured Anaerolineales bacterium | reverse complement strand
TCGTCAAGGAAATTTATGAGATGGTCGTTTTATAAATCTTAGCATCTATCCGGAAAATGTGCCGCTGGTTGTACCCGAAGGGTATTCGAGACCCGGCGCTAGTTTCAACAGACTAAATGGTGTCAATTTGAATTCTCGGATAGATGCTTATCATTTTATCAAATTTGAGTGGATTACCATTCTCGGCAAAAACTTTCAAAGACACCCATTTCGAATTATCACATGCCAAAACCCGCTGTTTTGACCGCTCCTCAAGCATTTATTCAACTTAAACACGGCTTTGACAAGCTTGGAGATTTGCTCACCCTCACCCTGGGTCCCGTGGGGGGCATGGTGCTTTCATCGACAGAACATGATGATGCCCCTGAAACATTAAATGACGCCGCAATTATCGCTCGCCGAATTTTAGCTTTACCCGATGGTGCTGAAAACGTTGGCGCAATGTTGATGCGAAACATTGTATGGCGTACTCATCAACGCGTGGGGGATGGCGGTGCTATCACAGCCGCATTAGCGCAATCACTTCTAACCCATGCTGCTCGAGCAGTTGCGGCAGGAGTGAACCCCGTTTTGGTAAATCAGGGAATCAAAAAAGGGGTAAAAATTGCCAGCGAAACTCTTCAAAAAAATAGCCAACCCATCCACGATGATGATTTAGTTGCGATTGCCCAATCCGTAACCATGCAATCCGATCTAAGTGTGATTTTGGGAGAAATGTTTGATATTTTGGGGAAACAAGCTCATATCACAGTCGAGAATTATATGGCTCCCTACCTCGAAAGAACTTATATTGCTGGAGGACGCTGGGAAGCGGGATTGATTTCTCCCTACTTGATAACGTCACATGCATCCCGTCAAGCCATTCTCCAAGATGCATGGGTTGCCATTTATGACGGCGAAGTTCGTGAAGCTGGCGAAGTAACAAATTTGCTTTACCTGGCTCAAACCGCTGTAAAGTCGACACAAAAGCCATTTCATTTATTATTGGTGGCGAATGAGATTAGCGGGGATGCGCTAAATACACTTGTTAGCGCCCATACACAAGGCAAGGGACAAGAAGACAAGGGCATTCAGATTGTCGCAGTAAATACCAAGCGTCCCGGCGAGAGACATCAGGCAGACCTGATGGATCTGGCGACATTGACTGGATCGAAGATAATTTCCCCTAAAGAGGGGCGCTCGTTGGCCCATGTCCAGCAGGTTGATCTGGGTTTTGCCCAACGGGTTGTAGCCAGTTCGGAAGAAATGTTCGTTATCGAAGGCAAGGGAGACACAACCCATATTCAAGATCAAATCCAGATTTTGCAGAAACAACTTCACTCTGCAAAAAAAATCATCTCCTCCCAAACCGAAAAAGACCACAATCAAATTGATGAGTTAGAAATGCGATTGGCGCGCTATTCTGGAAGTTCTGCCATCCTAAAAATTGGTGCGATCACAAAAACCGAAAGAAAAGTTTTGCGCCAGAAAGCAGATCAGGGCATCAAAGCTATCAAGGCCGCCTTGGATGAAGGTGTAACCCTTGGAGGTGGGGTAGCTTATGCTCAATGCATATCCGCTGTTGAGGCAATAACTGGGGAAAATAGTGACGAGCAAATGGGAATCCGCGCTGTTGCTCAAGCCCTAAAAATTCCATTTATGCGGATTCTTAATAATGCACATATTGATGCTCCCGGAGTAATCCTGGACGACCTTATTCGTGGGGATTCCACCCAAGTTTTTGATGTGTTGCAAAAAGAGATTGTTCATGCTCGCACAGCAGGAATATTAGACTCTACAAAGATCTTGCGCGTTGCGCTAGAAAGTGCCAGTAGTGGGGCCAGGTTAGGGTTGAGCATTGGCGCAGTCGTATTACATCGTGATCCTAAAATTAGTTATGAACCTTAAATGGAAAAAAATTGGGTGTGTCGCTTCGGGCGGCACAATTCTGGATATAGTTAAAGGGTTCGACGAGAATCTCTGGTCTGCTACATCAGCCGGATTATTTCGGAAGAA
>CAYVQU010000393.1:0-2007 GCA_964453155.1 uncultured Anaerolineales bacterium | reverse complement strand
TCACAGACCCAACGATGGCGAACTGCCGCTGCTAATTCTGCATAAACTCTATTATCTCTCACCAACTCAAGAGCCACGGTATAATTCCTAATCATGAATGAAAAATACCAACAACTCAAAACCAGAATGCAAGAAATTTGGGATCTCTCGAAAGCCCAGGCTATTTTGTCTTGGGATCGGCAGACTCAAATGCCCCCTAAGGGAACCGCAGCCCGTACTCGTCAGACTAGCACGCTTTCTCGGCTGATCCATGAAAAGATTACTGCCGACGAAGTGGGTTCTTTGTTGGCTGAGTTAGGCCCCCAACTCGACGACCTGGAATTCGATTCGGTCGAGGCCGCCCTCATTCGATTGGCACAACGAGAATACTCTCAACGAACCGCGGTCCCCACCGAATTGGTCGTAGCCCGCGCCAAAGCCTCGGGAGAGGCCAACTCTGCCTGGATGAAAGCGCGGGAAGACAATGATTTCGGGCATTTCCTGCCTCACCTGGAAAAGATGTTCGACCTGACGCAGCAATTGGCAGCTTGCTTTCCCACGGTTGAGCATCCGTATGATGCTTTGCTGGACCAATTTGAACCGGGAATGACGACCAAACTTGTCAATCGGATTTTCAATGAAGTCAAAGGGCCGCAATCCGATCTCATTCAGGCGATTAATGCCAGTGACGTGGTTGTTGACGATGCAGTTGTGCGTCAAAAATTCAACCATCAAAAGCAGTTGGATGCCGCGCTGAAAGCGGCTCAAATTTTAGGTTACGATCTCGACCGCGGGCGGTTAGATCTGACTACTCACCCGTTTTGCACCTCATTCAGCATTGATGATGTCCGCATCACGACTCGGGTGAATGAAAACTTCCTAAATCCATGTTTATTTGCAACCATGCACGAAACCGGCCATGCTTTATTTGAGTTAGGGGTTTCGCATGAGCTGGAAGGCCTCCCCCTCGCGCGGGGAACTTCTTCCGCAGTTCACGAGAGTCAATCCCGCTTGTTTGAAAACTTGATCGGCCGCAGCCGGGCTTTCTCATCACATTTCTTCCCCATTTTGCAGGGATATTTCCCTAGTCAACTTGGAAATGTAAGTGTCGACGAATATTATCGGGCAATCAACACGGTTCAACCTTCATTTATCCGGGTCGAAGCAGATGAAGTCAGTTACAACTTGCACATCATTTTGCGATACGAAATTGAGTTAGGGGTTCTCAATGGCGAAATTGCCATCAAAGATTTGCCGGCGGCCTGGAACGCAAAATTCGAAGAATATCTCGGCGTTACCCCCCCAACCGATACGGATGGGGTATTACAAGATGTCCACTGGTCTTGGGGGCTGATTGGTCATTTCACCTCTTATGCGTTAGGAAATATCATTGCCTCGCAATGGTGGTCTCGCATGGCTGACGATATTCCTGAACAAGAGGGTCTCATGGCAGCTGGAAACATCACTCCATTGCGAGAGTGGTTGATCACCAATGTCCACCAACACGGCAAAAAATACCTACCCACCGAACTCATCCAACGCGTGACCGGCAGTGAAATTGATACCCGCCCGTATTTAGAATACTTGCACACGAAATATAGTGAGCTTTACAATCTATAACCCTTCGATACGGTCCTGTGGACCTACTCAGGGTGCTGGTTGTATAATTTGAGTTATAAACGTGTTCCGCAGGAGGTTGATCGCCCGGCCACAATATTACCGGGCGATCAATTCGACAAAAATAGGTACAAATTACGATAGTTAAAGCTAATGTCTGAACGAAGACCACGACCATTTTTTGGGGGGAGCTGCCTGGGATTTATCCTGTTAGCCGGGCTGTTGGTGTATGGCTATTGGTTTGTTTTTGGCACCTCGCCCCTACCAAACCGAGTTTCTGAATTAATTGCCGCGTACACTTGGAAAACTTATCCCATTTCTTTTTACGATTTAACCGTCAGTATGCCCCAAAGTTGGACCTTAGGAGGCGTGCAAAAATAACTTCCCATTTTGAGACGGCTGAACTAATCG
>CAYVQU010000392.1:0-2014 GCA_964453155.1 uncultured Anaerolineales bacterium | reverse complement strand
TACGTGTACCTGTGCCCATTCCTAAAACTGGCAACACTTAACAGGGAGACCACCGTTTTCAGTATTCAGTAAATAGTGAACAGTAACCAGTACTTGTGGATACTGTTCACTGTATACTGATAACTGGCTATTGTCTAGCGAAGCACCGTTTCTGTCCAGGCGTTGATCCATTCCTCGCGGTGAGCAGCGATATCTTCCGAGGAGAGGAATGCAGGCGAATCAGGAATTGCCAGATATTGCTGGAAGGTTTCATCAAGTTGGGCATTCGCGTTTACCGGGAAGACATACATTTGCAGGGGGATATCCTCCTGGAAGGTAGGGGAGAGCATGAAGTCAACCCATTTTTCGGCAATATCACGGTTTTGAGACCCGTTGAGAATGCCTACAAATTCGATCTGGCGGAAGCAGCTCCCCGTGCCAATCACTGCCGCCGTTGGGGGCTCACTGATCGGCTCTTCAGCGAAGATGACCTCGAATGGCGGGCTGGAACCGTAGGAAACCACGATTGGCCGCGTGCCGCCCCATTGGCTGAATTCGCTGTAGTAGGCTGTCTCCCAGTCGTTGACGACTTTGAGATCGTTTTCGACTAATGCACCCCAGAAATCCAGGTATCCATCCTCACCAAAATGACCGACGGTGGCAAACAAGAAGGCCAACCCCGGGGACGATGTTGCCGGATTCTCTACCGCCAGCAGACCGGAATATTCGGGCTTGAGCAGATCTTCAAGGTTTTCCGGGGGAGTCAAATTGTTTTCTTGGAAATAAGCGACTTCGTAGTTGAGGCAGACATCCCCGAAATCTACGGGTAAGGCGCGGTTTTGGGGGTCGAGTTTGAATTCATCAGGGATGTCAGCTAACAATGGTGATTCATAGACAGCGAAAATCCCTTCGTCTAAAGCCCGGCTGAGAAAGGTGTTGTCTACACCATAGAAAACGTCTGCCAGGGGTTTGTCTTTGGCCAGAACGGCTTTATTTACTGCGGTGCCCGTGTCCCCTGCCTCGATAAACTGAACTTTGATATTGTGCTCTTCTTCAAAGGCTGTCAAAACTTCCTCGGAAATGGCAAAGGAGTCATGGGTCATAACGGTGAGCGTCTCAGGGCCTTTTGGCGCGCAGGCTGTGATGACGACTGCAAGTAAAAGTGTAAGCAAGAAATATTTTGTTTTCATACGTATCTCCATTATTGACCGCAGACGGCGGACGACTGACCGCACAATAAAAATCGGCGGTCGGCTGTCGTCGGTCAGCGGTCTTTGATTAAAATTACTAACAATAAGCCTTCCTTCAACTGCATGCGGGCGAGATTTGCGCTCATGACATTGCTGACTCCGCGCGTGGCTCCAAAGATCAACGTTTCATTCTCTAAGGGGTATTCCAATCCGGACGTAGTGATCCCTTTGGCGTCTCCCATGAGGGGGATGAGCGATACCGTATCCCCAGGTTGGGCTCGAATCTCCCGCTCTTGACCGCCAGAAAACAGAAAGAGTTCCTGAGACCCATCCATGATGCGGATTGGTAGTGCCTTGAGTCTGGGATGGCTTAGAAGCATCAAGTTGGCCACGCTCATATCCCACCGTTGGCCCAGGGCTGCGAAAATGATGACCTCGTCTGGATTGAGTTCCCTGGCTTTTAGTAAGGCTAATTCCAGGTCGGTTTCATCTTTGGCAACCGGGTGGCGCTGTAGTTCGGCGCCTGCGCTTTCAAGAGTTTGAAGCTCCGCCTCGGTCAGGGAGTCAAAATCACCAATGACCAGCTTTGGGAGCAAACCCAAACTCAGGCAGTGGCGCGCCCCGCCATCCGCCGCGATGATGAAATCCCCATCTTGGATGAACTCCAAAATGGGTTGGGGATGCTGAATCTCACCGTTGGCAAAAAGTATCACTCGCAAAAAAATCCCTCCGCCGGTAGGGGGAGGGATTTTGATTTCTGTGCTGCGATCCCTCCGCCGGTATTATCCGGATCAGGCTATCCACGTAAGGCGGGACACTATGATACATTGACGTAGCGGCACAAT
>CAYVQU010000391.1:0-2028 GCA_964453155.1 uncultured Anaerolineales bacterium | reverse complement strand
TTTTGTTAATGTCCTTTTTGACACTTATTTGTCTACTTATTTCTGAACCATCCCAGAATTTCATCATCCTAATGTAAGTCCAAAAAAGTTCCTGGCGTTAACGTCATTGCGAGCGGAGCGAAGCAATCTGTATGATCATCTCAGAGATTGCATCTTCGGCGAAGCCTCCTCGCAATGAGGATAACTGAAAACTTCGTTAGATTCACTTTCATTTCCCTAAAATTGGGGGGAGTATCGCTGTCCTTTAAGACAATGAAAGTCCCCCTGCTAGCGGAGGGATTTAGGGGGGTAGGGTTGCAGAATTTCCACTAAATCCTCAATTTTCTGGATCACCGTACATTCCGCCTCGGGGAAAATACCTTGGGGATCGATCAAAACCGGCTGTAAACCCGCACCTTGTGCCCCGGCGATATCAGCAAAATAATTATCCCCGACATAAACAATTTCCCCTGGGCTTACTTCGGTAATTTCTAAGGCCCGGTCAAAGATTTGGGGGTTGGGTTTCCAGGCCCCGACTTCTCCGGCGACATAGGCCAACTCAAAAAAATGCAAAATGCCCAATTCTTCCAATTCTTCGTGGCAGGCTTTGGTTCGATTGGAAACCAAACCCAATATAAAACCTGCTTCTTTGAGGTGTCCGAGCGTTTTTAGGCCCTCCGGGAACACGCGGCTCTCCGGGTGGAATTCGCTCTGCATCCGGCGGAACAACTCAAATGCCAGATCAGAAGCTTTTCTTTCCGGCACCTCCAGAGATCGCAGATAGCGGAAGGAATATTGTTCCCAAAAATCTGGGCTTTCCCCATTACCATACGCTTCGATATCGGCAAGTAACTCAGGTGATTGAGCCCAATAGTAATGCTGCCAATAGGTCCCTTTCCGCTGGCGGCCAGGTTGATCTTTGACCCCTAAATCCAGGGCAAAGCCGTATTGAACATCATCAGCCGAGGGGACGTTATGGCGCAGGGTGCCATCGAGATCGAAGAGGATGGTAGTAATGGGGTGTGTGAGCATCGGTTACCCGCCAATATAAAACATTTCGATTTTAGGACCGTCGGGGGTGTGAGCCGTTCGAATTTCGGAGTACTGGTCGTTACGGCGGCCCCAGATGGATTGAATTTGGGCAGTGATCTCTTCATCGGTAGCCGAACTGCGGAGCACAGCACGTAAATCATGGCCCTTGGTACCAAATAGACAGGTATACAACCGTCCACGGGCCGAAAGCCGGGTGCGAGAACAGTCGCCGCAGAAAGGCTGGGTGACCGAAGCGATCACACCGATCTCGCCGCCACCATCTTTGTACTGCCAGCGTTTGGCCACTTCACCGCAATAATTTGGGTTGACGGGTTCAATGGGTAATTCGGCATTGATGGTGGCAAGAATTTCTTTAGCAGAGATGACATCGTTCAGCCGCCAATTGTTGGCATTACCAACATCCATAAATTCAATGAACCGTAAGATATGTCCACTGCCGTGGAAGTAGCGCGCCATCGGCAGGATATCGTGATCGTTGATGCCCCGTTTGACAACCATATTGAATTTAAGGGGGCCAAAACCCGCGGCAACTGCGGCATCTACGCCAGCCAAAACTTTTTCAACCGGATAATTGACGTCATTCATCGCTCGGAAAGTCGTATCGTCAAGAGAATCGAGGCTGACCGTCAGACGGTCTAACCCGGATTTGCGAAGGGCCGCGGCCTTCAACGGCAACAAAGCCCCGTTGGTGGTCATTGCAATTTCTATATCTGGGATTCCGCGGAGCATGACAACTAGTTTTTCGACTTCTTTGCGGAGCAGCGGTTCTCCCCCGGTTAGCCGGATTTTCTGCACCCCCAGGCTGGCGAAAATTTTGACCAGGCGGGTGATCTCCTCAAAAGTCAGCAATTCGTCACGCGGCAAAAACCGGTAGCCGTGCCCAAAAATTTCCTTGGGCATGCAGTACGAACAGCGAAAATTGCAGCGATCGGTGATGGATATCCTGAGATCACGCAGGGGGCGCTCGAAGGTATCGGTAATGGTCAAAGAAAAACC
>CAYVQU010000390.1:0-2034 GCA_964453155.1 uncultured Anaerolineales bacterium | reverse complement strand
ACGTGTCATCCTCTGGGATTGCACCTGACCTGCCTATCGGCAGGGCGGTACGCGGCCGAATTTGCCAAGTCTGGTCACAGCTTCAAAATGGTTTGGAGCTAAAACGGTAGGTCATTCTTGGTTTCGCGTTCAACGGCCTGGGAAGGCGGTGACTGATCGCCAAACCCGGCAGGCAGGTGAATAGCCCGTTATGTGGCTACCTCACAATTTCCCAGGGAAAGAAATCCTTAAGAACCGACCTAAAGGCTGGGTTGATATTTGTTATACTTCCACCTAAGCGTGCCGGTCAAAACTGTGATAAGCTATGGCGAAAGTGAATGAAAACCGCCCTCGATATTCCCAACCTGCATGAATTTTTCCGCCTGTGTTTGAGTGCCCACTGGGACTCAGACGGCCTCGCACGCGCCCAGTCGGTTGCCGCGCAACTCGATCTGGATTGGGAAACGCTGGCACCCATTATGCGGGCCGAAAATCTGACGATGGCGCTCTACCCGCTGGTGCGGGATCGCAATCTGCTCCCGGCAGCGGTCGAAGCTGGACTGCGCAACACCTACTATAACATCGCGGCGCATAATATCCGGTTTTTTGCTGAGGTTCGTCAGGTTGTGTCCCAACTCCATGCTGCGGGGGTAGCTGTGATTTTGCTCAAGGGCGCGGCCCTGGCATACACCCTCTATCCTGATCCATCTGCCGTTCGCCCCATGGTGGACGTCGATGTCTTGATCCCGGCGCAACAGACCCCGCGTGCGCATCAGGTTTTAACCGCCAGGGGGTATGCGCACCTGGCAGCCGAACCCTGGCCGGGTTTCTATCGCCGCTACCGTAATAGCCGCGCGTATCGGCGTAACTCGGGTGGAGAAGCCCCCTATGTCGTGGGCTTGCACTGGCACTTGCTGGATATTCCCCATTATGAACGGATCCCCATGCCGCAGTGGTTCGCCGATGCTCAGCCCTTGGGTCCGGCGGGACCGCCCGCATCCGTCCCCGCGGTTGAAGATCACCTGGTCTATATGAGCGCCCACCTGGCGCTCCACCACCAAAACGATCCGGCCTTGTTCCGCTATTATGATCTGGCGGCCCTGATCCATCACGCCGGAGAAGAGCTGGATTGGGAGGGCGTGATATCCCGGGCGAAAACCTGGCACTTTGTCTGTGCGTTACAACAAGTTGGGGCGCAAATAGAGCTGTTATGGCCCGGAACCGTGCCGCCCGAAGTGGGCCAAAAGCTGGCGGATTTGAAACCCACGGTCAGCGACCGTTGGATCTATTCCCAGACGGCCGCCCGTCGCACCCCGGCTTCGGATGCGCTCTTGTACTGGCTGACGTTACCAGGGGTAATCCGCCGCCTGCGCTACCTGTTGGAGACCGCCTTTCCCAGTCCGACGTATATGCGGACTCGCTACCAGCCCCACCCGCCGTATACCTGGCCGCTGACCTATCTGCGGCGGTTTAGCAATCTAATTAAGGGTTAGGTTTCTATTTCAAGGCACTGGCGAAGCGAAAATCCTCATGTAATGAGAGGGGGAAAAAATAAAACTCAGAAAATCGAAAATGCTGAACAAATGTTCAACGCTTTATTTTTGTCTCAATTTTTACTTGTTTAGACAACAAAAACCGTGTACAATATTTGTGATACTTTTTTCTGCACCACTCCCCCCGAACAACACCCTCACATCGCACACCGGGATCCGTGGCCTAAAACCGCGTAAGGTGTAAAAACCTCAACTGAAAGAAAACAAGGAAGAAGTTTGTGCTTTTTCCTTGTTTTATATCTTCAACTGATTGAAAAACACAAAGGGTTTTTTCGAAAATATCAGAAAATTAACAAAAAATCTGTAATGAAACGCGTTCAACCAATGATTTGAGAAAGATGCTTTTGGAGTTCAAATCATTATGCACTTGGAAGAGTGGCTAAAGGGGGAGAACGATAGTAATCGTTGATGATTCCACCAAGGATCTTCCGATAATGAATATCGCCATTCAATACATTCGCCAAAAAGTAAGTAAGTAGGGCTTCTTGTAGTAAAGTTGAAG
>CAYVQU010000389.1:0-2037 GCA_964453155.1 uncultured Anaerolineales bacterium | reverse complement strand
CTCAGCTTGCCTCTTTTGACCGTCTAGTCGTTGCACTTACGAGTTGAATCTAAGGGACATAAAAATCCGGATTCTAGAATCTTTAAATGTCCGAAATTGAGAGAGCAAACGTTGACACAGAATATTTGTTCTAGTATATTACTTGAAAGGAGAAAATAATGGATCACCAAATTGATTGGGTTCTAAACTCCCACGAACCCTGGACGCGCTATCGATCAAGGATTGATTTGCTAGATTACCCAGTGGCAAATGCTCAGGTACTAAACATTCGACAAGAAATGCTCGAGCATCCCCTGATATCAAACTTGATCCAAAAAGCAACTTCCTGGCCTGGTTATGCCATCAAGCGTCACAATGATGCCAAGCATCCCATTTATGCCTTCACGACCCTGGCAGATTTCGGCGTGCAGGTAAATGACCCAGGAATGGCACCAGCCATCGAAGCAATGCTAGCACACCAATCACCGGAAGGTATGTTCCAAACCTATATGCATTTATACCGGCGTTTCACCGGTTTAGACGGGGAACACTGGACGTGGATGGCTTGTGATTCACCAATTCTATATGTACTATTGGCCATGGGATTGGGAGAAGACAAACGAGTCCAAAAGGCTTTGGATTACATTTTGGGAACTGTACAGGTAAACGGCTGGCGCTGTGGTGCGTCTCGCATGCTAGGGAACTTCAAAGGCCCAGGAAACAGAGAAGCACCCTGCCCAATTGTCAACGTGCTCAACTTGAAAGCTATAGCAATGGTCCCGGAATTAATCGAATCCGAAGCAGCAAAAACCGGCACAGAGATGTTGCTCAGACACTGGGAGCAGCGCGACCAAATAAAACATTATATGTTTGGCATTGGCACCGATTTCCGTAAACTGAAATACCCCTTCATCTGGTATGACATTCTTCACGTGTGCGATGTACTCAGTCGTTTCCCTCACGTTCATGGTGATTCCCGCTTTTTGGAGATGATAACTACAATTGAAGATCAAGCCGATGAAGATGGACGCTACACAGCCAATTCCATGTACATGGCCTGGAAAGGCTGGTCATTCGCCAATAAAAAAGAGCCCTCCCCCTGGCTAACCTTTTTGGCTATGCGCATCTTTAAAAGGGCTCAAGTTTACCAGGAAGGTTTTAATTAAATTTATTTCTTGATTTGCGATGTAAATTGACCAGGCGTACCCCCGCTTTCCGCACTTGCCGGAAATTTCCTCCTTGACTTGCTGTCTGAAACACAGCTTCATAATCTTCCACAATTGATCCTGAGAGCCAGTTTACACCATGATCAAACAGAACTGGACTCAATGGTGTGCTGGGCCCCAGAAGCATTACACTGGCATTGGGGTTACGATAATTCATCAATTCTTCAAAAGTGCCGTTTAGCAGAGTCATGCTGGTCATGGCGATGAAATCCGCTTGTGGCAAAAATTCAGGCGTCGCATCGGGGGAAAAATCACCTTCAAGGGGATTCTGGTCAATGACTATTACTCTCTCCAGACGGGACCGCAAAATTTCCACAAAAGGAAAGTGACCAACCAAAGCAACTAATTTCCCCTCTCCTTGCTGGGATATTATGTCAACCGCGTTGCCGTTCAGCCAGGCTGCAGGTTGATGAGGAATCAGCGCATTGAGCGTTGCCATTGCCAGGCTTTTTCGCGGGCTGTTGTCGTCATTTAAACTGGCGAGCAACGCTGAGGTTGATTTTCCAATCAAAGAGCCAGCCTCAGGTACCTGGGGCTTTCCGCTATGCTCATGGGAACCAGTCATGGTTGCGGCTAGCCCACAACGAATTTGATTATCAAGCTCAACAGCAACCACGGTCCAATTCAGGGCAACACAAACCTTTTGAATTACCCCCTCTTTCAATGTCAACAAAATATCTTGCAATAACTTCAATTTCACACTCCATGGTAATTGAATCTCTATGAGAACAAATTTTACTCGATAGAGGGGAAAAATGGCTTTTGAAGGCTTTTTTTCAGTTTCGAATTCCGAAACAGTATTGGCATGAAAATCTGAATTCCCGCGTAAGCT
>CAYVQU010000388.1:0-2064 GCA_964453155.1 uncultured Anaerolineales bacterium | reverse complement strand
TAAACAATAAGAACTACCCAGCTGATAAAGAAATACAGCTGCGTGTGATCCAGAAGAATCATTCCACAATTAGCGGTTTTAATTTCATTGCTACGGGACTCAATGATCCAGATATTGCAAACTGTGGTGGTTTTACTCAACTACAGCCTGGGTTTGTATGCAACCCAAGCGGAAATAGTTCTTTATACTCAGCAGATGAGTTATTTAAAATAAATGGAAATGCTCAAACTCTTACGATAACTTCTCCAACTGGATATGGTGAGCAAAGGTTTGCAAAAACGGACTTACCAGAAAAGACCGACCAATTGACAGTCTCTGCGCAGGTAGGTAACGTAGAAATTTCTCAAGAAGCACAATCTAACCCTTTAAGAATCACAGGAAACAGGCTGAGCGCACAAGCAAATGGTATTGAACTATTTCCTTCTCCTTGGGAAGCACTATCCCCAGAACTTCAAAATGCCTACATCGCAGCGGCAGTTGCGATTGCCCTCGGAATAATGAGTATCATTGCCTCCAACTGGTTGAGGTTTACATCTTTCTTTGGCTGGCTATTCAGTATCCCCCGCTACATACCAGAAACTCCTCCGCTCCCATTGAATCCTGACTCTCATATATTCCATTTACATTCCGGAAGAAAAATCGCTGGATTGATCGTTCAAGTAGATGGCAGATGGTGGTCATCAAATCGTACATTTGTGCTTCGAGAAGCCCGTGAATGGAAAGAAGATCAATGGGGTGAACTAATAACTGGTGAAGTTAGAGTCCCTCGTTCTCAAATAGAAATGTATTACAAAAATCAACCATGACCCATATTTCCATCAAACCCGGCTGGAAAACCGTCAAATTTGGTGACGTTGTTCGCCAAGTCAAAGACCGCGTTGACCCCAAAGAATCGGGACTGACGCGCTACATTGCTGGCGAACACATGACCACCGACGATTTGCGCCTGCGCCGTTGGGGTGATATTGATGATGGTTATTTAGGTCCAGCATTTCACATGCGCTTCAAACCCGGACAGGTGCTTTACGGCTCACGCCGAACCTATTTGCGCAAAGTAGCGGTTGCGGACTTCGAAGGTATTTGCGCCAACACTACATACGTGCTGGAAACCAAAGACCCAAACGTACTGCTGCCAGAGTTACTGCCCTTCATCATGACAACTGAATCTTTTCACGAGCACTCCATCCAGCAATCGAAAGGCTCAGTTAACCCTTATATCAACTTCTCCGATATTACGTGGTACGAATTCCCCCTGCCGCCGCTGGATGAGCAACTACAAATAGCTAATTTGTTACAAGAAGCTATAGCTGTTGTCGTAAGCTTGGATGAATTGGTAGAAAAATATGATCTCCTTCATTGGTCACTTGTTGATAATTTGCTAAAACCTAATGATGGTTATAAATCGAGGAAGTTGAAAGAGATTTGTGGAAGAATAACTGTAGGTATTGCATCATCAGCATCGCATGCTTATCGATCTTCTGGTGTACCAATGATACGCAACACAGATGTAAATGCAGGTTATATTAGCCGTAATGATATGCCTTTCCTTGATCTAGCTTTTGATGAGAAATACCGTAAAAAAAGAGTAAGAACAGGAGATGTTGTAACAGCCAGAACAGGTAAACCGGGAATATCTGCTGTAGTACCTTCTGATTTGAATAATGCTCAAACTTTCACCACATTGATCATTTCTCCTAATCCAGATGAACTCGATTCAAATTATTTGTGTTGGTGGCTAAACAGTTCGCATGGTCAAAGATATGTTCTAACAAGGAAAGCAGGCGGTATTCAACAGAACTTGAATGCCACCTTGTTGAAAGAAATGCCACTTATGTTGCCAACAATCGAAGAACAAAAACAAATAATATCGAAGATACTTGATTCAATTGCTGTTCAAAAATCTATTAGCTTGAAACAAGAAAACGCAAAAAGTTTTTTAAAGCATATTAGAGAAATTTCTCTTACTGGACGCATGTGATAGGAAGATTTTATGTTTAATGAACTCAACAGCGTCGAAAACTTCCTCCGGGATACCCTCTGCGGGCCGCAGCCCACCCCAAAAAA
>CAYVQU010000387.1:0-2105 GCA_964453155.1 uncultured Anaerolineales bacterium | reverse complement strand
CCCAATAAGGATCTGGGCTGATCCGTCAAAAATAAAACAGCGGTAAAAAAAATTGGATTATTCCTGAACCGTCGTCTATCAAACATTTTGTCAATATGTAACTTTTCTCTTATCGTCCAATTGTTCTTCTATCCATTTTTTCTGCTCAGAATATACAGATGAATAGGCGTTTAGTCCATTATTGATAGCAAATTCCTCATAATATACTGCAAACTCATTGTAATACTCAGTACCCCTTTCACGATTACCAAGCATAATTGCACAAGCACTAGCGCCATAATACATATCTAATGGATTTATTGAACCAAAATGTAAGGGTTGTTCACTATAAACAGAGATTGCTTTTTCAAATGCATTAATAGCATTTAGATAATCCATTTTCTGATGAAATAGATACTTAGCTTCAGACAGCCATAACGGAGCACTATTTTTGCGCTTTATTTTCGATAACCAAGTACTTCGCAAAGTGACAGCCTGCTCATAGTTGTTGTTTTTCTCCAACCCCTCAATTTGTTTTAAAACTGAAAGCACCTTAAATGCTTCCAGAAAATAAAGAGGTGCAAGGATTTTGGTGAGTAAAATTTTAAATATCTTCGCCATATTCTGAGTATATCGTCATGTGTTTTTTTAAGAGCCGTCCCCTCCTGAAGAACCACCACCAAAAGAGGTGATCAAGCACAATATAAAACAAGGAATCTGGCTAACAGGTCTTGGGCATTTCAATGCTATTTTGGCAGCAGCCTTACAAACCTCCATACATAATTTAAATTTATCACCGGGATCTGGATTGAAATTGGGTATATTGGGTGGCATTTGCGGTGGTCTAGTCAGAGGGGTAGTTACTGGAGGTTTAGGAGGCCACACAATAGGTGGAGTTCCTGGAGGCAGAATTATTGGAGGAACTGAAGGAAGTGGAGGCATCAGCCCTTTTGGATCAATCCAATTTACCGGATTCCCTCCAACATACGTATAAATATTTATCCCTCCATCCAACCCTATCGGATCGGCCCTAAGATATCTTCCAACCCCCGGATCATAGTATCGATGGTAGTTATAATGGAGAGAACTTTCGGAGTCAAAGTATTGGCCCGCATATACTCCGATACAGTTTTTTGCCCCCAAAAGAGCTTTTTTTGATCCCCCGAAGATCCTTTTTTGTTTCAAAGAACTGTGTGTCGACTACTGCCTGTTAATCCAGAAAGTCGAGTAATTAATATTTAAGAGAGACCCCATTTTTTTCTGATTATCAGAGTAATTCTGACTCTGGCTCTATATCATTAAGCCCCACCTCAACTTGATCAATGTCAAAAACATCCGCCTGCTGCTTCAAGACAGAGATCACCTCATGAAACGCCATGAGATAACCAAGCTTATAATCGAATTCATCTGTATCCAAGGCTTTATCTTTATCTGCCTTTGCATCTATAGCTTTCTCTTTAAGCAGCACACCCAAATCATAAACATAGTTCATATACTTATCGTCAGTCATATTCTTAGTTCCGATCTTTCAGAATACCCTTCAGTATATCTCGTTGTTCCATTTGGCGCTGTATATCGGATGGCCATTTTTTATTAATCAAATGCTGCTGTTGACGAGGGTCTAGTTTGTTCCAATCTTTGATGTGTTTTGCTGGATTTGTAATTTTGTCTTGATGCTCCGTGATCCGTCTTTCAAATTTAGCAACACCCTGTTGAAGCTGTTTAGTGGTACGACCTATGTAATTTTTTAAGAAGCCTGTATGTTTTCCACCCTGCTTTGCAACATCGAATGCACTCTTTGGGGCAAAACTAACAGATTGCCTTGCGGATATACTCTGAACGGTTTTACTAGCAACTGCCTTTGTTCCCTGAAGCCCGATTTGACCTGTTCCAAAGGTGCCTACGGTTAAAAGCTGTTCCCCGACCATCAGGGTAGCATTTAGAGACGCACCTACATAATCACCGCCTTCGAATGATGCTACTGCATTTTCCCAAGCGATCTGCCCAGGCATTAGGGGGCGATAGATTTCATCATAAGCCCAGTTGGCAACGACGGTTGACTCCCTTAAGGCGGCTCTCGCAATTAAACCCTCCAGGTCAACATAGATAATTGGATTGTAGAACAC
>CAYVQU010000386.1:0-2108 GCA_964453155.1 uncultured Anaerolineales bacterium | reverse complement strand
CCGGCATTACCAAATGATGATCCAAGGTCTTTTGAAATCGACCACCTCTCTCCGGAGAAATTCGATTATGCCATCCGATTATTATCCGGTTTCCCCGATAATTTACCCACTGGGACTGAAAACGATCATTATTACGAAACGTTCTACTATGCCCAACTGCTGCAAGCCGAAGCATTACTACGCTACCCAGACCATCAACTTGCGGAGCAATGGCACTGGGGGTTGGCGTATAACTATGCCCAAATCGGTGATGAGCGCGCCGGTCTGACTTTTGCTCATCTCATCGCGGGAGGATTAAACTCAATTTCCGCGAGTACAACGGACTTGGGCAATTGGATCACAACCCAAGACCCTCGGTTGAGCCTTACAGTCCATGATGTCACGCCGTATGGAGGCAATGTCGGCAATGCCGTCTTAGAAATCCACACCCCAGGGGGCAGCATCTTCTTGTGGTTGGTTGAAACCACCGAATTTGAAGTTTTCCCGCTGCGGACGGTTACTGATTTTGCCCAACCAACACCTTCTAAAATGATGTGGGGCGACCTTAACATGGATGGCTGGAATGAGGTGATACTGGTCACGCAAGGCGCAAACAGTCGGGAAATCACCTATCCACTGGTGTTTGATCTCGCGCATAATCCGCCCATTCAGTTACCATATAAACCCAACCTACGATTTGAAATTGGCCTTGAAAATGAAAATGACTGGCTGATTCAGTCGGTAGATGATCAAACCGTTCTTCAATTTGCAGCCACCGTATTTCCCCCTTGTCCGGTAAATATTACCCATTCATTCCAGTGGACCGGGACCTGGATCGATTTCACCCGAGAAGAATATCTTGCCGAACCGGTCACTCAGCTCCTGACCTATTGTGATTTACTCGTTGATCAAGCCAGCAATATTTGGGGGCCTACTGCGGCGATCCAGATTATGGAGCAAATCCTCCCATCCTGGCCGCCAACGTCAACCGAGGGGCAAAATCTCCCCCTGGATGAACATGATGAATGGCGATATCGATTGGGTATTTCCTATGCCCTAAGCGGCAATCTTGACTTCGCAAAGGCCTATTTTGAGGGCATCATCACTTCCCCCGCAATCCCTGGTTCACGCTGGGTAGCGCCAGCCCAGAAGTTTCGGGCGCACCTGGATTCGCCCAAAGAACTGTATCAGATTTGTAAAACCACCATTTTCTGTGATGAGCGCTTGGCGCTGCACCATTGGGTTACAACCCTTACCCCCCGAGAAACCCGGAACCCGTTGGTGGAGTTAAGTAATGGCGGTGTTTTTGTCCGGTCTACGGGTGAATTCGACTTTGAAGGAGATCAACAACCCGAGCGCTGGCTCACTCTCCAACACAACTTAGCCGAACGGTTAGAGTTCTGGGTTTTGCTCGAAACCAACACGGGGCTTTCCGCTCATTTTGTAGATACCCTCGATACCCCCCAACCCATTCTTACTCGTTATACTAATCGACTAGGAAGCTCCTTTGTTTGGCTTGGCCACCAGCAGGCCTTTCAAATCGAAAGATTTCCAGCGACAGATTCAGTCAGCGTGCGGCTGTTGCCCGCCAGTTATTTTTACGCAGATTACACCAATCAACTTGCCAGCGACTCACTTCAGGCCTTACTTGTTGGCTATCATCCTGGAACCGTCCGCAATCAACTTTTTTACCACCTGGAATCAGATACCTTTATTTGCCTGACCGCGACGGAATGTGCCCAATATTATTATGCTCTCGGGCTCGCGGCTGAGTTAAGTGGTTGGGAAGCGTTAGCCATAGATTCATATCTCAAGATTTGGTGGGATTATTTCGAAACCGCGTATGCAACGATCGCCCGAGTAAAATTAGCATACCGAGCCGGGTTTGGACCACCACCGACGTTAACTTACACCCCGACAAAAACATTTACCCCGACGGCAACCGCTACCGGGACCCGCACCCCAACCCCCACCAAAACCAACACTCGAACACCGGGACCGAGTCCCACACCGACGATGACTTTCACGCCAACTGTAAGTGGCGGTGGAACAACCACCATAACCCCGTCGGCTACTAAGGAGGCGTGCAAAAATAACTTCCCATTTTGAGACGGCTGAACTAATCGGGG
>CAYVQU010000385.1:0-2108 GCA_964453155.1 uncultured Anaerolineales bacterium | reverse complement strand
ATTCATGGCTTGAAAGAACGCAATTGGTATTACTTACTTTTTGGCGAATGTATTGGCTTAAGGGAAATGAAAACGGTTGTGCCTGAACAAGCTGAAGAAAAACTTACTGCCCGCCAGCAACAAATACTGGTACTCTTGGGAGAGGGTAAGTCTGACGCGGCAATCGCCACAACCCTCCATATCTCCGAAGCCACAGTTCGGACGCATGTTCATCATATCGTGCAGCGGCTCAATCTGGAAACGCGGGCGCAAGCCGTGGCCTATGCCAATCGGGAGGGGCGTTTCACAGCAGAGTAAGTGCGTGTCGGTTTGTGTTTTTAAATAACACTAGCAAAAATTTACCGCCACGCCTGAGTAGTTTTCGGTTTGAACGGACTTTCCATTTCAAAATTCTTTCCGAAAACTACATAGGTGAAAATATAGCCCAAAACCCAATCTAGGGTCAGGTTTAACTTGCTGGCGTAATTTCCAGCAGGTTTTTTGTTTAATTCCCACCTCAACAAAAATCAACAAAATATAAACAATCTAGCGATGGGGTAAACACCGCTTTTCTGTATGATTCCGGCCATGAAAACGCGCCCGGTTTCAATCATCATCATCGAAAATCATCCCATGATGCGGGAAGCATTAGTCACAGCTCTATCTGAAGAACCAGATTTGCAAGTGGTTGGCACAACCGGTAATGGGCGGCAGGGCATCGAGTTGTATCGCACGCTCAAACCAGATGTTGTTTTGATGGACATCCTCATGCCCGGCCTAAATGGGTTGCAAACCAGCACAAAAATTTTGGCCCTGGATCCAGATGCCAAAATTTTAGTGGTTTCCAGCCTGGAAGGGCAGGAAGACATCGCTAATGCCTTCCAAATTGGCGTGCGAGGCTACTTCCCTAAAACGGCCCCGCGCCACACCTTGTTAGCTGCAATCCATCAAGTCGCTGCGGGAAAGCTCTACTTACCCCCCGGTGTTGCAAGCCAACCTTTCAAACAATTTGTAAACTTTAGCCAGCTTCAGTAAATGAAGATAGGCATAAAAATTATTAAGCAGAACTAAAGGAGAAAAAATGTTTCAAACCAAATTCAGTAATCAGGAAAAAGGCCAGGGACTAGTGGAATATGCGCTGATCTTGGTCTTGGTGGCCATCGTCACAATTGTTATTTTAGCCTTGTTAGGGCCTGCTATTAGCGGTGTTTTTGCAGATGTTTATGATGGTTTGCAACCTGATGATCCCTATGGCAAAGAATGGGGATCCGGCGTAATCTATGATGGTGGTTTCGGTGATGGGGCCCGCGTCCATTTTTGCAGTACCCGCCCCTCAGGTACTGATTACAAAATTTGGGACCTGGGTTCTGGTTGGTCGGTTGCCGACGGCAGTGATACCACCACGGATGATTGGCCCGGTGCCGAAAGTGCCTGGATGTACGAAAGAACTTCTGGTACTTGCCCCTAACCCCTTACTCGTAATGGCTCCAGCTACTTGTAGAAAACGAGTAGCTTTTCATAAAGTAGAGCAAGTCTGCAATTCATTTGCAACCGATGTTAAATAAAAAGCGATCAAGGTTGTGATATTTTCATTTCCTTTTTTAGATCAAAGATTGAATTTGTTTCTTGGAGAATGATATTTATGTATCAAAAACTAACCCCGCGGGAAAAAGGCCAAGGGCTGGTGGAATATGCCCTTATCCTGGTATTGGTAGCCGTGGTGGTTATCGTGGTACTCTCAGTGATGGGTCCCTCTATTAGCAATGTTTATGCCGATGTTCTGGCTGGCTTGGGCGGCGGCGAATCGACAGGTGATTACGATTCTGTTATCGCACCGTTTTGTGAGAATCGGGGCTATCCAGCCGATTCGTCTTGGGCCTGGGATCCAAACGCTTCTAGTCCGGATGATGATGTCATTGTTTATCTACAAAGTGACGGCTTGGTGTATACCCGCTGGGAAAGCGATCCTTTTCACTACGCACTCCCACATTGTAATGGAAACTTACGGGACAATCCCCGCTGGTGAAACTGTCACTTGTTATTAAAAAGGTTTTACCCTTTACCATTTCACATAGAATTTTAGTTTCCGGTAAATGAAGCTGCTCCGAGAAGAGCATGGAGCAGTAAGA
>CAYVQU010000384.1:0-2156 GCA_964453155.1 uncultured Anaerolineales bacterium | reverse complement strand
GCCGTATTCAGTTTACCAGGATCATTTCTTGTAAGGCAGGTTGTCCATACTCAGCGCCCCCCGTTTTGACCAGTAAATTCGGCAGAATTTGTACGGTTCCACTACCATGCGTGTGACCACACAAAACGGTCAGATTGTTCTCTGGGTGCAATTGCATCATTTCAACGAGCACATTGCCCAATGCGTGGCAGGTGAAGTGGGGCAGGAACTCATCGTCGGAGATACGCCCTTCGTGCCAGCAGGCTTCTTTAAAGGGGGGAACGTGGGTCAAGAGCAGCAGATTATGGTACCGCTCAATAGCTTCAGGGAGAATTTTACGGAAATAATCGGCAGTTTGATCTCCCAAGTCATTGAGTTTTGCAAAAAGTTCATCGGATGACAACCCCGTCAAATTTCGGATGTGGACGAAGTCGTTCAACAAAACCTGGGATTTGATCCCATTCCCCAAGCGACCATCCGCCCATGCGCCATGACCCACCAGCCCGGTATTCGGCGTAAGCCGGACACAGCCTTCCAACGGCAGCCACCGCAGCCACTTGGAATTTTGCGCCAGAGAGGCCGCGACTGAGCGCACATCTTCAATGGAGCCGCCGTAGCAATCGTGATTCCCAAGCACAAAATAGATGGGGAGCTGCAAATGTTCTTCCAGCATCCGGAAATATATCCTGAGCGAGCTTGCTGTGCCGGTATCTCCGCCGATGAGTAGGATTTCTGCTTCTCGCGCAGCAATCGTCTCACATAGCAAATCGAAATCAGTTGGTGAAGTAACGAATTCCAGATGTAAATCGGTGGCCCAGGCAACTCGTTTCATACGTCATCTAAGGAGTTAGGTACCACGGCTTCATCTTAATAGAGGTATCTAGTCCAACGTTGGCATCCGGGAATGAGCATATTCTAGACTCCATATCGTTCTCGAAGATAATCCCGCCAACCAGGGATGAAGCTGCCTGTCTGGTTTATGCTGTTCATCAATGCTTCCACAGTAAGATGTCGCATGGGGGGAACGCCTTCCAATGCCGCGTTCCAGGTGTCGAGGATGGTGGCGTTTTGAGTGGGAGCCATTGGACGCAGTTGGCGCGGTATCTGGTTCAAGGCAGTGTTCCCGGCAAATCCAATCGAAAGCACATCTGCATGATCGGCAAGATCACTTTCTTGGAGATACGCAGCCAGCAAATATTGGCGCATCAATTGGTAGAATGGTCCCTGGAAAGGACACCCGGCCACATCGGCAAAAGCTTCCAATGCGATGCCAGTTCTCTGGATATGCTCCCAGTAACGGCGGGAGCGGTGACGTTTGCCGGTGATCAGCAAACAGGCGCGTCCCGGTTGCGGGTCGTTGGCGACATCCATTGCCCTGCACTGAGCCTTGTCATCCTTTGAGCCAGACTGAAACGCGCTGCACTTTCCGAAACCGCGCTCAGTATACTTCCACTCCACAAGAGTGGCGTGTTGCTGACCTTCGGTGTCTATCCAGAAAATAGCGGCGTCAATGCTGGTCCGATTTTGGCCTCGTTTGCCGCTGCGGGGTTCTCCCATCCACTCTGTAGCATCCGGCGGGCCTGTGTATTCGAATTCGACCACCGTGACGGCATCCAAATCTTCGAAGAATGGCTCCAAAACAGCCGCAGCGAAATCCAAATCCATTCGCAAGGGGAATAAGATGTTCAAGCAGGCAACCTGGGAACTCTTTAGATTAAGGGCTTCGGTATGTAAGGCGATGTCGGCCTCGGCCATGTAGGTCAGGACAGGTTCAGCCAATGGTTCATAAAAGGCAAGATGTTCATGACCCGCTGGCAAGATGTGGGTGTAAGCATAGTTGGGACGTTTGCTGAACCGCCCATCTTCAAGATCGGGCCAGTGGCGGCGTTTGAAAGCTACCTGCCGCAAGATAACTTGCTGCTCGAATGGATTCTGTCGATTGAACCAGGCAGTATCACCGCCCGTTTCTCCGGGGAGAACGTGACGTTTGATGGATGTCATTTTACGTTCACTCCGCTTTCACTTTCATTGATGCATTGTGAATCCAAAAACTCTTCGTCCTTTGTCGTAACTCCGGTTTTCTTCATCAGTCAGCCAGATCAGGCCAGGATTTTCACAACCTGATAATCCACAAACCGCGGATGTTTTGGGCCAACCAACTGGTTTGGCTGAACGCA
>CAYVQU010000383.1:0-2179 GCA_964453155.1 uncultured Anaerolineales bacterium | reverse complement strand
CGACCCATATGCCAGAAACCGTGATCTATACCGATGAAAATGAGTATGACATCGAGACCTACATTCAACTCTACAATGCGACCGGGTTTTTGATGCAAGTCGAAACCGACTGGGTCATGAAGATCATTAAAAACGCGCAGAAACCGGTTATGACGATAAAGCCGCTGGCCGCTGGCCGGTTGCTGCCAATTTCGGGCTTAGCTTTCGTGTGGAACACGATCCGGGAGCAAGATATGGTCACCATCGGGACCACCACCCCAGACGAAGCCCGCGAGGTAATCGACATTTCCCTGGAATTACTCGAACGCCGCATCCCTGATTATGATTTACAGCGAACGCGGAGTAAGTCGTCGCTGGATGGAAAAAAATAGCTGCAATGAAAGCCATCCAAATCACCGGCACATTTTTAGACGAAATTTCCCATGATATTCCCCACCAGAATTGGGGCCCTGCAGAGTGGGAGCGTGATTTTCGGGCCATGCGGGCCATTGGAATCGATACCGTCATCCTGATCCGCAGCGGGTACCAACGCTGGTTGACCTATCCGTCAGAGGTCCTAAGCAAAAAACAGGGCTGCCATCGCCCACCAGTGGATTTGGTTGATTTATTCCTAGGCCTGGCGGAAAAATATGGCATGGCCTTCTTCTTTGGCACCTACGATTCCGGCCATTATTGGCAGATTGGTGAATTCCAGACCGAAGTAGATCTCAACCGGGCCGCGGTCGACGAAGTATGGGCGCGCTATGGTCACCGGTCGGCGTTCAAGGGCTGGTATCTGACCCAAGAAGTCAGCCGGCGGACGAAGGGCATCATCGATGTGTATGCGACGATGGGTCACCATTGCAAAGAAATTTCTGAGGGCAAATTACCGGTCTTAATCTCTCCTTGGATGGATGGGATTAAATCAGTCAGTTCAGCAGGATCGCAAATCTACAAACCAGATGGGATCACCATCCAAGAACACGAAACCGAATGGGATGAAGTATTCGCTGGAATTGCCGGCGCAGTAGACATCGTTGCCTTCCAAGATGGACATGTTGGCTTTCATGAATTACCCGCCTATCTGGCAGTCAACAAAAAATTGGCCGACCGCCACGGTCTGCGCTGTTGGACAAATTCCGAATCCTTCGACCGAGATATGCCCATCAAGTTTTTGCCCATTAAGTGGGAGAAATTGCTGCTCAAACTCCAGGCCGCGGCTCAGGCGGGTGCGGAAAAGGGTATAACGTTTGAATTTTCCCACTTTATGAGTCCCAATTCGGCTTATCGCCAGGCTGGGCATTTGTACAATCGTTATCGGTCATTTTTTGACATATAATTGGATGCTGAAAACTCGGCTGGAAGCGGATCATTTTTTGAAAATTTTGTAATCATCAACAGAAGGTAGAACACCGCAGAGACGCAGAGAACGCAGAGATTCACACTCCTACTTGAGAAAAACTCTGTGAACTCCGCGTCTCAGCGGTGAAAAAAAGTGTTCAAGCTACTGTTGACGAATACAATTTTTTGAAGATTTGGAGATAACGAAATGAGTCAAATCATCGCTTGGTTGCAAGAAGGTGACATCCGCTCGATTGGACGAGCCAATGAAATCGCGGCAATGGTTTTAGAGAACACCTTCATGTTCGAAGACTTATTGGATAGCTTGGGACATGAGCGCGATGTCGTACGAGCCCATGGCTCCGATGCGTTGGAGAAAGTTGTTCGAGAGCGTCCCGATTTATTGGCCCCCTATTTGGACGAAATCATTCCTTTGGCTGAAAAAGAATCCCTCGCAGTTGTGAAGCTGCATTATGCGATGCTATTCGGCCATTTGTTAGCAACCGAGGCCGCGGTGCCTCCAATCAAAGCGATCCTGCTCAAGTTATTAGCAGACGAAAGTGTATTCACCAGCAGTTGGGCGATTACGAGTTAATGCATTTTAGCCCGGTTGTATCCCGCTGAACGTGCTGAAATTGTCCAAAAAATTGGACCTTTACAATCCAGCCCTAGCATTGCTATTCGGTCACGAAACAAAAAGGCAATGAAGATATTATTGGATGAATCAGCCCCATTTGTCAAAGGATGGGTGAAGTGTGTGCATTTGCAAGACATTTAATCACATGAAAGATTTCGTTTGAAATATCAGTAGAGTCTATTCACAATAAGGGGTGAACATGGTAAACCAGTCCAAACTGAG
>CAYVQU010000382.1:0-2184 GCA_964453155.1 uncultured Anaerolineales bacterium | reverse complement strand
CTACCGAGGGATTTTAAGTCCCTTGCGTCTGCCAATTCCGCCACCGCCCCACAAGGTTAATTCTACACCGAGTCGGGGATTGGTCAAGGGAATTTCTCTCTGGAATAATAAATTCCATTGACTCCCCCGTACCACAAAGCGCACATTGACTATTCAATTTTCAAATAGTCCCCGGTTTCCCAATGATTTAAGATAAGTTATTTCTTGAATGCAAGTACTAGTCCTACAACAATAGCAATGGCCCCAACGACGGTTCCAATGATTTGTTTATAACCAAATTCGAGGCCTTCACCTAAACCAGTCATATCAGCCGTTAGGAAAATGGCAGCTAAAACAATTCCGCCAATAAGTAGCGCATATCCCAAAGTTTTTTTATCCATGATTTGACCTCCTAAGTAAACGAAAAACACCCACCGATAGTGCGGGTATTGAGATAAATTTTGGTGAAGTTCTGTTTATTTTGATTTCTTCTTTGCCTTCTTGAGTTTCCGCTTTTCAAGTAAAGTAAGCTTTGCCTTTTTCCTTATCTTCTTTTTACTTTTTTCCCGATTGCTACCCTTTTCACCCATGACTTCATCTCCTAAATTGAATTTTGAAAAATACAACACACCCACCGCCAGTCATCGGGGTGGGTGATAAAATCAATGTGCCTGTCCCATCGTGTCCCCGATGGTGCGGGCTGTTTTGTTGTTGGCATTATAGCACAAGAATATCGGAGTATTACTCTATTTCAATTAGAACGGCCCTTACAGCCAGCCGCCAGCCATACTCCCCGCTGGATTCGTCAAAGCCCTGGCAGGTGATCAGGGTGAGCACGTCGAAGTCATCTTGTGGCAGGGCGCGCAGATCGTCGGGGCGTACCTGCATCACTTCGCGCACCTCGTAGGTGTAGATCTGCCCCCAGGCGTTGATCTCCACCAGGTCGCCGTGCTGAAGGGTGTGCAGATCGACGAAGGGGCCGGGATTGTTGTCTGCATCCCAAACGTGGGCGGTGATGGTAGTGTTGCCCGCCCAGGTGGGGAAGGCAGTGCCGTAGAGATAACCGGCCTGATCACCCAGCCAGCTGACATCCCAGCCCCGGGCGGTCAGGGGCACGCCCACGATGGGCGACTCCAGATCGAGGACGTTGATCTCTAAGGTGAAGGTCATAGCCGAGGTTTCCAAACTCCGTGTCAACAAGCGAGATTTGGAATGCCGAGGGGATGACTACGTATTCATCAAAATCTAATTGGTGAAGTGCTAGAAGACCTTAAACAGCAGAAAATTGGGTGAGGAGCATCTTCACGAAAACATAAAAATCCCCGGCATGCACTCGATGCCGGGGATTTGGTTTGTTAGGATTTTAGCCCCCCAACATTGAGGGGCCAAGGGGTAAGAATGTGAATTTAGTCGCCTGAAGCAGCGATCGTATCAGGAACAGGCTTCTTGCTTTGCATGATGGACCATACCAGGCCAGCCAGCAGGGCTAAAACGGCTAACCATCCACCCCAACCCAAATCTTTGTAAGTCACAACGATGGGGGCAACGATCAGCGCCACCAGATTGGACACCTTGATCATCGGGTTGAGAGCCGGGCCAGCGGTGTCCTTGAAGGGATCGCCGACGGTATCTCCGACCACGCCAGCCATGTGTCGTTCAGAGCCTTTACCCAGGTTGTTGGCCGGGTCGCGCGGCTCGTCTTCGATCATCTTCTTGGCGTTATCCCAGGCGCCGCCAGCGTTGTTCATATACACAGCCAGCAGCTGTCCGGAGAGGATCAGGCCCGCCAGGAAGCCGCCCAGGGCTTCAACCTGCAGCACCAAACCAACGATGATGGGGGATAGCACGCCGATCAGCGCCAGTGGGACTAGCTCTTTTTGCGCAGCCTCTGTCGAAATGGTCACAGCCTTTTCATAATCCGGCTCAATTTTGCCATCAAGTACGCCAAGTTTGAATTGGCGGCGGACTTCCTCGATGATCAGCGATGCCGCCCGGCTTACCGCCTGAATGGCGAAGGAGGAGAACAACCAGGGGATAGCGCCACCGATCAGCATGCCCACGAAAACGCCGGGCATGGAGACGCGGATACCGTTAGCCAGCGCCGTAGGATCGACGCGCCCTACATCGGTGATGAAGGAGCCAAACAGCGAAACCGCAGCGATGACTGCCGAGCCAATGGCGATACCTTTGGTTACGGCTTTGGTG
>CAYVQU010000381.1:0-2204 GCA_964453155.1 uncultured Anaerolineales bacterium | reverse complement strand
ATTTTTTGAGCCGTTTTTTGCAACTCGGCTCCTATTTGCGCAAAATCTACGTTAAATTAATATATTTGTCTATATTTGTAGGCTATAATCACTGGGCAGAATTAGGATACCCTTCATGCTCAATCTCAATTACGATTTCTTTATTCATGGTATAAGTTTAGTTCTCTTTGGCTTGATGGTTGGGAACACGCACCGAAAGAGAGGGGTTCGGGATCGGGTTGGTTTTTGGTTGGGGGCTTATTTGCTAATATCCTTTCTGGTTGAGGTGAACCTGATATTTGTGAGCCAAAATCAGACCAGTGTTTTACCAATATTGGGGTTCACTCGGCTATATTTGTATGGGATTATATTGGGGGTCGGCTTTATATTACAGCTTAGCGGCGCGTTTTTAATCAAAAAGGATATTTTGGGTTGGTTGCTGTTTGCTGGTTTGGGGCTCCTTAGTGTCATTGGACTAGACCAGAATTGGTTCTCTATGGCTAAAATCGTAATGTCCCAATATCCAACTCTGGGGGATATTCAAGTGGCCCTCGATTATGGTAGTTGGCTGTTATGGGGTATTTTATGCTTGGCAATATTAGGATATACCCTGGCGGCCTTTCGGAATGAAACTCAACGCCTGCGGCGAAATCGAATAATTTTTTGGACAGCTGGGTTGGTGCTCATTTTGGGAGGCAATGCACTCGTGCTGACAAATCAAAACGCCTTTGGCAGTTTATTGGCCGCACTAGGAGCGGTAGTTATTTCCATTTTTGTCCTTAATCCCCGTTTGCCGAATTTGGGCGCCGCGATCCCGAAAATTGTCAGCACCTTACTCACTACGCTCATCGAGATCGGCTTATATCTGGGCGGTTTTGTTGGTTTGCAACTGTTATTTTCGGATTACGGGCGTTACTCTCCATTTCACATTGGTTTAGGGTTGGCTCTCATCGTTATCGTTTTGTTCAACCCTATCTTAAGGGTATTAAATAAATGGATACAACGATTATTTGTCGGTGAAAGACAGGATTACGGCCAGATTTTCAGGGAATATAGTCAAAACATCAGCAATATTTTGGATGTCAAATTGCTATCCCAGGTCGTTGTCGATTTAGTCGGTGATCTGATCGGGATTGAAAGCGGCACCGTATTTACGGTCGATTCGGAAATGGGGGAAGATGCCCAGCGTCGTTACCGCATTCTGGCCATCCACGAAACGGATGGAGAAGAGAACATTCCCGGTCTATTGCCAATAGATGGGGCATTAAGCACCTCTTTCAGCGATGATCGCATTCCGCTAACGATTTCAGAAGTCGAAATGCTCCCCCGTTTTAGTAAGGTTACCGGAGGGGAACGTTTATGGTTGACGCGTCAAAATATGGATGTCTTTGTTCCTATCCATGCAAAAGATGAGTGGATTGGATTGCTAGCTCTGGGACCAAAAGTAAACGGCACCTCTTATTCAGCCTCAGATTTAAATTTACTCGAGACGATCGCGGATCAAACTGCGGTGGCCCTCCAAAATGCGCGCTTGGTAGAGAGCTTGGTTCGGATTAATAATGAATTCCGACGCGCTTATTCCGCCATGGAAGATGCGCACACCAAATTAGAGCGAATTGATCAGACCAAATCGGATTTTATTAGCATTTCATCTCACGAATTGCGGACGCCGTTGACGGTTCTGAGCGGCTACAGCCAAATGTTGATGGAAGATCCTCAACTCAAGGAAAACGAGTATTACCGCAAAGTCATTGGGGGGATCTACGAAGGTACTACTCGGTTACATGAAATTGTTGATAGTATGCTCGAAGTCGCCAAGATCGATTCCCGCGGGCTGCAACTCAAATCGCAAACAGTAAATTTGGCTTCGGCAATAAAACAAGTGGGTAATAATTTTTCCAAAACGTTTGAAGAGCGCAAGCAAACGTTGGTTATTGATTTATCTGATGATTTACCGCGGGTAGTGGGTGACCCTGATGCGCTGGGTAAGGTGTTTTTTCATCTCTTGTCGAATGCCATCAAGTACACCCCTGATGGCGGCAAAATATCCGTGACCGGAGAATTCGAGCGTGAAGATTCCTATGTTGATCATCCGGTTGGTAAAGTCCAGATTAAAATAACTGACACCGGAATTGGCATCGATCCCCGTTATAAAGAATTAATATTTACAAAAGAGTCTATTCACAATAAGGGGTGAACATGGTAAACCAGTCCAAACTGAGCAA
>CAYVQU010000380.1:0-2218 GCA_964453155.1 uncultured Anaerolineales bacterium | reverse complement strand
CCTAGTTTTTTGCCTTATCATAATTCATGGCTTGAAAGAACGCAATTGGTATAACAATGCTTTTGGGGATGACGGGTACGCTTCAAGATCATGATGCGGTCATTTTACTCGTCAAATTTTGCGCGTCAATGGAGTTTGGGGGCTTTTATTTGTTTTTTATAATTTTTGTGGAGGGTGGAGAGATCCCACACTCACAACCCTCAACCCAGGCTTTTTTGTGTTAAAATCTCGGCAATAAATTTGATGACTTATTACTGATTTTTGAGGATGTCGCTATGACTGGAAAAGAAGAGAGAACTGACTTTATTCGAGAGGCCGTGAAAGCCGATTTAAAAAGCGGGCGTTTTGATTATGTCCGCACTCGGCTGCCACCGGAACCGAACGGGTATCTACATATTGGACATGCCAAAGCCTGGTTGATTGATTATCTGGTTGCCAAAGATTTTGGTGGGGAGTTGAACCTGCGCTTTGATGATACCAATCCGGCCAAAGAAGAAACCGAATTTGTCGAGGCCATCATGGAAGATACCAAATGGCTCGGAATCGATTGGGGTGACCGCCTATTTTTCGCTTCTGATTATTTCGATGAGCTTTACGAGTGGGCCATTCGTTTGGTAAAGATGGGAAAAGCCTATGTTGACGACCAGACTCCTGAAGAAGTTAGCAAGAACCGCGGAACATTGACCAAACCTGGGATCAACAGCCCTTATCGCGATCGCTCGGTTGAAGAAAACTTGGATTTACTTGAACGGATGAAGAATGGTGAGTTCCCTGATGGCAGCCGGATTCTGCGCGCCAAAATCGACATGGCCTCCGGAAACATCAATCTTCGCGATCCGGCCATGTACCGCATCATCCATGAACCCCCGCATCATCGGACTGGGAAAGAATGGTGCATTTACCCAATGTACGACTGGTCGCACGGCCAAAATGATTCGATGGAGAAAGTAACCCATTCATTTTGTGATGTCGGTTACGAAGCGCACCGCCCGCTTTATGAGTGGTTCCTCGATCAGTTGGGTGAATTCATGCCCCGCCAGATCGAGTTTGCCCGATTAAACCTAAATTATACAGTTTTGAGCAAGCGATTTCTCCGCCGGATGGTGGAGGAAGGTCTGGTTGGCGGTTGGGACGATCCCCGCATGCCGACTTTACGGGGAATGCGCCGCCGCGGGTTCCCACCGGAAGCCATTGTCGAATTCATCGAGAAAGTTGGGATTGCCAAAAATCCGAATATGGTCGATATTGCTCTCTTGGAAGCAGGAGTGCGTTCGCATTTGAATAAATCTGCTGATCGGGTAATGGGGGTGCTTAATCCCCTCAAGGTAGTGATCACCAATTATCCTGAAGATCAAACTGAAGAACTAGAAGCCATCAATAATCCCGAAGACGAGGGCGCGGGCACCCGGATGATTCCTTTCTCCCGTGAACTCTACATCGAGCGGGAAGATTTTCACGAGAATCCCCCTCGGAAATATTTCCGCCTCGGCCCGGAGCGAGAAGTTCGGCTGCGTTATGGCTATTTCATCAAATATCAGGATCACGTCACCGATGAAAATGGGGTAGTTGTCGAAGTTCACTGTACTTATGACCCCGAAACCAAAGGTGGCTATGCCCCCGATGGTCGTCGAGTTAGGGGTACCTTGCATTGGGTTTCAGCGACCCATGCCCTAGACGCCGAAGTCCGGCTCTATGACCGGCTATTCACCAAAGAAAACCCAATGGAATTTGAAGAAGGTGAAGACTTCACCGATTTCTTGAACCCGGATTCGTTGACCGTTTTGGAAAACTGTAAGTTGGAACCTGGTTTGGCGGACGCGGAGCACGGCTATCGCTGTCAGTTTGAGCGGCGTGGTTACTTCAATGTCGATCTGGATTCAACCGCCGAGAATATGGTATTCAATCGGATTATTACCTTGCGGGATACTTGGGCGCGAATTCAGAAACAGCAGCAGAGAAAGAAATAATTTCCACCCTGGTAAAAAAGGAACCCGGTTGCTGCCAGCAACCGGGTTCCTTTTTGTTATCTTTCTTAATCTCGTACCCCCTCAATCATTACAAAAAGTCATGCCCCCTGCGATGGGTGGCACATAAACATCGGAAACATCAATTGTCGCGGCGGCAGTTTTTTCTGTCCGTGAGCCAATCCAGTTATGTCTTCCACCGTTGACTCTACTGCAGTAACTCAGGCAAAACAGAAGCGTTGAGCAACAAAAAA
>CAYVQU010000379.1:0-2251 GCA_964453155.1 uncultured Anaerolineales bacterium | reverse complement strand
CTTTTCTCCTGCTCCACCTTAGCTCAACTGCCCCTATTCCGGGAATTGCTGTCATAATCAGATTTTTACCGCCGAGACGCAAAGGACGCAGAGTGCGCAAAGATTTAGCCGTGTGCTTGAGGAAAACTCTGTGTCTCGGCGGTGTTCAATATTCTTTTAACCAATACATCAAAACATAAATCAGCGAAAATTCGCAGTATCAGCTGAATCGCGTCTATTGTTTTTCGCACAAACTTATTGCAATTAACTCCGCGGCCTTGTTCTGCCAGTTGTAAAGCGTTCGTTCGGGGACTTCGCGGCGGAACCATTCGAGGGCCGCGGCTTCGTGGTCAGCCAGATCGGTGACCATTTGGCGACGGCGGGCGGGTTTGATCCCGGCGACGTAGGGAAAATAGACGGCGTTGTAATAGCGCCAGGCATCGGTCGGTTCGAAGTCCGAATCCGATTTGGGTTTCAGACGGGCAATGCTCTCAATGAGCAATTTTTTAAGTTCGTTGGCCCGGGCTAACGTATCGATATTGGCCTGTCGATCAGATAAGCGTGCTTCGATGAGGGGCAATTGCGTTAGCGGGCTGCTGGCGAGTTTGGGGAGGTCGTCGAGATAGCTCAAGGCCCGCCGGGTGTAGCGGACGAAGTCGGCAGTGGGGATGGTGGCAAAATCCAAGGCGGGATCCAGATTTCTGGCAGAGTTTTGGACAGCTTCGGCGGTGCGGGTCAGCCGTAGGTGGGGGGCAAAGACTACAATGGCGATGCCGGTTGCCAGTAGACCCAGCAATAAAGTCAACATCGTCAGTCTAACCCCGAGGCCCATAATTGCCAGGACGACCTGACCCCCGATCAACAGGCAGACGAAAAACGCGCTTTGCAAGCTGTACCACATGGCGCGGCGGAGTTGGTGCCCCTCTTGAAACGCATCGTGGATGGCGATCCCCAGGCCCAAAACCAGTAAATCGCCACCCATCGCCAGGACTACCCATAACTGCGGGAAAAAATCATTGGGGATCAGTAACCCCATTGAAAGTCCGAAAAAGATGGTGCCGACCAGGGCCAATGCCAGACGGGATTCCGTCTGATACCGGCGCTGCTCCCGAATCAACACAATCAAATAGCCAAAAATCGGTAATCCGACGGCGACAACCAGTCCCCACTTTGGAAAGGCCCCCAGCAAACTAAAAATGATCAGCAGTTCAGTAGCTAAAATTTGGCCGTACTTGTAAACTGGCAGCAACTCACGGCTGCGACTTTCCTCTGGGAGCAAATACAGCAGACCCCCAGCCCAGAGTAGCGCAGGTTGGTAAATGAAAAATCGGTGTAAGAAATCGGGGAGGAAAGCGGCATCGCCGGGGGCAATCAACACCAAGGCCCGAAATCCGAGGGCCAGGGCGTAGGTTACCAGCCCCAATCCGGCCATCCTCAGATAGCCCTGACGCCAGTCGCGTTGGATCAGGTACAGACCCAGCCAAAAGGAAAAGCAAAATAGAATTACCAGGGAAAAGAGCGTAAGCTTCATCAGAAATTGGGCGTAGGATTACCCCACCGCTTTCCGAAAGACATCGGCTGAGAATACTGGACCATGGGCGGGATAAATCGTCTCGGCCCCAAAATCGAGGAGGGCCTGCCAGCTTTGATGGATGGTGGCGATATCGTCCCCAAAGATGGGCAACCCCGGTGTGAGCCGCAAAAACTTGGCACTCATCGCTAAGTCACCGACAAAGGCCGCTCCATTTTCTAAGACCACGCTGACGGATCCGGAAGTATGGCCCGGGGTATGAACGATACGACCGGCGAGGCCGTAAGAACTCAAATCAAGACCATCTTCGGTCAAAACGATATCGACCGGCGTGCCGGGAATATTTCTTTCCGGTGCTAGTTTCATGAGCGCCATCATGATTTTTCCTTTGAGATTCAGTCCGGGGGGCGCGGGCGTTTGTCCGGTTTCGACCCAATTTTTCTCTCGATAGTGACCCGCCAGCGGTGCGCTGGTGCGCGCTTTGATTGCATGGGCACTGCCGATATGATCCCAATGGCCGTGTGTCAAGACGATAAGTTTGATCTCTGTAAATGTCACGCCAAGCACGGTCAATTTCTCAAAAATAGCGGCCTCCGAATCCGGCACGCCCGTATCGACCAGTACGCTGCCTGTCTCCCCCACAATCAAATAGCTTTTTACCATCCCCAACGGAATTTCATAGATTTTCAGGGATGGTTCAAAAACAGCTAGAAATTAGTGGACACTTTTTTGCACCTTGAA
>CAYVQU010000378.1:0-2268 GCA_964453155.1 uncultured Anaerolineales bacterium | reverse complement strand
CGCTTCCTGCGGTTTGAGAATGAAGCTGGGGATGTTAAACTCATCTTTAATTCAATTGACACTGAAATTGAAGCGACCGCCGATCTTGTTATCGGTGCGGACGGCCTAAAGAGTCAAACGGCTAAAGCTGCTGGGATACCCTTGCCACCTACAGTGTCCATCGTGCAAGCAGAGGTTGATTTGCCTTCAGGATGGGACCCCAGCGTGACTAAAGTTTGGTTTGATGTCGATGAGACGCGTTATTTCTATTGGCTTATTCCCGAATCTTTAGAGCGAGGCGTGCTTGGTTTGGTTGGTGAAAATTCTCGCCAAAGTCGTTTTCTATTAGATAATTTTTTAGAAAAACACCACCTCTCAGCGTTGCGTTATCAGGCTTCGCAAGTTGCCATGCATAGCCCTTCCTTGCGTCCTTGGGGTAAAGTCGGATCGATGTCGGTATGCTTGATCGGCGATGCAGCTGGTCAGGTGAAGGTAACAACTGTTGGCGGAACAGTAACCGGCTTTTGGGGTGCCCGCGCTGTCGTGCAGTCTATACTCCAAGGCACTAGTTATGCCAAAGAAATACGCCCACTCAAGCGCGAATTGGATCTGCACTGGTTTATCCGTTTCTTGTTAGAGAGACTCGACAATGGCGGATATGATCGTCTGGTTGAATGTATCACGCCCTCTGTCAAGAAATTTTTGGCCGTCCGCAATCGAGATCAGATGGCTGGTGGTTTTTGGCAATTACCTTTTCGGGAGCCGCGTTTGCTGCTTCTGGGACTTCAGCTACTGTTTAAACTCCCTTTTTCTCATCTGCCGAGATCGCCCCAGCGCCAAATTGAACCCAAAACTGGGGACTAAGATGTAAGATTATAATCGAAAAATTTGAAAATATGACTACTCAAAATTCAACAACTTCTCAAGATAATTGGGACTTAATCATTCGCCCACAACGAAGTTTGTGGGATTTGCGCATGGGAGAATTATGGCGATACCGGGACCTGATTCGCTTATTCGTCTGGCGCGATTTCGTTGCATATTACAAGCAGACAATTCTTGGCCCGCTTTGGTATCTCATTCAGCCGATATTAACTACGCTTGTTTTTACGGTAATCTTTGGCAACATCGCACAGTTGTCGACGGATGAGATACCTCCCTTTCTTTTTTATTTGGCTGGCACTACGATATGGAGCTATTTTTCGGCATGTTTGATAAATACTTCCAATACCTTCACTGCGAACGCAGGAATATTCGGAAAAGTGTATTTCCCCCGGTTAAGTATCCCCATTTCAGTCGTAATATCCAACTTGATCTCGTTTGCTATTCGGTTTACCCTTTTCCTCATATTTTGGGTTATTTATCTGATAAATGGTGCAAATATCGCTCCAAATATTTGGGTATTGTCTTTGCCGCTCTTGATGCTGATCATGGCAGGAATGGGTCTTGGATTAGGCATCATCGTTTCTTCTCTAACAAGCAAATATCGAGATTTGCAGCATTTGGTCAATTTTGGTGTTCAATTGCTGATGTATACCACCCCGGTTATATACCCTCTCTCTTCTGTGACAGGGATCTGGCGAATTGCAATTCTCATAAATCCTATGACTCCGGTTATAGAAATGTTCCGCTTCGCGTTTATGGGTGTAAGTTCTATTGATCCTTTGTATCTGATTTATAGCTCATTGTTTTCATTAGGGGTATTTTTTATCGGGATATTGATATTTAATCGAATTGAAATGACATTTATGGATACCGTGTAGTAGATGGCCGAATCAGTTATTTCAATCAGAAATCTATCAAAGAGATACCACCTGGGCGTTATTGGAACGGGTACATTTTATGGAGATCTAAAAAGGTGGTGGGCCAATAAGCGAGGCGAGCCTGACCCCTATCAAATTGTCGACGAGTCTGATCAACGCAACCGCACAGGCGAAACGATTTGGGCGTTGAATGATATTAGTTTGGATGTGCAACGGGGCGAAGCTCTTGGGATTATCGGTCGCAATGGGGCGGGAAAAAGTACGCTGTTGAAAATTCTCTCACAGGTTACCGTACCAACATCGGGACAAGTAAATGTTAAAGGGAAAATTGCCAGCCTCTTGGAGGTTGGTACAGGTTTTCATCCAGAATTAACCGGACGAGAAAATATCTATTTGAACGGTGCAATTCTTGGTATGACAAGAAATGAAGTCACCAAAAAATTAGATGAGATCGTTGATTTCTCTGGCGTGGAGCGCTTCATCGATACTCCTGTCAAGCGCTATTCTAGTGGAATGTATGTGCGAT
>CAYVQU010000377.1:0-2281 GCA_964453155.1 uncultured Anaerolineales bacterium | reverse complement strand
ATTCTTCCAGACCATTTCAAAAATGGGATCTTATTTTTGCACACCTCCAAAGGAAGAATTGCAGCTTTGTAACTTGGTGTTTTTTTTATCCAAACCAGCTAAGTAATTCGTCTCGTAAATAAGCTAACGTAGCTAGAATTGATTCAGATTGCTTCACCCCTGTGGGGTTCGCAATGACGTTAATCTAATTTGTTATGAGACAGACTACTAACCAACATTTCCTGAAAGGAGTAACAATGACCACTAAAACCATCAACTGGGGAATTCTCGGCCCGGGTGCGATTTCAACCAAGTTTGCAACCGGAATCGCCGCGGTTCCAGATGCTCAGATTACGGCCGTGGGCTCCCGTGACCCCAATAGGGCTAAGAAATTCGCCAAAGATTTCAATATCCCCAAGTTTTATGGGAATTATGCACAATTGGCCACCGACCCCAAGATTGACATTGTCTATATTGGTACCCCCCACAGTTTCCATAAAGAGCATACTTTACTCTGCTTGAACGCAGGTAAACATGTTTTGTGTGAGAAACCTTTCGCCATCAATGCGACCGAAGCCAAAGAAATGATCGTGGTCGCCCGAGATAAAGGTCTCTTTTTAATGGAAGCGATGTGGTCGCGCTATTTACCAACGCTTGTAAAAACCCGAGCACTCATCGCGGCTGGAAAAATTGGGGATGTTCGCATGATTCAGGCTGATTTTGGTTTTCGAGCCGGAGTCAACCCTGAGGGGCGACTGTTCAATCCCAAATTAGGGGGCGGTGCGCTATTGGATGTAGGGATTTACCCCCTCTCGTTAGCCCACATGATATTAGGGACCCCAAATCAAATTAAGAGTTTGGCCGAAATCGGTTCCACCGGCGTCGACGAACAAACGGCCTTCATTCTCGGTTATGATTCTGGCGAATTAGCCGTCCTTTCAACTGCCGTCCGCACCAACACCCCCCATGAGGCCACCATTATTGGCACCGAGGGCTGGATCCGCATCCATAGCCCCTGGTGGATCTCCGATACCTTGACACTGAAATCGGGTGGAAAAGAGCAAACTATCCCGTGCCCATACGAAGGCAACGGCTACAACTACGAAGCCATCGAAGCTGGCAATTGTCTTCGAACCGGCAAGCTCGAGTCCGAGATTATGCCTTTAGCCGAAACCCTGGCCCTGATGAGCATCTTAGATGAAATTCGGGCTCAGATCGGGCTGCGGTACCCAATGGAATGAAAAATCCACAGATTAACACCGAAGAACGCTGATATTCAAGTTTTTATCTGTGGGTATCCGCGTTTATCTGCGGTTCCATAAATTCTGACCAAATCATAAAGGAATTAAACAATGGAATACGGTCAAATTCCCGGAATTGAAAAACCGGTTTCTCGCCTGGTACAAGGCACAATTATGTGCAACACCCAAGAGCAAGATTATGCCAACAGCCTGCTCGACAGTGTGTTTGAGGCTGGCATCAACGCTTTCGACACTGCCCATGTCTATGGTAACGGTGAATGTGAACGCAGCGTGGGAGCCTGGGTCAACAGCCGCGGCCTGCGAGATGAAGTCGTTCTGATCGGCAAGGGTACCCATCTCAATCAGGATCGCCACAGAGTCACCCCCTTCGATATCTCGGCTGACATCCATGATTCACTGGCCCGCTTAAAAACTGACTACATCGATCTGTACATTCTGCACCGCGATGATCCCAGCGTGCCGGTTGGCCCCATCGTAGAGCGGTTACACGCCCACAAAGAACAGGGCCATATTCAGGCTTACGGCGGATCCAACTGGACTCATGAACGAGTGGCTGCCGCCAATGAGTACGCCGCCAAACATGGGTTGACACCCTTCGCAGTTAGCAGCCCCAATTTCTCCCTGGCTGAGCAGGCCAAAGAACCCTGGTCAGGGTGCGTGACGATCAGTGGCCCCGACCATCAGAGGGCGCGGGATTGGTACTTAGAACACCAGATACCCCTATTTACCTGGTCCAGTCTGGCGGGCGGCTTCTTCTCCGGTCGGTTTACGCCCGATAATCTTGATGAGTTCGATACTTATCTCGATAAACTATGCGTCGAAGTCTATTGCTTTGGTGAAAACTGGAACCGGCTCGAGCGAGCCAAAGAGTTGGCCGCCCAAAAAGATGTTTCGCTCCCCCAAATCGCCCTGGCGTATGTACTGAATCAACCCCAAGATATTTATGCCCTGATCGCTTGTTGGCAGCCGGAAGAGGTGATCGATAACGTCAAAGCGTTAGAAATCAAACTAACACCAGAGGAATTATCCTGGCTGGAAGG
>CAYVQU010000376.1:0-2288 GCA_964453155.1 uncultured Anaerolineales bacterium | reverse complement strand
TCCTTTTCATACCATAGGTGAGACTTTTTTGTCCGCTTTAGCGGAAACTAAAATCTTGAGTACATTCCAGAAAGTAAAAAATTGCCAAAAACCTTGTTTGCCAAACTTTCGAGTAAAAGTTCAAAAGTTCGGGCCATGATGCAAAAATCAAGGAATTATGAGAAAGAAGTGCGGTTCTATCAGGAGCTAGCACCCAAAACGAATTTGGCAATTCCAAAATGTTATTACGGGGATATCGATCTGGAAACTGGATGTTTCATTTTGCTACTAGAAGATTTATCGCACTACTGCGTTGTAAATATTAAAGATGGGTGCAGTATCCAAAATGTTGAATTGGTCCTCCAAAGTTTGGCAGAATTTCACGCCAATTGGTGGGAAAAGTCAGAAATTCTAGAGATTGATTACATAACGCCGATTAACTATCTTGCAGAATACAAACAGAGGCAATATCAGGAATGGTGGTCAAAATTTCCAGAAAAACTTGAAAATGCACTCCCAGATGATCCATTGCCAATGTCTTTACTAGAACTTGGTCAGCAATTCGGGAGTAAATTTGCAAATGTGTTTGCTGAATTTAGCAGCCCCCCAATAACCCTTCTACATAAAGACCCGCATGTTGATAATTTGATGTTTGGAGAACAAGAAGGTGAGCAAAAGCTGGTATTCATAGACTGGCAACTCTTTGGATATGGTCGGAGTGTAATCGATGTAACATATTTTATGATCATGTCTGTACCAATTGACTTGCGAAGAAAATGCGAACGAGAATTCCTAAGAAATTATCATAACCTTCTAGTTCAAAATGGGGTCGAGAACTACGCATTCGAACAGTGTTGGGTTGATTACCAGCGAGCATTGTTCAGGTTACTTCATGTTTTAGTTGCAGTTGTAAGTGTTACTGATATTTCCAGGGATTATGCAAAAAACCTGCTGAAAGCGGTTATGCCTCGACTAATTACTTTTATAGAAGATCATAATGTGAAGAAATTCTTATGATGATCTCCTATAAAAAATGAGAAAAAATTTGGGGTTGCCATCTAACCCAAGTTGGAGCAGACCCGGCTTCGCCTGGAGGGTACGCGGCGCGAGTAGCTCAGCTAGAAATGTTGTGATGGGATGCTTGGTGTTCAAGAGCCGCCGGGTCTGCTCAACAAACCGTTGTGCGGCAAAAAATGATGATCGGGTTGATGCAAAATATGAAATAATGAATATGGAGTAAAATATCTGTAATATTGAAAAAATGTGTGAGGCTGATGCGGGGCAGGCTGGCAATACATTGACAATCACAACGAATAGAAACCGCTTGCACAGCATGTAAGTGGTTTCTATTTTAAATGTGGATTTAATAAGATCGTATTCAAGAATATATGAGGATATGAGGAGGAAGAAATGTCAGAACCAATCTATAAACTGTATATGGTGAAGTTCCAGGAGGCCGGTTATCAACTGAGTCAAGAAGAACGCCAGAAAATCATGGCGAAAATGCAAGAGTCTTTCGAAAGCGTTGGTGCTGAAATGGTCATAAGCTGTAACACAGTATGGTCATCTGAACCATGGTTGTCATTCGGTGTGCAGAAATTCCCAGATATCGAAGCAGTGCAGAAACATGCCGCACAACTTATGGAGCTCGAGTGGTATCGGTATGTGGATGCAGTTACCTTGCTGGGGACAAAGGATGACCCCGTCTAGGCAAAATCAAATGAGGTAAATCAATCTTGCGACAAATAACCTTCTTGAATACGCTTTTCAACTCAATGTTTTCGATATAAAAAGGAGAACAAAATGATAGTAGAACGGTGGACGTTTCCAGTGAAATCTGGCTGCGAAGAAGCAGCAGTAAAAACGCTAATCGAAGGAATTGAAGGAAACACCATATTTACCCATTCCTACCGTATTTACACGCCAGATATCAGCAAACGTGATGTAGTTGTTGTCGAATGGGAATACGAAGACTTGCGAGAGTTGCAAGAGTCCTGGGAAGCGTACTTAGCTAAGCCTGATACTCCTGAACATATTGAGAAATTTGTCATGTTTGTCAGAGAAGGTGGGCATAGAGAAGTATGGAATCTGGCTGCACAAAGATAACAGTCGCGCTAAAATCAAGCACCAGAAGCGTACTTTTAACCTATTGCTGTGTTAATAGATCAAATCTCTTCAGCAATCATACTAAAAACTGACTGAGATTGACCCTAAAATTGAATATTGGATTTTGAACCTTTTACAGAAGTTTATTTAAGAGTTTATGCAGAATTAGCAGCGGCAGTTCGCCATCGTTGGGTCTGTGAATT
>CAYVQU010000375.1:0-2294 GCA_964453155.1 uncultured Anaerolineales bacterium | reverse complement strand
TACTCGAAGCGAGTTAAAACAGTTTGACGGTCAGTCCCAGGCTGCAGGCTTTGCTGTAGAAGCCGATGGTATAGCGGGAAAGATCCAGTCAGATGTGGAGCACTATGCAAAAGTGCATTTAGCATCCGTCATCCTGGCAAAAGCTATCGAGCGTTATAGGAAACACAATGAAAGTCCGGTACTGGAGGCGGCAAGTGACTATTTCCGAATTCTGACTAAAGAATCTTTTACCGAACTCAAGGCGGATTTTGATGATAACGGCGATCCGGTGCTTAAAGCTGTACGTGCTGAAGACAACGCAGCCTTAACTATTCATGCTTTAAGTGACGGGGCTCGTGACCAAATGTTTTTAGCTTTAAGACTGGGGGGACTCTCGCGACATATTGAAAGTAGTGGAAGCATACCTTTTATTGTGGATGATGTTCTTGTGCATTTCGATAACGAACGATCGTCAGCGGCACTGCAATCCCTGGCCAGTCTGGCTGAGAAAACACAGATCATTTTCTTTACCCATCACAGGCATCTGGTGGATCTTGCCGTAAAAGCCGTTCCCGAACAATTGCTGTGTGCGCATCATCTGTAAATTGGAGAATAGGGGACGGGTGCTTATATATTGATCAGATTGGAAAAAAGTATAATGACAAATTTCAAAGCTTTTGTTCTTAAATGACACTCATAACATGAGGTGTATTTTGGTATTTAAAAGGACGCTAAGACAAAACTTCATTGATGAACTCAACCGGCTTTATAATGTGAAGCACTCCTGGTGGCAAAAAATGGTTGATGATAAAGATGCTTTCATCCTGATACGAAATAACAGGGTCCATGTGCTTGTTAATGGAGGTACTCTTTTACAAATCAGAATGAGTACGCAAAATGAAATGGTTTGCGAAGCTCACGAAGATTTCCTTAGTTTAAGAAACACAAGCAACCCATATGTGAGATTGGATGAGAACTCAACCGCGCCTATTACAAGAGTCAATGGTCTAAATGGTCTTTCTAAGCATTATCAAAAAGTTAAAAGACGAATCAAACTATTTGCAGGTAGAGAAAAACAGGTTGTTCAGTATTTCAGCCTGTCTTCCCCGCAAATCATTGATTTAGAGGTTGGGCTTGAAGGTGAGAAAAAGAGAGATGCTTCAAGAAAGGGGGCACAGCGGGTCGACATGGCAGGCATTTCAAAAAGCGGTAATTTGGTTTTTTATGAAGTCAAATTATTTGAAAACAGTGAAATACGCTCAAAAAAAACACCTAAAGTGGTTGGTCAACTGAAAAAATATGAAAGGCTGCAGCAAAAATACCAGGACGAAATCATAAAGGGATATGAAGATCAATTTAAAACATACAGAAAACTAAAAGGAAAATTTTTTGAAAACCGCTCACAATGCACTGAAGTGTCAAATATTTACCCTGAGATACGCTTAATTATTACGGCATTTGATGGTAGCCAAAAAGAATTTCTGCTGCCAACGATTCTTAAAGGAATTAGTGAAGGAATGGATTGGGGTGAAAAAACACCGGACTTGATAGCCATAGGGAACCATAACAGTCTAAAGCCTGGTCGTATGTTTAAAGGTATTGCGTGAAATTGCTAATCCACAGAGGCGCCCACGAAATCGGTGGAAGTTGTGTTGAGGTTTCGCACGAAGATACTACTATTTTGCTGGATATCGGTTTTCCCCTTGATTACGACATGGATGAAGATCCTGAATCCTGCATGCCCCAACCGCTCTTTAGCCAATTGCAAAAGGGCGAAAAAAACATAGATGCCGTTATCCTCTCCCATGCGCACCTGGATCACTATGGCCTGGTTGATCTATTGCCAAAGGGAATTCCGGTTTATTGCGGCAAAGCTTCTGCATCGTTGATGGAAATCACCGGCCTTGTAACAACAAAAAAGGCAAAATCATTTCAAGCCTATTGTTACGACCAACAACAATCGTTTCAGATCGGAAGTTTTACCATAACCCCATTTCTCATGGACCACTCGGCTTTCGACGCCCACGGATTCCTGGTTGAAGCCGGAGGCAAGAACTTGTTTTACACCGGCGATTTTCGCGGTCATGGCAGGAAGGGAAAACTTTTGGATCGTTTGATCAAAAAACCGCCCAAGGTAGATGCGTTGATGATGGAGGGTACGCTGGTGGGAAAACGGTCGAACGAAAGCACGATGACCGAATCAAACCTCAAGGACGAAATCGTCTTGGCAATTGAACAAACTCCTGGGATCGTTCTTGTCACCACGTCCAGCCAGAACATTGATCGGCTTGTTACCCTATTCAAGGCTTCTCAAA
>CAYVQU010000374.1:0-2331 GCA_964453155.1 uncultured Anaerolineales bacterium | reverse complement strand
CGATTAGTTCAGCCGTCTCAAAATGGGAAGTTATTTTTGCACGCCTCCTATGGATGAGAATGTCCCCCAATTGAAGGGCATTGATTCGGGCCTGATCGGCAAGCAGATTGAATTCACGAATGGTATGGATAACGGTGAAAATGCCCAAAATTAAGAAAATGGGCAACGCAACCCCCAACGCAACGCGCACTCGCAGGCTATCCCAAAGGCGCGATTTGGGCTGTTCCATCCCTATTGACCAACCACTTCACAATCAAATATCGGGATACTGTTAGCAACATCGATTTGGGCTAAGTTGACAAAATTCCAAAACTCGATTTGAGCGCGGGTGGCAGGCGTCCGTTTGCAGCGCGTCAGGAAAATATCACGGGTGAGTTCCATCCCTTCAACCTCCACCTGGGCAATATAACCTAACTCCAAACCGCGGGCAGCAGCTAATCGGGAGATAAAAGCCACGCCAATCCCCTGTTCAACCGCCATTTCGATGGCTTCCGCATTGCCAAGTTCCATGGCGACATTGAGCATGTCTGGAGAAATATCACGTTCCTGCAAGGCGGTCATAAATACATCACGCGTGCCAGCGGCTTCTTCACGCAAAATGATGGGTTCATCTAAAATATCTACAGGTTTTATCGGAACACCGCGATCCCAACGATGTCCAGCCGGGACGATCAAGATCACATCGTCACGGAAAAATTGTTGGTACTCCAGATCGCGATGGGGAATTTTCTTGCTGGAAATTCCCAAAGCGGCATCCCCACCTAATAATTTGTCCATGACTGATTGGCGGCTGGTAACTTGGACATTGATCCGTACCAGGGGGTACTGGCGGCGAAATGAGGCGATTAACCCTGGCAGGAGGTATTTTCCAGATGCAGTGGAGCACCCAATGTTCATTTCACCAATAACCTCGCCCTGCAAAGAGACCATCGACTCATCCAAACGCCGGGCCATAGTGATCAATTCCTTGGCCATGGGCTTGAGTGCTTGGCCAGCTTCGGTCAAGCGCATAGAACGGCCATCGCGGAGAAAAAGTTTAGACCCAAAGTGTTTCTGCAAGTTCTCGATTTTCTGACTGATGGCGGGTTGGGAAAGATGGAGGTTGCGCCCGGTTTCGCTAAAATTGCCACACTCGGCGGCTTCGATAAATACGACTAAATCATGAATATTTAGCATTGGTTTCTCCAATATTCTTTCAAAAAGCATTTGTGATAAGTTTCACTGATATTATACTATAACCAATTACAATGATTGTTGTATAAAAGTCAAGATTTTTATTATGACAAGATTAGTTTTGTAATAGGAAACCGACTAGTTAGTGAGCAGGATCGGATGATTGTCACCCGACGAAAGATTTTCAGTCCCCCAACCGCCCTGTTACGACAGCACCTCGGCCAATACCGGGGCGGGTTTGTTTATCACTTGCCAGGAATTTCGTACAGGACCCAGCCAGTGGTCTGCTGGATAACTGGAAAAGGCAGATTTTGCCCGGGCTTTCCCAAATAGTAATCTACCCCGTAATCGGCCGCTAACTTTTGGATGGTGGCCGCCGGTAACGAATAGAAGTTAGCGCGCCATTCCGCTTTGGTCAAGGGAATGGTTTGACGGGGGACATCATGTCCGTTGGTTAGCATGATGCGGTCGTACCAGGCCAGTAAATCTTGATCTTGTTGGGGAACGTGTTTATACGAAACGAACATGGCGCGCTGGGCGTGGACATAAAACTCCATCAGCCAGGCATCGGTCATGAAAACCGCATCTTCAGGGGTATTGGCAGCAATCCAGGTCATCATCGGTGGCGGCGTAAAACGACGATTAGCCTCAATTTGCGGGGCAGCCCGCGCCGAATTCCAAATTTGCCAACCCGCAATACCAACCAGCAGGATCAGAATTAGATGGGAAATATACCTGTTCCGAGTGAAGAATTCTCCTACCTGGGGGAGCCAAGACCAGTTAACTTTTCGGATTGGCGCTCGTCCAAATGAAACCTCATTTACCCACAAATTAGGGATCAACACCAGCAAAAAAGGAATCATGACATCGGGGACGCGAAACCAATAGTATTTCTGAAAGGCTGTGGCGTCGAGCCAGAACAAAATCAGACCGATGCCAAATAGCCCAACCGCACTCAGGCCGTAAGCAGCTAAAAATCGGGGCTGGGATTTCACAGAGAACACCAATGTCACCAGAAAAACGCAGATCGCCATGATCAAGATGACTATCCAAGCTTCTCCATCCCAACTGGGAGGATATAAATGTTGGGGATTTCGATATTGAATATTCACTACCCTACATGTAGGATGAGTTTATCAGGTTGAAAGCGAAAAAAGA
>CAYVQU010000373.1:0-2337 GCA_964453155.1 uncultured Anaerolineales bacterium | reverse complement strand
TAGAGATAGTGATAACCTAAATCTTCCAGGCGCTCGATGGCGAGCAGTTCGATCTGGTCTTCTGTGATTTTGTCGGTCATGACTAACCCCAATGGGTTCATTGAACTAAGGCGATATTATAAAATTGAGTTTGGCATCAATTGATAGCCGAGTGCTCTCATAATGGCGTTGATATTATCTAGGCGCGGGTTTCCATTAGCCGACAGCGCTTTTTGCAAACCCTGGCGTGTCATGCCAATCTCATCTGCAATGGATGTTAGACCCTTGACGCGCGCAACAACTCTGAGGGCAGAAAGCAAAGCTGCCGAATCGCCATCCAGAGCGTACTCGCTGAAAATTTCGGTAAGGTAATCTTCAATTTCTTCGGGGTGTTGGCTGAAATATTCGGTACTGATCTCTTCTAGGCTACGATGATTTTTAGGCATATTGCTGGTAAATTTCAATACTTTGTTGAGTGCTACCTAAAACGATGAGTAAGGTAGCGATTCACTATAGTTGAGTTTTAACCACCCCAACATTTGCAGATTGCGAATAGCCCCAGAGAGAGTTATTTCTTTTTCGGGCGTGCGCATTTTGCTTTTCCATCCGGTGATGAAATCGAGTACTTCCTGTTCGCTGACCGCTTCATTGCCCCTTTCTTGCTTCAGTTTTCGGGCTGCGAAGAGTACCGTGGTCACTTCTTCTGCTTGATCAGTATTCTTGATCCGGCTGAATAAATCTACTGTTTTCTCGATTTTATTCTGATGGGGATGCAATCGTGAAATAAAATCTCTCCGCTGCGTTTCGTATTCTTCACTGGTGATGATCGCGGTCATTCGGCCGATTTGCGATTCTTGGATTAAGTTGGCGTTGGCAAGAATTGTGATGGCTTCTTTCATATCATCCGAAAATGGGCCATAACTAGCTTGTTGGAAGCAGAAGCCGGTATCAACACCTAATTCCGTTAGAATGTAGCTGATTTTCTGAAAGATTGTCCGACCGACTGGTTTGGCATACGGTTGTTTCGAGAGCAGATACACCACTTCAAGCAAGGCTAGCCATTCGTCTTTTAGCTTCTGGTGCTTTATGCCTACCAGGTTTTCGCTTGCACAACCTGGCTGTGATAGAAAGGCTTCGCTAAGTTGCTTTCCTGATGTCCCGTATGGGGCATAGATTTCTACCGGGATTTGCAGTTGGCTTAATTTCCGATACATCAGTGGCCCCACATCACGCCACTCCAATCCCCCGTTCCCGCATCCTAGTGGGGGGAATGCGACCGATTTCAAGCCCCAACCTTCGTAATTCTCCAAAAAATAATCCAACCCATGTTCGATATCCCGCAAACGCGAGGGGGAGCGCCAGTGTTTTTTGGTGGGGAAATTGACGATTGAGATCTCGCCAAACAAATCAGTATAATGATACGGTTTGCCAAGCTGAACCGCGCCAACTTCACAGCGCGCCGCATAATCCTGGAACATATCCGGGTAGCGTTTTTTAAACTCTTTGGCGATCCCTTTACCCATCACACCGACGCAGTTCACCGTGTTGACCAGTGTTTGAGCAGAACTCTCAAAAATATCGCCAATTTTTACGCCAGTCATGATCTTCACCTGAAAAATAAATTTGAATTGATCTCAATGGGTAAGGGGAACCCTTTTTCTTCTAATTGGGTTTGGATTTCGCGATTTACAACGTAGATGCCCAGGATATACTCCGGTGGTACTTCATATGGCACTAGCACTTCAGCGCATTTCTGGGATTTGTGACGGTAAAAATCTATCGGATCATTCGGGTGCCGCCAATCTTCGGCATAGATTCGGTTTAGAGGTAATATGTGCAAACCCTCAGGGGGTAGGAAGCGGACATAGTCGCTCGATGCGTTCCGATCCGAGATTACTGTACCCTGGATGTCTAGCACATTTTTGCTTACACGTAAAACGCATAAATTATGACTCTCATCCTGCCTACGGTACATCATTGGATTGCGGGCATGGAAGTATAGGTTAGCGTAGTTGTGCAGCCGCATACCACTGGGGACTTGCACTCTATCGCGCCGCTCCTGGATCGCCTGCATCGATATATCCAGGTGCGTCAGGCGTTTGGCGTGGGCGTGGCATAAGATACCATGCTTTAGCACCGAGCCCAGATTTGCCAGCGGCATGATATTGTGGAATTCCGTCACCCGATCAGACATCTGTGTCCTAATGTGCAATCTCTACACACAGTATAGCACGCAAAACATAGTTTGCAACCACCAATTCGAGTTATAAAGCCACCCGCGCTTCGCCGCTCATCAACTTGGACAGAAGGGTATCACGTAGCTTTTCAAGAGTTAACACTTGATCTTGATTCAATTTC
>CAYVQU010000372.1:0-2386 GCA_964453155.1 uncultured Anaerolineales bacterium | reverse complement strand
AGTAGGATCTTCTAAACTCGGGGTAGGAAAATCAAAAGAGAAGATAGGATTCAAGAACGTATTTACCTTGATTACAGAGTTTACAAAAGAACTATTTAATTGCGGAGCAGGCAGGAGAAATCATTCAGGGTTTTAGAATTAAGATCATCACGGATCAGTGATATTGCATCAAGAATGTCGGGTGGAGAAGCAGTAAACTACAAAAGGGTACGTTGACTTCTATGCCTGAATGAGACCAGCAAAACACTAAAGCTTTACGGTAGTGGCAATCGAAGATGGTGGTTATGTGAGAAAGCTTGTGTATTTAGCACCCTTCCAATATATTTCCTGACTGAATTTCTGGGAAAAACTGCTTGAGCGGCAGCTGCGGAGCAGGCTTCTTATGAATTTGCCAGTTGAATTGCCTCAAACTATGGTGCAGAAGGAGCAGGTCACTCAAGCAAAACATTCTCTGAGGTAAATACTTCAGGAATGAGCATTCAACTTATTATCTGAGCCAATTTTGTCAAGTTAATTCGTGTTTCGAGGTTGATTTGGGTTAGTCGGTTAAGTAAGCAACTTGAATGACGTACTCATGGAGCAGTTGGCCGATAATGGCAACGGTAACTATGCCTATGTCGACAGTCTAGCCGAAGCTGAAAAACTCTTTGTGGATGATCTGACTTCCACCTTGCAGGCGATCGCCCTCGATGCCAAGGTACAGGTAGATTTCAATCCCGATGTGGTGGCCTACTACCGCCTGATTGGATATGAAAACAGGGATGTGGCTGACCAGGATTTCCGCAATGACGCCGTGGATGCTGGAGAGATCGGCACCGGGCACTCCGCCACCGCCCTCTACGCCGTGATGTTCCGCCCGAATACGGATGGAAGAATTGCCACCGTCCAACTCCGCTGGGAAGATCCGGATACGCATCAGGTCACTGAGATCAACGGCAACTTCAACACCTGGGACCTGGCTGGCAGCTTTGAAGAGGCTTCTCCTCATTATCAATTGGCTGTGGTCGTAGCCCAATACGCTGACGTTCTCCGCCACAATCCCTGGGCCGCTGGAACCTCCAGCCAGCAGCTGGTCAATCACGCCTACCGTCTGTCATCGATCTTGTGGGATGATCCGGAAGTGGTCGAATTCGCCAGCCTGGTCAGCCGGGCCAGCCAAATTCGAGCGCTGGGGAATTAGGTTCTTAAAGCAGATCAAAATAAAAAATTCCCTGAGTGAAAATTCTCAGGGAATTTGCGTTTCTATCTGTTCCTTATTTGTTTTTCAAATACCCCATCGCTGCAAAAAGTACTTCTTCCACCATCCTATCTCGAAACACCAGATCATCGATCCTGCCGGTGTGAAACAAAATAAAAGGCACATTGACCATCCCTAAAGCAGTGGTGGCCGCCAGCAGGGGATCGCGTTTCACAAAATCGCCCCGCTCCATCCCCAATTTCAGTAGGTTTGCCAAGGGGTCAGCCGCGATTAATTTCTTGGTTTGAAGTTCTTCTAGCGGCTGATTTCCCTTATTTGGCGTAACCCAGCCCATCCGATATAGATTGGGGTTCTTCTGTGCGAAAGTCACTAAGATGCCCAATAATTCTTCTACTAACGGAGGAATGTCTTCTGTTAAAGCTCGTTCTTCTATCTTTTCGAATGCGCTTGACCAGTTCGATAATAGATGATTCCGCAATGCCGACACGATTGTAGCTTGATTATTAAAGTAGGTAAATAATGACATATGCGAAACCCCCAGGCGTTTCGCAATTGCCCGGCTGGTAATCGCATCGGGGCCAGCTTCCTTTAGTATCGCCAGCGTCACATCCAGAATTTTTTCGCGCATGGCCTGAATTTCTGCGGCAGTTTTCTTTGGTCGGGGCATAATCAAAACTCCTTAAAAACTGATCTAAATTATACACCGTACAAAATTGCAAATGGATCTTGCTTGACTTAATATTTATACTGCGTATAATTTATACATTGTATATTTTATCACGCTTTTAATACTGTTTCCAAAGAAAATTTTGGAGAAAACAATGAAATAGGAGCAACTTATGAGTACACAAAAAAGACCACCTTTATCGAAAGGATTAATCCTCGCAATTATCATCATTCAACTTTTCGACATCATCATCCACGCTGCGACCGATCAGTTGGAACCGCTGCGCGTCGGATCCAATCTGATTATCCTGGTGTGGGTCTTTGTCTTGCTCTCTGGCAAACTCAGCGAAAAAATCAAGTCCATAACACTCGGTTCTATTGGAACCTATCTGGGACTCAATCTCATTTTTCTCGCACTTGACGGGCTGATTAACTCCAATACCGGGGCACCGCGCAGCATGCTCTTTCTGCTGGTCATCCTGACCACAGTACTCTCGGTTGGATTATTCACTCACTTGAAAA
>CAYVQU010000371.1:0-2405 GCA_964453155.1 uncultured Anaerolineales bacterium | reverse complement strand
TTCACAGACCCAACGATGGCGAACTGCCGCTGCTAATTCTGCATAAACTCTACTACAGGAATAGTTGGATTGCGATCATAAGAAATTTCAATATCCATCAGCTCGCGCGACAATACTGGTGAGGCTAGTCCTTTTCGATACAGGAATTTCCAAAACGCATGAACTGCCGAAAGATATCGTGAAATAGTACTATCGGCTAATTCTTTATCATGATGAGATGTATGCTTTCTCTGCCGAAGATGAGCAAGGAAGCTACGAAAAAGGCATTCATCCACAGTGAGGTGCTCTAAACCTAAATGGTGTTCTTGTAAATAGGCACCATACGCCTTTACCGCAGAAGTGTATGCCCGCACCGTATTTGGCTTGCGCCCTTTGGTTGCAATGAGATAGTCATTTCCGAATTCGTTAATTAGTTTTTGTGTGGCTTGATCGAAATCTATTGTAGACATTACAAAACTGCTTTACTGTATGCTGCTCTTTAAGCTAATTCAATTTTCGGATATGTACGATGGTGCCACTCACGAAATGCAGACCCATTGATCCACAAGTATTTTTTCAGCTACTCGATATGGGAAATCAGGAAATTTACGATAGACCCGATAAATTTACCGCCGACTGAAGCCAATTTCTTTGGCGAGTTCTGCCGGAGTGTATTCCATATCCAGAAGTTTCAAGAGATGCATCCGTTGAGGGCCGTTTAGCCGACCTTTCAGTAAAATAGGCTGTTTAGTCTGCACTGCTAGATTCACATTTTGCATATCTAACTCCTATTGAACTATATTATGCGAGTAAACATCGATCCAAGATTAATTGCTTGTGTGAACAAAAACAAATCGAGAATTGTATATTGAGCACACAATTTACATTTGAGATTCTACTAAACTTTATCAATAGAGGCAAGTGTAAACATGGAAAATTCGTCTACTATTATTGCAAACTGGCTAAAAGAAGTTCGCGTTTCTCAGAAAATCACCACTTCGGCGCTTGCCCAATTAGCGGGTACAACTCATGGTACTATCAGCCGCGTTGAAAATGGTCGTACTGGTGTGACAACGCTGTTTCTACGACGAGTGTTGGACGCTTTAAATATTTCTTTCTCAAAGCTAATCGAACTAAATGTAATTCCGGAGACCACGCCAAACCCTGATACTTATTTCGAAACTATTGCTGACTTGAGATTTTCGACATCGGGAATTGATGATCTTAGCAAATTTTCAGAACTTCCCTCACAACTGAGAACAGAGGTCTCAACCAAATTATACAAGTACTATCTTGAAAAACAGCATAATAACGCCAATTCTTTCGATTCTTTGTTAGAAGAAACTGATGATCCCTTGCAAGTACTCCCTATCCCCTCCGACTATATTTTTGAAATTCGGTTAGAACTTTTGAGAAGCGCAGCTGCTCGCAAAGGAGTGCTTATTCCTCGAGATATGGGGGCTTTTTTATACCGTTCACGAAAATCCCACAGTGCTTCCCTACGGTACATGAGTAACTATGCTGAGTTATCTCACGCAGGACTACGGAGATTAGAGAATAACTTTGGAGAACGGGCACTCTTTAAAAACGTTGTAGAACTAGATCGGTTACTCGAATTGAGGGGAGAATTTATTGCACTCAATTGGGTAATGATTAGTCAATACATCGATATTATCAATTTATGCTCAGAGAATGAAACCCGACAGCGTTGGCTGCAGTGGGTTGAGTGTTTTGTATCGATTCAGCGTCTATTACAACATGAGTGCCCAAACGATTATATTTGGTTTGGACTGTTTCAACAGTGGTTAATTGAAGCTGGGGACAATAATAATTAAAGACAATCCGATGATTCAGCAATCTGACACAACCACTCCAAGCATTACCGGAAAATAGGTTTACGATCAGGCCAGACTTTCTCAATGGCAGCGATAGAACCAGCATTGCATATCAAGTTATATTGGCTGACCGCAGTTTGCGTGGCCCTGAGAGATGCGAGGTACTGGACGACTTCGATGGTAACATTGTCAGAGCAAGACCCGTTATGGTCAACGGCACCAGTAAGCGACCAGTTGTTGGTTTTTTGAACATTTTGAGTATGGCCGATCTTGGGACCAGATTCGGGTGGTCTCATTTACCAGGAAAAGATCATCTTTCTGCTAAGACAACACGGTCATATTGAAAGATGCATTCTGTTGGCTACGCCCATGATGGCACAAGCTTGGCGGGTAATCACCAACATCTGTTCGCAGTAACCGCTGGTTCATTGGGTGTCCATCAAACGAATGTAGGCATTCTCCAGGTTGTCCAGAGTCGTAGTGTACCGGCCAACAAAGTTGCTACGCTACTCTTATGGGGTATTAAAACCCCATTCTATAACCAATACCTTCGCCGATTATGGTGGTGAAGGGTGTACATTAACAGCATGA
>CAYVQU010000370.1:0-2410 GCA_964453155.1 uncultured Anaerolineales bacterium | reverse complement strand
TTGTTGGTTGGATCGAACAAACTATCCAACTAACAAATTATGCTGTTATTTCCATTATATCGGAATCGTCAAACTTTCCAAATCACGAGGGTAGTAGGTTAGCATTTCGAGACCATCGTCAGTGACCAAGACGGTGTCTGAATGCCGGAAACCGCCTAAATCGGGAGCGTACAGACCAGGCTCGATCGTAAACACCATCCCTGGCAGGATTTCAGTGTGATCGCCGATATCGAGGAAGGGGGCCTCGTGATAGCGTAATCCAATGGCGTGGCCGACATGATGTTTCCAATAAGGCATCAGGTCATGCTCATCGTAATACTTACGGACAATTTTATCGACTTCTGAGCAAGGAATCCCGGGTTCGATGGCTGCCAGAGAGATATTTTGTAAGGCAACCATGAGATCGAACATTCTTTTTTGATCATCGGAGGCCGGGCCCATCAGCATGGTGCGTTCAAGTTCTGAGTAATACCCCCACATGGCCGCCCCGGCACCAGTTACCAGTACATCACCGGGCTGGAAGGTGATATTGTTGGCCAGGGCATGCGGAATGGCCGCATTCCGACCGATCTGGCCACGGTAGCCCGCGCTGGCCCCGCTGGAGAAATAACTCTGGGCGCGATAGATGGGGCCAATGGCATCCAACATTGCCAGGGTGGCTTCATTGCTGGCGCGCATACTGACGGCAGACTCCGTCACTCCGACTTGAGTATAACGTTGGAGTAAAACATGAGCCAGGTTGCCCCATTTGACACTTTCTTTGATCAACTCAATTTCGGCCGCGCTCTTGATCATCATCTGATCTTCGATGAAGGCCGTGGTGCGCTGTGGAGTTTTACCGGTGAGTTCAGTCAAAGTCGGGCCGCGATATCCCAATATCCAAGGATAGCCATTATGATCAGCCCCAAAATCCCCCGTGACCCCCATTTCAAGGAGCATATTCGCCAGAATCCCCTCGGGGCGCGGATCATAAGGATACTCAAGATAATGATCCACCCGATCAATCAGGGCGTTGGATTGGGCGTGTTCGACTTCTAAACGGGGCACAAATAGGGCCTTCTCACCTTTGATGTTCATCACAAACCCAATCGGCCGCTCAGTAGGGATAAAGGCAAATCCGGTGTAATACAGGATGTAATCGCGCTCAAACAGCACTACGCCAGATAAATTATTGGTTTCGAGATGCTTTATTAGAATGTCAGCCCGAGATTGATATTCTTCAGCAGAGATTTGGATCGAGGCAGATTTCAAGATTTTCTCCTTTTATTGATTGTTTAATCGCGAATGGAGCGAATGGGCGAATTTTGCGAATATCAATTTGGGCTATCGTAGTTCGCCCACCTAAATCCCCCCGCAGGCAGGGTAACTTTTAACGGTCGAGGGAATTTGTTCTCCCCCCGATTTCGGGGGGAAGTATAGGGGGGTGCATCGAGTGCGAAAGTCCGAAAAAATGAAATTCGTTTTATTTGCTCATTTGCGAAACTCGCGCTGAATCTACTTCAAGAATATCATAAAAATAAAAAGCCCTGGCAATTGATAATTGCCAGGGCTAGTCATTCAATTATTCTTAGAGACCGTAAACTAACTTCAGGAAATCGAGGATCAACTCCATCGCGCTGGGATCCACCGCGGGATCAATCAGCATCATCCCGTGGCGGCTGCCGGGCCATTCAAAGAGTTGATAGAGTTCGCCCGACGCCGATTTACAGGCCGGCGCTGATTCGAAGTCACCAGCGGCATAGAAACACCATACCGGAACCGGGGGTTCTTGGGCTTCTAAGGCAGCGACCGCGCCATCATAGGGAATTCCCAAATAGCTGCCGGGAGATAATGACAGACCGCCTAAACAGCCGCCATAGACCTCGTTGAATGGACCACAAGTATCCGGTGGGCCATCGGCCCCAATGCTGGCACCGATCGCCACGATTTGGGTGGGATCTACCCCTTCTAAAGCCATCCCAGTTTCCATGGCTGCCATGGCATCCAAGAACCAGCCATTCGGATTAAAGGAAGAACAGCCATTATCACAGCCGCGGAAGGTGAAAGTGAACACGGCGAAGGATTGACCTTCCAACATCGGTGGGAACCAGGTCGGATCGAGCCAGGTTTCTTGCCCGACATTGGGGCTGGTTCCGGCCAAACCGCGATTTTGGAACCAGAAAGCCATCTCGTTCCAGTCTTCCTTGTCACCGGGTGCCCAATGCATGAGGACGATCAATGGGGCGGGATTGACTGCCGCGGGATAATAACGGCCTTTGAGCGTATACATGTCTTCTGCCTGGAATTCCACGTCGACCGGTTCGGGGGGCAAGGGCTCAAGGGTTGGTTCTTCGGTGGGGGTGGGGGGGGGGGGGCACGGGCATTTAATAGCAACAATCCAAGGCGAGCCCCGACAGCGAACCGCAGATGC
>CAYVQU010000369.1:0-2412 GCA_964453155.1 uncultured Anaerolineales bacterium | reverse complement strand
TAACGTGATCCCCAGGTTTTGATAAAATGTTCTGCTAAACCGGTCATGGTTGCCCCGCAGCATGAAAATCTGTCCCGACAACTGCCCAACCAATTCCTTGACGTCCGCCTTGCGTGCTAGAGCCAAATCTCCTAGATGAAACACTACGTCATCGAGCTGAATCAGGCGGTTCCAGTTTTGGATGATCTGGGCTTGCCAGTCCTCTGGGCGGTTGCAGTACCAACCGATATTCTTATGAAAGAAATGGGTATCGGCTATGATCCAGGCTTGATCATCTATGGGCAACTGTGTTGATGGATTATCGGGGTGATGCGTTTCCATGACAACATTCGTTCAAAACAGTACGCTTCACTACGTGTGCGGATAGAATGTGGTTTGAGTGCTAACTTAGTTGATGAAAATATAATATAGCAGTTGACAATCTGTAATTTATATCGGATAATATGCATTAAATACCAATTATCCGATATAGAAAGCTTTTTTTATGCAAGTCGACCAGTTAAAATCCCTTGAAGCACTCCCCTATTTTACTATCACGGGGCTCAAACAAACGCTCAATATCGCTGAATCCAGCACACAGCAGGTGCGTGAGAATTTGTCACGCTGGGTTAAAAAAGGGCACGTCATCCGGTTGAAAAAAGGCGTTTACATGTCGCGTCAATTTTATGAACGCCATCAAAACCAGGCGGCCTTTCGGCCCGCAGTGAGTGCCATCATTACCCCACAGAGTTATGTTTCATTGGAGTATATTCTCCAGCGCGCCGGCGTCATAACCGAAGTTACTTATCCAATCACGGCAGTAACACGCAAAAATACCCGGCAGATCGAAAATGATTTGGGAACATTTTCATATCGGCACATTAAGGCGTTGCTCTACACTGGATTTTCGCAAGAAACTTTTCTTGGGGTGATCTTTAATCAGGCTACGATCGCGAAAGCGCTGTTTGATTATTTCTATTTTCGACCACTTCCAAGATATCTACAGACGCATAAGATTAATCTAGTGGAAGAATTGAGACTGAATCTGGATGAATTACCGCAAAACACCAGGACAGAATTTCAGGAATATATTGAAATAAGTGCCTCCCCAAAAATGGCCTATATCTACGAAAACATCAGGAGATCAATATGGCGACCATAATCCAAACCCTCCAAAATACGTTGAATGCCTTAGACTACCAGCTAGCCAATGAGACCAAACGCATCCATCTCAAAGAAGCTTTACAGTCTCTGGTACTGGACTACATCTATAATCACCCGCAGTATCGCAGCTTAAATTTCTACGGCGGAACCTGCTTGCATATCCTATACAACCTGAATCGTTTATCCGAAGATATTGATTTAGATAACAGCCAGGGTGTTGGGTTGAAGCGGTTTGGGGACGATTTGTTAGCCTATTTCCATCAACAGTGGGGCTATCAAGAGATTTCTCTCCGGTGTCAGGAAAGCAAAAAGGGGATCCTACGCTTAACGCTGCGTTTTCCTGTGTTGTACGAACTGGGCCTATCCCCACATCGAGATGAGATGTTACATTTGAAGGCGGAAGTCAGCCAACACCAGCAACATGCAGTCATCCAGCAGACTCCCGTGATCCATTTTGGGCGAAGTTTTGTGCCTTCCCATTTTTCTTTAGAGACGATGATGGCTGGAAAGGTGCTGGCCTGCTTGGAACGCAGTTTTCAGGTCGGAAGCACCGGAATAGCCATTAAGGGTCGTGATTTCTATGATTTATTATGGTTCATGCAGCAACGTATCCAACCACTCGAAAAAAAATTGGAGCGGGATGGGTTAGAGTCTTATACTGTGCAATCGGCCATGCTGGCATTGCAAGAAAAAATCGGGAAGATCAGAGCCAGGGATTTGGAAATGGATTTACTCCCACTATTTGAACAGCGGGCCTTTATTGAGGCCTGGATTGCATCCTTCCAGGTCAATTTCAAAGCGTTCTTGCAGTTCTATCTTCTAACATAGTGTTTATTATTTTCCTATCATAATGGTAAGCACCAGCGCGAATATAAACTAATATCCATACTGCAAGAATTGAGCGGGAATCTCAATGGCTTCCTGTTCAAGTTTCAAATTGCGCTGAAGCATATGCAGGATGATGGGTTCTACATCTCTGAGCGCGGGACGATTGGAGAGACGTTTCAGGTTTTGTTCATCGCGCTGGGTCAGGGGGTGTGCCCAAAGAGAATGAGTCTCCAGCGTAGCAATATCCATCAGAAAGGGGTCGAAGCGCTGTCTGACATATTTTCGCAGCATCGCCAGAATATTGAATCCTCCGTAGTCCAGGTCGGCCCACACCCGCAGGGGAATATCTTCTGCTAAGTTTTTCGACAGACAGCTCAGTAAATGCCGGCAAGCCGGAGAGGGGTTACCCCACAGACAAATAGTGGCTACCGAAGATGATTT
>CAYVQU010000368.1:0-2443 GCA_964453155.1 uncultured Anaerolineales bacterium | reverse complement strand
GCATTGGTTTTCGCCTCCGACCTTATTATAATCTCTTGCGAGATGAATTACTTAAAGGATAGAGATATGGGTGTAATGACCAACTTCACAACCTTTACCCCCCAATTATATGGGAGCGCTCCTCGACCTAAAACAAATGTCAAAGAGGTCAGTCGGTTGTTGACTGCCGCGGTTGTCAATCAAGATTTTCGAAAAATGCTTTTAGCTAATCCTAGGCGGGCAATTTCTTCTGGTTACAATGGCGAGAATTTCAGTCTAGGAACCGATGATGAAAACCTTATTCTTTCCATTCAGGCTGCAACTTTAGCCGATTTCGCTCTGCAACTCGCAACCCTTCAACATGAAAACGGAAACAAAAATGGGAATGGAAATGGGAGGCAATTTTAACTTTACGCAACCCCACAGTTGGGAAGTCCGGAAGGGCAAATATCCATTAAAACCACTGCGAAAACTAGCTCCACCCACTGAACCGAAAGCTCGTAATATCTGGTGGGCACTAGATGACCAGGGGGTTTTTACCCTATTCAATCGTAACGATTTTCCCAAACGTCAAACCGGATTTGGAGACTTAACCGGTAATTCGGTCTTTGATGTGTTTAAAAACCATGACCCGGCGATTAATGCTGCCAAATTGGGGCTGATGGGAGAAGATATTAATACGACCCTAGATGTTGGTGGAACCCAATGGCAAGTGCGCGGATTTCCAACTCGCAGTCAAGCCGGGGCAATTTCTGGCTTGGTTGGGGTCGCGGCTGCCATCAATGTGCAGGCCGACAAAAAGGATGAAGAGCAATTCATTCGTCAATTGTTAACCGCCTTGCGGAAAGCAACCTTACGATCAGAAATCCCCCCAATTCTTCTCGCCGAAATTGCTGAAAATTTTTCTCCCAGCGGTATCGTGCTGGCTACTTTGCATCCTGATGGTACGACGTTGACCCTGGAGGCCGCTGCAGGAGTTTGGAGTGAACTAACTGGAAAAAATATACCGAGGGCAGACGACGATCTGGCATTGCAGGGGGATATCAATTTCCTAATGGAGCATATTCCAACTGCAACCCTGATTCAACACCCCTTCATCCTGACCGGGTTTCCGTTGATTTCAGCTGAGACCCCCATCGGAACCTTGTGGCTGGCGAATAAACGTCCATTTTCTCAATCAGATTATGAGTTGTTGCGGGCTTGGACCGAAATAGCAGCCAATGCGATTAACCGCGCCACTCAATTTGAACAAACTCAACTGCGATTGCGACGGTTGGCCGCCCTGCACGAAATTGATACTGCCATCACCAATGCCACCGATCTAAAGATTTCCCTCAAGACCATAACGGAGCAGGCCCAAATTCAACTCGGCGTAGATGCAGCGGCCTTTATGTTGATTAATTCTGAAACCCAAAATTTTGAATTTGCTGTGGGTGCGGGCTTTAAAACCAATGAAATCGATTATTCACGCATACCCATTGAGCAATGTTTTGGCAGTCAACTCTCTTTAGATCCCAACTTGACCGGGAGCAGCAATACCTATTCTTGTGAGCATAATTGCTTGCGATCCGCTCTGTTTTGTAAAGAGGGTTTTATAGCTCATTATGGTACGCCCTTAATTGTGCGGGGCAAGGTCAAGGGAATTCTTGAAATTTTTCATCGGCAAGCTCTCCGGCCCACGATTGAGTGGACTGATTTCCTCGAGACGCTGGCAACCCAAGCTGCGATCGCAGTCGATAATGCCGAGTTATTCACGAATTTACAGCAATCGAACGCGGAATTATCGGAAGCCTACGAAACCACGCTGGAAGGCTGGATCAAGGCTTTAGATTTACGAGATAAAGAAACCGAAGGGCATACCCAACGGGTAACTACGCTGACTTTGGAGTTGGCGCGCGCAATGGGTATTGACGAAGCCGATCTGATCCATATCAAGCGCGGCGCCCTATTACATGATATTGGTAAGATTGGCATTTCAGATAATCTGTTGTTGAAACCAGATAGCTTAACCACCGAAGAATGGCACATTATGCGCCAACACCCCAAATTCGCCCATGAGCTTATTTCGTCAATAGCATTTTTAGAAAAATCTACCGATATCCCCCATTATCATCACGAAAAATGGGATGGAACCGGCTACCCGGAAGGGTTGTGTCGGGAAGAAATACCGTTGACCGCGCGCATATTCGCGGTCGCCGATGTCTGGGATGTCTTACGGTCCGATCGACCCTACCGCTCCGCGTGGCCGATTGAAAAAACGAAAAAATATATGCTTGAGAATGCTGGGACCCATTTTGATCCCCAGATCGTCGAGAAATTTTTTGAACTCGGTTTGGATCGCTTCAATGGCCGCCAAAATGGCAATGGGGAAAAGCCGTCAAGTAGGCTTCAACGACTTAGCAGAAAGAATTAGAATTTTAGTTTCCGGTAAAGCGGACAAAAAAGTCTCACCTTATGGTATGAA
>CAYVQU010000367.1:0-2454 GCA_964453155.1 uncultured Anaerolineales bacterium | reverse complement strand
TAAAGAATTGATGTTTTGCGAAGCCAAAACATAATTCCGGTTGAACTAAGCCGTGGGTCTCATTTGGATTTTAAAGAAAGCGTATCCAGGGTGTGCATTCACAGTCGGCAGGCGTAAATATTACGATAATGACATGAACATGTAAAGATTTTATAGAAAAGATGTTCTTTGACATATCATTCGATGCTTTAATCGCGATATTGATTGTTGATACTGGAGCTTTCAGCCCATCAAGACCGCAGCACGCCTGTGGCAGTCTTGAGTAAAAAAGTGCCTGATCAAACAACCGAATGATTTTGCGGCATCCAGTAGTATTCATGGCGGAGCCCTTGATGATTTTGGCAGCGGTTTGACCCAGCGCAGCTTGGCACCGCAATGAGGACAGATATACAGTTCGTATACCGATGGGGTGATGTCTGGTTCACCGATGTGGCCCAACAGATATTTGATCACTGCCAGGAGGTTTCTGTTACCGGCAGATAGAAATCCGTAATAGCGGATTTTGATGAAGCCTTTTGGTAATACATGCTGCAGGAACCGAGGCATAAAAGCAAATACCGGCAGTATTTTAGTTTCCCATTGATTGGTGTCGCTATTTTTAAAGCGGAAGCTCACCCGATCATTTTCGAGCTTTTCTATGCGGTTGTTGGTGATGGCAACTCTGTAGATATAGGGTGCCAGGTATTTTAAGGCTTTGTTACCATTGCCGACCGGTTTACAATGTACCACCCAGTCTTTTTTCCAGACATTGGCAGGAACTACGTCGAAAAGATCCGTTTTTTTGAGAGCATCCCGGAATTTGGCCCGAAAAATAGGTGACAAGGCTTCAACAGGGGCAAAAAAATCAGTGTTTGCAGGCAGCCACATGCTGCGATCAGGCGACAGTCCACCTCCAGGCACAATAAAGTGGACATGGGGATGGAAGCCCATATCGCGGCGCCATGTGTGCAGGCCACCCATCATGCCGATGTCACCGCCGATGAACCTTTTATCTTTGGCCAGTTTCTGCAAGGCTTTGGCCGAGGATTTGAACAACAAATCATAGACCACTTTCTGGTTTGAGCGGGCAATGGGCCGCAACTCACAGGGCAGTGTGAAGGTCGCCAGAAAATAGTGCGTCTTCAGCAGCAGGTTACGCTGTTTTTCAATCCAACGCTGGGTTTTGTCCTGGCCGCATTTTGGACAGCTCCGGTTGCCACATGAATGATATGTATAGACGAGCTGTTTACAGGTCGGGTTTTCACAACAATACAAATGCCCACCCATCTTATCGGTGCGGCATGCAATTATATCTTGTATCGCCCGGTGATGACTGGGCAACATGCGATCGCCGAAGCGGTCTATGTAATCAGGTCCATAGCGGCGGAATATATCCGCCAGCTCGACCATGACGCATTAAAAATCGCCCATCAGCTCATCGATGGATTTTATGGCCTTGGTCTTTGCTTTTTCAGTCAGATGTGTATACACACTGGTAGTGGTTAGGGAGCGATGTCCCAACCATGCCTGAATCAGACGCAGATTGATGCCGGCTTCCAAAAGATGCGTGGCCCATGAATGACGTAGCGTATGCACGGTAGCTTTTTTATTGATACCGGTGGATTTGAGCGCCTTGCGGAAAGCTGTTTGAACACTGCTGTTGCTCAACGGTGTTGTGGCGTAGGGCATATTGTTGCCGCCACGGCCGGCAGCCGGGAATAACCAAATCTTGTTTCTGTGGTTTTTCCACTGCTTTCGCAATAGCTCCAAGGTTTTTTGTGGCAGGGGCAGGTTACGGTCTTTGTTGCCCATATGGCCCTTGGATTTTCTGATATTGATGAATCCGCGGTCGCCGTCGATATCTTCGACTTTCAGGTGCGTGCCTTCGGACAAGCGTAGGCCGCAGGAATAGATCGTGGTCAGACAGACCCGGTAGTGTGGTAGCTGAATATTGCTCAAAATGTCACGAACTTCGTTACAACTGAGGACGACCGGAAGCTTTTTTTCATGTCCGGGGCGGATAAACAACAGCGTAGGCCAGGGACGCTTAATGGTATTTTCATAAAAGAATTTGATGCCGCAAAGGGCGACAGTGCTGGTACTGCGGCTCCATTCTTTTACATTTTTGCCGTACAGAAAATAATCTCGCAGATCCTCTTCGGTAATCTTACCGGGAGTTTTGTCGTAATGTTCGCATAACTGGCGGACGGCATTGACATAAAGTGTTTGTGTGCTTTTGCTGTATCCTCTGAGTTGTAAATCTTCGATCATCCGTTGTCTCAAGGGTGTCATGGTGTACCTCCTTTTTGTGGTTAGTGGAAATGGATATAGGAGGTATACCACACCCTTTTTAGGATGGTCGAAGCTGTGAATTGAAATCAAAAAGAAATGAGGTAAGAAAGCTGCGCGAAGCGCTTAGTTCAACGAGAATTGGCCAGTTATCTGGTTGAAAGAAAAGCGCACTATCACTTTACT
>CAYVQU010000366.1:0-2491 GCA_964453155.1 uncultured Anaerolineales bacterium | reverse complement strand
TCTTTTTTCGCTTTCAACCTGATAAACTCATCCTACATGTAGGGTAGTGAATATTTTTTTTAACTTTTTGTAGAGAATCTGATGAATTACTTACGACCCAAGCGTAACTACCTTCATGCTTTGGTCCGATTTCTCGAATGTAATTATTGGTGTAATAGAAACCAATTACAATAACTAACCCCATAATCATAATAGAAATCGATTTTAAGATGATGATTTTGGTGGAATGTATTTTTGAGCGATACAAATTCAGAAAATAAACCACTACCAGAATACCAATATTGCTAATTGTGGTTCCTGCTAACGCGACGCCTAACAATAACCAAACGAGGAAATGCCCTTTGATATTTTTCTGCTGGCAATAAAAATAATAAAACAGAAGTAAACAAACGAATAATCCAGAAATTGAATATGTTTCCGGGACAATAGCGAACAATAAATTCGAAAAAGCAAGCGAGAAAAGTAAAGTAAATCCAACTTTTCTATCAACCAAGAAACCAAATAGACCAACGAGTTGATAAAAAACCAAAATTGTAAGTGTCGAAAATAATGGGCTGATTCCTAAAGCCACAATTTCACGGGCTTTAAACCCAGGTGGGATGAGACCGATTATTTGAATCGGAATGGCTAAAAAGCGAACCAAAACGGATAACAACTCTATCAGCGGATGGGAAATTGCATTCCGCCCACCATACCAGCCCTTAACAAAAGAGTTTAAATTTGCACTTGGATCGGTATCAAAAAAAATATCATAATACTCGAAGTAACCTCGAGTATTCCAGGCAATCGCCAATCCATATGTGCCAATAAAAAATAAAACACAATACCCGATAATAAACAACCAGTTTTGAAGGCCCCGGCTAATTTGCACTCTAAACTCCCAACTTGTTTAATTCCAAAGCCGTAATATACTGATTTTGAAAATCCATATTGGCATCCAGATCGATTTGTTCAGCGTCAGCCGCCAGCTTTTCCCCTAACGCAAACCCTTCATCAGAGAGAAACATTGCCGCCCCAAAACCGGCGCCATTTGCCAAGGTCTCGACAACGGAGCGATCCACCGGAGGGATCATTCCGATCGCAATAACGGCATCAATATCGACTTGACCGCCAAAGGAACCGGTTAGAATGATGCGTTTCAGATCGGCGGGTTTTAGTTCCAATTCAGCCATCAAGATATTGATCGCCGCCAGGATCGCGCCTTTGGCTTTTTGGAGCTCGCGGATATCCCACTGCGTCAATCGAATTTCATCATCGGCGGTCAGGCGGATATAGCGGATTCCGTCTTCATCTGTCCCCAAATATTGATCATAGGGAGGGGCGACGTTTTTATTAATCCGTCCATTGGCCAGGATCAACCCAACTTGACGGAATTCATGGACGATACTCAACAGACCAGAACCGGTTAATCCAATTGGGGGTTCGTCTCCAATGGTTTCGTAAATGAATTCACCGTTCCTTACTTGAACCGCGACCACGGCCCCATCAATGGCCCGTGAACCGCAAGATATTTGCACCCCTTCAAATGCGGGGCCTGCGGCAGTTGACGCTGTCAGAATACGATCTCCATCCGTGACCATGACCTCGCCATTGGTGCCTAAATCAACCGCGGCTATGGGGCCCGGGGGGTTGTCAAACCCGAAATAAGCCAGGCAAGCCAGGGCGTCTGAGCCCACAAAGCCCCCGACCAAGGGTGGGAATTTGACATTAACTTTATCAGGGAAAATCCCCCCCATTATTGTTTCACCAGCATGAATGCTAGTCGCGTCAACTGGTTGAAAGGGGTAAACGCGCAATGTTTCGACGGATTGTTTCGTCATCAGATGGTGCATGGCGACATTACCAACGATAGTGACCCGTTCGATTCGATCCCGAATCCGTTTCGAGAGTTTGAGAGCGTCGACGGATTGGTTGATTGAAGCCAGGGCTAATCGATGGATGCGTTCGGCATTTTCGGAATCGGTAGCGTTGTCCATGCGGGAGATGACATCGGCCCCGAAAACTGTTTGCTGATTCAGGCTGGCCGCGCCCGCACAGACTTCGCCATCATCGAGCATCGTCAGGAAAGCGGCCACGGTCGTGGTACCAAAGTCGATGGCTAAACCTAAGGGGACATCAGTCTCACGACGAAAACGGCTGCTGGCCTTGAAAGCTTTATTCGAGTAAACCACAATCGGCGAGAGCACAACTTTTGTGTCGCCATGAATAGTTGCCCGGCAGGCTAAGCGATTACCAATGGCAATCTCGCCATCACTCAGATATTTGGCTTCGATTTCATCGGGTTCGGCAATTCCATCTTCGATCAGAACTTTGCATTTGCCGCAGGTACCGCGGCCGGCGCAGGGTTGCTCGAGGGGCATCCCGGTGGCCGCGATCCCATCTCCAAGCAGGCTGTCCTGTTCAACTTCAACGACTTTGGTGTCTTCACCATAAATGACGGTTAGTTTTGGCATGTTTATTTATCCGGAGTGTATCCTGGTACAAAAATTCG
>CAYVQU010000365.1:0-2499 GCA_964453155.1 uncultured Anaerolineales bacterium | reverse complement strand
GCCTATGTTTTTCGTTAATTTTCTGTTCTACCGCTACTTTTTGAGATGACACCTTAGGTTAGATAAATATTGGGATGCTTGAATAGATTATAATTGAAAATCCTTGGATTTGGTCCACACTAAGGAGGCTGTGATGAGTAAGATAAAGTCAGTGATCAAACGCAGTGGGGCCATTGTTGAATTTTCACCGAGTCGAATTACAAATGCAATTTATCGAGCCGCGGTTTCTGTTGGAGGCCGCGATCGCGAAACTGCCGAAAATCTAGGAGCACAGGTCGTCGATATTCTCGAGGCGAAATTCCCAGAGGGGTTGATTCCAACAATTGAAGATGTTCAAGATGTGGTTGAAAAAGTTCTGATCGAAAATGGCCACGCCAAAGTCGCTAAAGAATATATTCTGTATCGCGATGAACGGGCCCGCAAACGTGAGCACCGGGCGTATATCGCCAGTCATCCCTCGAAAAACATCCCCTGGTCAAAGATTTGGCGGGTTTTGGATTGGGCCGTAGACCACAATGTGAACAAAGTTGCCGGGCTAAACCGACGGATCGCCAAAGGGGAGTTCCCCCAAATTGTGGCGGAAAGTGAAACCGCCTACAACGTGGATGTTGAAAACGCGGTGGAGGTGATTGCGCCCCGAAAAGATGAATTAAAAATGGTGATCATCACCGGCCCATCTTCCTCCGGAAAAACAACGACGACGATCAAGGTAGGTCAGCGCTTGGAACGATTGGGATTCAATCTCGTCACCTTGAATATTGATAATTATTTTTATAACTTGGACATGCATCCCCAAGATGAATTTGGGGATTACGATTTCGAAACCCCGCAAGCCTTAGACCTGGCTCTGATCAACGAACATCTGTTGCGGTTGATTGCTGGAGAGGAAGTTTTGATCCCGTATTACGATTTCAAGACCGGCACCCGCCATCTGGATCGAACGGCAATGAAATTACAACCCGACGATATCATCCTGATCGACAGCCTGCATGGTTTATACCCTGATATGACGGCAAATATTCCGGCAGAACAGAAATTCAAGTTATATCTGGAACCCCTGTTACAGATGAAAGATCACGATGGCGAATATGTCAGCTGGACGGATTTACGCCTCATCCGGCGAATGCTGCGGGATGCCTCCCACCGGGCCTATGACCCCCGCCGAACGCTCGAACATTGGCATTATGTTCGCTCTAGTGAAATGCGCCACATCATCCCGCAAATCAACACTACCGACTACATCATCAACACCGGATTACCGTACGAACTCCCGATTTATGCCGCCAGAATGTTGGCTGATTTTCAGAAATGGATCGAAGAATATCGGGACAATCCCCTCCGGCAGGACGCTTTCTCCCGAGCATCGCGGGTTTTTGACCTCTTGCGACAGGTCACGCCAGTTCAAGATGAAACCCCGATTCCAGCTGATTCAGTTTTGAGGGAATTTATCGGGGGGAGTTGTTATGAATATTAGGGTTGCGGGGCATTAAAGGGATCATTAACAATGCCGTATCTCAACATCGCCTCCAATTTGACGCTCCATTACCTTGAAGAAAATCCTGATCATTCTGAAACGATCATCCTGCTCCATGGATTAGGTGTCAACGTTGATTCGTGGGCCTTTCAAATTCCGGTCCTGGCCGCCGCCAAATTCCGAGTGATCGCGGTCGATTTGCGCGGCTTTGGGGCTTCAACTTTTCCCGGCGGTCAAATTCGGATTAAGGATATGGCCGCTGATATCCACCATTTGCTCCAAACTTTGAAAATCGAAAAGGTACACTTGGTCGGAATTTCAATGGGTGGGGTGGTCGCGCAACAATTTGCTTTGGAATATCCGTCGTTTTTAGAGAAATTAGTATTAGTCAACACTTTTGCCAGCCTTAAGCCCGATAATTTCAGCCAATTTATTTATTTTTATTTTCGGTTGTTAATGGTTCACACTCTTGGAATCAAGGCCCAAGCCAATGCAGTTGCTCAGCGGATTTTCCCCGAACCCTAACAAGAAACTTTTCGGCGACAATTTCAAGAACAAATCCTGCAAGCCGATCCGCGGGCCTATCGCGGGGTCATGCGGGCGTTGAAACGCTTCGATATCGGTGGCCGATTGCCCGAAATCCGGGTTCCCACCCTGGTTATCACGGCGGAGAACGATTCAACGGTATCCCCCCACCGGCAGACATTTTTGGCTGAGAATTTACCCAACGCACAACAGATTTTCATCCCGAACGCCAACCATGGGGTCACGATTGATCAACCCCACCAATTCAACCAAACTCTGATAGAATTCCTGCGGCCAACCGCAACGCCCTAAGTAGTTTTCGGAAAGAATTTTGAGATGGAATGACCGTTCAAACCGAAAACTGCTCAGGCATGGCGGTAAATTCTGCCAGTTTCATTTAAAAACAAAAACCGCCATGCACTTAATCGGTTTCATACCAAGTACCGCCGAAACCCAAAAACTAATAGATAAATCTGGAATATTTAATTAACGAATAGCAT
>CAYVQU010000364.1:0-2558 GCA_964453155.1 uncultured Anaerolineales bacterium | reverse complement strand
TCCGTTCATAACGCAGTCGTTCCATTCATGGCGTCTCAATAAGCAATTGGTATAAATTAGATATAATTTGCTATAGGAAAGTAAAACCCAAAAGAATAAGCGTCCAACTCAAAAGTTAAATTCCTTTATTGTAATGATTGCCGAAATCATATTAATTGCCGAAGACAATGATGTCTTAAGAGCAGCCCTTCATGAGATGTTATCCATGGCAGGTTATACTGTTTGCTCAGCTGCCAATGGAGTCGAGGCGTTGCGGGAGATGAAAACACTAACACCGCACTTAATTATCTCTGATATCACCATGCCTGAAATGGATGGGTATGATTTCTTCAAGGCTGTGCGAGAACAGTCGGAATGGCTCTCTATTCCGTTCATATTTTTGTCTGCGCGGGGGACAAAACAAGACATCTTAAACGGTAAAGATCTAGGCGCTGAAGACTATCTGGTGAAACCCGTCCATCGCGACGAGTTGTTGACCGCGGTCCGCTCAAAGCTGGATCGCTCGAACCAACTAAGGATTGTGCGGTTACGGGAGGCTTATGAGGCCAGTCTGACGGTTTTAGCAAACGCGATTGAAGTGCGGGATAGTTATACACGGGGCCATGTGGAACGGGTACGTGATTACGCCCTGATGCTGGCCCGTCAATTGGGCTGGACCGGACAAGCTTTGGATGATTTGCGGTATGGAGCAATTTTGCACGACATTGGCAAGATCCATATTCGGGAGTCGATCTTGCACAAATCTGAACCGCTTAGCACTGCTGAGTGGGAAGAAATAAAAACTCATCCGGCAATCGGGGCTGAGATGATTCGAGGGGTTCCCTATTTAGCCGGGGCGGTTCCCATTGTTTATTATCATCATGAACATTGGGACGGTAGCGGCTATCCTGAACAACTTACCGGCAAAGATGTACCCATTGCGGCTCGGATCGTAGTTGTCGCAGACGCTTTTGATGCGATGACAACCAAACGCGCCTATCAAACTTCACGTACCTTGGAACAGGCTCTCAACGAGATCGTCCAAGAATCAGGAAAAAAATATGACCCGACGATCGTCACAGCCTTGCAGGAGGCCTGGAATATGGGGGTTGTGGCCGAGATTGCAGCTTAGTTTAGTTCTTGGGGAACAAAATCGTTAAATATCTTATCAATCCATTGCCTTACCTATCTGGAAAATCACTTATTGCCCAGATCTATAAACCAAAGTTTGCCGAAATTACCAAAATATTTGCAATAGAAGTATTATCAAATATGCTTCTCCAAACCCGGTTTTAAGAGTTGAAGATAGGGATATAATTTAGGAATCAAGCAGGAAAAACCGCAACATGAAAATTGACCAACTTGCTAAACTGATCGCCGATCTCGATCCAGCACAAAAAGCGGAACTAGAAGAATTATTGCACGAATTGCTACCTCCAGAAACTGATCCTTATCAAATTCTGCCGCGGCGTCCTAACCGACAGCTCCCTCTCTCTTTTAGCCAAAGGCGGTTGTGGTTTTTTGATCAATATGAATCTGGAAAACCAGTCTACAATATTCCAGCTGCTTTTTGCTTAATCGGTAGATTGAATATATCGGCTCTCGAAGCGGCTTTAAGAGAAATTATTGCCCGCCATGAAATACTCCGCACAACATATGATATCCAAAATGATCAGCCTATCCAGGTTATCCATCCAAATCCGAAATTTGAATTGGAGATTGATGATTTACAACATTATGAACCGGAAATCCGGGAGCAAACTTTAAGAGATTTAATCCAAAGCATAGCGTACAAACCATTTGATCTTACCCAAAGCGTATTCCGTTGTGTTTTGTTTTATCTTGAGCCAGATAATCATATTTTGTTATGGGTCTTTCACCATATCGCCATTGATGGTTGGTCACGTGAGATTTTTAACCACGAGTTGAGTAACTTATATGGTGGATTTTCCATAGGCGAAGATGTGAAATTACCTGATCTTGCCATTCAGTATGCCGATTTTGCGATCTGGCAGCGAGATCATTTAGACGGGTTTGTTCTGGAACAGCAATTGGAATATTGGCGAAGCAAACTGGCAGGTATTCGTCCGCTTGAATTGCCAACCGACCGGATTCGACCTCCATCTCCATCTTATCACGGCCAAGCGGTAGATTTTCGATTATCGAAAGAGCTAGTAAAGAACATCAAAAAAATTAGCCAAGAAAATCACTGTTCCCTATATATGATTTTGCTGGCATCTTTTTTTGTTTTACTTTCTCGTTACACAGGTCAATCCGACCTTTTCATTGGATCCCCAATTACTAACCGGCGGTCAGGTTCTGTTGAAAAACTGATTGGTTTCTTCGTCAATAATGTGGTTTTACGAGCGGATTTGTCAGGAAATCCCAGCTATTCAACCCTTTTGGGGCAAGTTCGCGAGATTGTTTTGGCTGCGCATGAACATCAGGACTTGCCATTTGAAATCCTGGTGAATGAATTGATTACTGAACGGGATTTAAGTCGTAATCCATTATTTCAAATTGCTTTTTTGGGATGGTTCAAAAACAGCTAGAAATTAGTGGACACTTTTTTGCACCTT
>CAYVQU010000363.1:0-2599 GCA_964453155.1 uncultured Anaerolineales bacterium | reverse complement strand
CATCTCCTCATTAGCAAACCATTGGGATGATTTGCGGTGTAGCGTTTTTATGGAAAATTGTGATGAGTTTTCGAGTCTGATTTGTAACAATTCAGAAAATAAATGATGATATCTAAACCAGGTCCGGGTTGTATCAAGGGGAATAGTAAACAAGCCTGAACGGACGAGATGATCAATTTTTTCTTGACTGGTGTTTATTTCTAAGAGATCGTCGCACAACGGGGCCGAAAATTTTTTGAGGATTGAGGTTGCTAATAGAAATTCTTTGACATCATCAGATTGCCGAAATAGGATTTCATCTAATAAATAATCGGTAATATATTGATTTTGGGCGGAAAATTGAGTGACAAATTGGGGAATATTATCACTCGATTTCATCGATAAGACGGCCATATGTAATCCAACAATCCAGCCTTCGGTCCGCTCGCTTAGGGTTCTTGCATCACCTTGAGAAATTTTATCTCCAAGTTGATTTCTCAAGTATTTTATTGATTCACCGGTAGTAAAACGTAACTCGGTGATTCCGAGGTCAATCAAATCTCCTCGGGCCCTCAATCGCGAGCAGGGCAAGGGCAAATTTGCTCTACTTGCTAATACTAAGTGGAGCTGTGACGGTTGGTGATCTGTCAAACTGCAGATGAGATCTATAACAGCCTGATTTTGGATGTGGTGAAAATCATCTAAAATAAGAACAAAATCTTTGGTATGTTCGGAGATTTCATTAATCCAAGCATTGAGCAAACCAGTTACTGGTGGTGATCCAGGTGTTCTTAATGCGTTCAGAATTGAATCCCCTAAATCTGTGTATATTTTCTGAACACTTGCAATCATATATGAAAGCAGATTGACTGGATCATTCTCGGTTTGATCCAATGATACCCAACAGACTGGGAATGCCGATTGTGCGACCCATTCGGCTAGTAGTGTGGATTTACCAAACCCCGCCGGAGCAGAAACGAACAATGCTTTGCTCGTAATATTTTGGTTGATACGCTCAATCAACCTGGGACGCGAAATGGTATCCTCCCGTAGTGGTGGAATAAAAAGTTTGGTTCTGAGAATTGGATCGATTGTCATGTAGGTCGTTATTGGTCTAGTCTCATGGAAATAAATCGCCCACAACCTCTCGGGCATGATTAAGGGCTGGAGGACCGGTCAAGGTGTAGAGTAGGTTACCCATCGATTCGGGTGACTGTTTCAGATCCTCTTCCATCCATTGTTGAATGATCCCCACAAATGAGTACGCTAAAAATGTCTTGATGTAATTTGCCAGATTGGGGGTCATTTTGATTTTGCCGCTGGCAGCTAATTCATCGATTCTCTCAGTCCAATAAGCCTTATAGCGATCGATCAGCAAGCAGTCAATATCCAAATCACCTAAAGATTGAATCACCGCGGCATTTTTTTGAAATTCCCGGAATATATTGATATTGATTTCTAAATCTCGCTCTGGGTTCGGGGTCGACATATCGCGAGCCCGTAGCTCGTCAAAAAATTTATCAAGAATCCGATCAACGAATCCCTTCAGCAAATCATCTTTAGTTTCATAATGCGTGTAGAAAGTTGACCGAGCCAGATCGGCGCGTTCGGTGATTTCTGAAATGATGATTTTGTGATAGGGTTTTTCTTGTAATAATTCCTGCAGCGCTTCCTGCAAGAGTCGCTTGGAGCGGGAAGTTTGGCGATTCTTTCGTTTGGACATTTGATTACCTTTGTCTAGATTCCACCAAAAAATGTCACCTATTTGTTGACACCGAATAGGTTGTGCTATTTAATACAAGCAAGCCAGATGATCAAATTTGGACATTTGTCGGAATTTTATCATAAAAATTCAAGGAAGCTGGAATAACTCTTTAGGCAAGTGCATTATGAGTTGCTGAAGAATCAAAAATTGCTTGTTATTCATTCACGGTTTCCTAAGATGGACTTTAACAAATCTGTTCTTTAAATTCTTTGTATACTCTTTCAAATACCGGGATACCCGAAAGGGCATAGAGCAATTCACCTAATACCTCCGGTGATTCTTTCATGTCATTCTTCACCCAATTGCGGAGTAAGGCTATTTTGGTGCTTGCCAAAAATTCAATCCAGTAACTGGCAAAGCAGGGATTCAAATCCGGTCTCTGTGGAGAAATGATTTCGTGGTAAGCCTTCAGGTGCATTTTCCTGATTTCATTGTAAAAAAGGTCTCCCACATATGGTTCATGAATTAAAGTAGCAATCTCATCAAGATTTTTCCAGTCCCGAAAAAAGATAACTTCTTTATCAATATCCAAAATGTTTTTCCTCGGGCTCCATTCGGTTGGATTACTATAAAGATCAAGATAAGTATCAGCAATATCTTCCAAGTAGCTGACCAATAAATCATCCTTAGTCTCAAAATGAGCGTAAAAGGTAGATCGAGCCAGGTCAGCCCGGTTAGTAATCTCAGAGATTTTTATCTTTTCATACGGCTTTGCTTTGAGCAGTTCAATGAATGCATTTCGTAGCATCCTAATTGAGCGCACTACTTGGCGGCTTTTTTGTCTGTTTTCAGTCATATTGCCTCTTTTGTTTGAATCGCTACAAAGATCGGTTACTGATTATTGACTGGGAGTAT
>CAYVQU010000362.1:0-2687 GCA_964453155.1 uncultured Anaerolineales bacterium | reverse complement strand
ATACCGGAATCCTCTGGTGCAGCTTATGAACAAACCTATTACCGGGAGTGTCCCGAAATTGATTTGTGCAAGAAACTGATCGAGGCAACTCTGAATGGAAACTGGGATGCCTATCAGGATTTCTACGCGGATTCAGCCAGGATCTGGCGAAACAAGTCGTGGGCGACCGATGAGGGGATGACGCCTCAACAACTCATTGCCTATCATCAGAATTCCCCGGGGCTTTTTTCCGAATTCAGTATGAGTCCCCAGGATTGGGAAATGATCGTAACACCACAAGGGGATCGGTGGGTGTATTTTTGGACGGTATGGCACTTGACGGCAAAAGCCACTGGTAAAATGTACGATATACCTGTACATACCAGCATGAAAGTCGTGGATAACAAGATTGTGATGCAAAGGGAAATCTTCAATGACACCGAAGTGACGATGGACCTGACGGCACTTGCCGCGGAAGCTTATGACGGTTCGACGCTAACGCAACCTCGAAATCAACTTACTTCAAAACAACTGCAAAAAAACCTCACTCCACCTATAGTCCACATGAGTTATTTTGCAAAACCCCAATGGGCACAAAAAGCGACGAATCGCTTTTCCGGCTCAATCAGTTTTGCCGATACGGATATAATAACCGCCCCTTCATTTTCCGATAGCGGCTGGGATGGAAATAAACAGAAACTATTCCCTTCGTTTTCAGTGGACTTTGTTTCCGATGATGACGTTTTGATTCCCCATTATAAAGGCATCATCTCCACATGGCAGAATGGCGAAAGCTTTTGGGACATTATTATCGGTGTGGGAAAAGTCTGGAGAGAGCCCGGCGAAAACGGATGGGATCGTGCCTCGTTCCCGCTAACCCTGGTATCAAGAAGATTGGGGCAGGCCGTGAATTGTGTGGGTACTTTTGTCTATAATCAAAACGATATGAGCAACACTTACCTGCAATGCAGTCAGGAAACATCTCCACCTGACTACCCATCGGGAAATCTGCGGGTAATGCTCTCTACTACATATCAGCCCAAACCATTTAACGATTCCAAAAAAATAATCCAGGACCATTACAGAACAATAGAGAGTAGATTGCCGGTCTATCCGCTGCAAAAGGTCGATCACCAAAACAAGCTGGCTAATTTGTTTGACAAAGTAGTCGTTACCAAAGCTTCGACCAGTTTGGGGGCTCTGGTAATGGATGGAAACATCTATTTACATCCACCTGAAACCCGCCATGGCAATTATCCCTATCCCTATGAAATGCGTCATGGAGTTTTTTCCGTCACTAAGACCATGGTAGGCGCATTATCCATGTTCTATCTGGCCCAGCGGTATGGCGCAGGCGTTTTTAATGAACGAATCACAGATTATGTGCCACTGTTGGCCAACCTACCTGGCTGGCAGGGAGTAACATTTTCCAATGCATTTAATATGGCCACAGGTACAAGAGGCGGTGATGTGGGGGAGCTGCTTGCTCCATTTGTATGGACCAGCACTGCCGACGAGGGAATCAAAGCGATAAAAAGCCTTGGAGATTCCCCTGAAGCGCCTGGAGAGGAATTCAAATACGCTTCAACCAATACCTTTGTTTTGTCTTATGCCATGCAACAATACGTGGAGAAGAAAGAAGGAAAGGGAATTTATTATTGGGATCTGGTGCGAGAAAATGTCTTAAAGCCAATAAATGCCGAATATCTCGCTGTGCAACATACCGAAGAGAATGATGGATCAAAAGGAATCCCCGTAATCGGGTGGGGAGCTTTCCCCACTGTCGATGAAACTGCCAAAATTGCAGTATTGCTACTAAATGAAGGAAAATACCAGGGCCAGCAGTTACTGCACCAAGGGAAAACTCGTGAAGCGCTCGGGCGCAGCGAATGGACCGGTTACGAGAATTTTATAACATGGTCGGGAAGCGGTGTCCCTGGACGCTACACTCATTCTTTTTGGTCGCATGATGTGGTTACAGAAAAATGCTCGGTTAAGATATCGTATATGGCTGGGCACGGTGCTAATTACGTTGCGTTTCTTCCCAGCAATGTCATTCTCATTCGGTTCATGGATGAAATGGATCGGGATTTCGATCCCCTTGTCCGTGCCGTGGAAGAAATAAGGACTTCCTGCAAATAAACTCCCTTTGCCCTTGAAAGCTATGTTCACCCGTCGGTGCCGGGTCGCCCACGCTAAGGGCTCACTCAAGAATAAATTTGCAGTTCTGAGGTTGAAGTGTGTTACAGATTTGGCTGATCTGATTGAGCGAAACCACAGGCGTAGCTGTTCTACGTCGCGGATTTCGCGAATGAAGAGCGGTCAAAGATGTGATACAATTCGGCATCATAATGTGAAGTTATTTTTGAGTGAGTCCTAAGTATTTAATGCATTGCGACATGCAGCAAATGTCACGCCATTTTTGAGTCTTAGCGCCCCATTTTACCCCCTAAAATGGGCTGTTTAAGAAATCAGAGGAAGATCATGCCTAATCCCCTGTATGGGATTATTGTTATTTGCGAGGGGCGGCCCCCTCAGGCTGCGTCACAATGGCACAGGGCCTCATTAATTGGATCATGAACGCCGATTAACGAATAACGAATATCGAAGTAAGGGAAGGTGCCTTTCTTAAGGCAATTCCATCAAGACGATACTTTTTTGACATTTTTTCAAAAAAAGATTTGACATGGTCTATTACCTAGGTAATA
>CAYVQU010000361.1:0-2738 GCA_964453155.1 uncultured Anaerolineales bacterium | reverse complement strand
CTTTAGCTCTTATTCAACAGTGGTGTAACTGACCACACTATTATGTTCTGCTACCCTTGACCAGCATTTGGTTGGTAATTGTAATTAATGTCCTCCCCATATTTTTCTGCGACCAAAGCGGTACCATCTGTAGAACCATCATCGATCAAAATAATTTCAAGATGAGTGTACTTCTGCATCAAGACCGAATCGATGGCAGCAGCCAAATACCGCTCACCATTAAAAACTGGCAAAATTACACTCACATAAGGAGAAACCATTATGTTTGCTGCTCACCATCCAAAATTCTTGAAATCACATCAGGAATTTGGTTAAAATCAGTCCCCAACTCTAAGCCATAGCATGGCACCTGCCGAATCAGATCTGAAAGAGATTTTAACGCTCCTTTTCCAGCCCCAGGTAGTTGGAAGATGGTTGATGGAGCCAACGCTGTTAATGCTCTTCCTGGGGATGCTTTTCGGATAAATGTATCTACTTTCCCTGTAACCGTTGGCAGCAATACTGCACGCAAATCGAAACTACGTCTTACTTTTTGGGGAAAATGTTTGCTTAGGAAAATCATAGCTTTGTCATTTTCGTTTCGCAATGGATTTTCGATTAGATCTGCAAGTTTAGGAAATTGATCTATGTCTCTTTGGCCAACTAGCTTTGCTGTGTTGTAAATACTATACACACTGGGTTTTGGATTTGTTTTAATCAAGCAATAATCATCACTGGCATATTCCAAGCCGGCTTCCAGACAAATTAATGCCGTTGTTGATTTACCAGATCCCCCTTTACCTGCTAATAAAACCCCCTTCGAATCGATACCTACCGCACCAGCATGAACAAACTGATAATCGGAACCTGCCATCCACCAATTAAAGATTGTCCGTAGAGGCGAACCCAATTCATAATACGGTAAATTATTGCCATCAAAAACCCAATAGAAAGCTTCGCGGCTTTCTTTATCATAAACAGAAAGTATATTCGGACCTAAATGATAAGCTGTATGAATCCGATCGGTTGTTAATTGTTTAACTTCACCGCGAGGACCTAAGTGCTCCCACCAATGATTCAAGGATTCAATGTATTGGGATAAAAGAAAGGGCAATTGTGAGCCGGTAGAAGTACTATCCCATAAGTTCACCGTAAAGGCCACATCAGCATGAGGTGTAACTGATAAATGGGAAATTGCTGGCGTAAGATTAGAGATTAATTTGTTCCCTGCAAACCGCAACCTAACAATACGCTCGCCAATTTGAAAGAATCGATCAACCTTTTCTCCAACAGCTCTTTCAGCTCGAAGATAAATTGCCCTAACATACTCTGCAAATGCCAAGGCTTCATCATCGGGTAAATAGAAACCCTGATTAGGCATCCCCAGCCCCATCATCTACGGCTTGATGAGGCCACCCCTCCTCATCAACCTCATGAATGGGGTCTAGAAGCAACAATTCTTGCATATCAGTGAACTTCTCTAAAACTGGGAAAATGAATTCTGGTTTTTCAAGATTATTACCAATATCGATAATTGGCTTAAAACTACCCTGACGTTTTTCAGAAGATACTTGAACCAAACCCTCTTTTTGTAATTCCACCAATAATTTATTAACAGCCTCATTCACAACATCATGATCAACCTGATAGCGATCTTGGAGCACTGAAACAATTTCATTTAATGTTGAACTCGAACTGATTTCATTCCAAATATCAACGCCAGAATTTTGGATTGAATAGTAATTTCCATTCTCTAAATTTACAATAACTGTTTCTCCATCAATCGTTTCATGAACGATTTCTGACCCACCAATATTAAAATATAAAGATGTCTCCATAGTACCTCTCCATTGCTAGAAATTATGAATATAACTTCACAGTTACATTAGCCGTTATCTTATCACGAAAGGGATTCAGCTCCTCCACCTTATTGTCCTGAGAAATCACATTAAAAAATGCAACTTGTTGAATATTATCGAGCAATTCATCTTGAACACCATTCAACCAAAGGGCAAACATATAGGTTCCCGATTTCAAATGCAAGCTTTCGATACGTATTTTGATAAAATTCTTACCTTTTTTAATTTCTTGGGGATCATGCTCAGAATATTCACCGGCATTTAGTAATCTAAATCCTGATTTATCAAAAATCGTAACGGCAATCCCCGATATAAGAATTCGATCTGTAGAATTAATTTCGCAAAAAAATTCAACTGGTTGGTCTGGTTGAATTCCACCTGATTTAGAATTTTCAGTACTATAAAACTTCACTCGGGAAAAAACTGCTCTCCCGGTGCCATTTCTGGGGAAATCTCGTAATTCCACCCAGGCGTCCGCTGAAACTAAATTTGAAATCGAAGGCAAATAAAAATCAACAATTTCATCGGTTGGAGCATCTTTTACAATTTTCCCATTTTCGATCAAAATCGATCGTTGACACAAACGTTGTACGGTATAAATATCATGACTGACCAACAATACCGATCGTCCTTCACCAATTAATTCATGCACTTTTTCAATGGACTGTTTTCGGAAGGAAGCATCCCCAACAGATAAAACTTCATCAATTAATAAAATTTCTGGATCAAGGAAAATAGCAACCGACAGTCCAAGACGAACTTTCATCCCAGAAGAATAGCGTTTGATTGGCATATCAATGAAATTTGAAATTCCAGAAAACTCAACAATTTCATCAAACTTACTTCTAATACCAATTGCTTATTGAGACGCCATGAATGGAACGACTGCGTTATGAACGG
>CAYVQU010000360.1:0-2767 GCA_964453155.1 uncultured Anaerolineales bacterium | reverse complement strand
GAATTGTCTAGAACGGTGGCGTCGGTTGAGCTTCCTGAAGCATCTTACCCATTTCGGGGATGATCAAGAAGCCGATCAGGACCAGAACGATAAGGCCGACTGCGCCAATGATGGCAACCGATGTAGCCCGGTCAGAACCAAAGGCCGCCCCGGTAGATCCTTTGAGCACATAGAACAAGGCGCCCAGCATGGCGATCATCGCCGTGATACTGGCCAGGAAGACCCAGGCTTCGCGCCCGAGTTCGAGTAGTTTTTCTTGGACAGGTTCAAACATAGGCAATCTCCAATAGTTATTCAACAAGCCCCGAAGAACGCGGCTGCGACTGGCACGACCGCGACTGCAATCAGCATTCCAACCAGAGCTGCTCCAACTTCGAGCAGGGTATCTGAAATTCCGGCTGGCCCACCAGCAGCAGCCATCGCTACCGCGAGGGTGATCGCTTTCAACATTCGCAAAGCGACTACTGCCCCGATTAGCATAGAAGCCAATTCCCCTAATTCAGCTACCGGACCGCAACTCGGAGCCGTGATCTGGACGCTCTGTACCATTGCCGGAATCCCCATGAATGCAAACAGCACTAATATGAGCAAACCACCACTGGCTGTGACGGCCTGAGTGATCAATGGGTTAGCACTCAGTAGATTTCCGGCTGTGCCCCGTAATACTTGCACCAACAAAGCCAGCAGGGTGATGGCAATGGTGACGGTTACCAGGACACCCCAGGCTTCTCGCAAGATACCCAATATGATTTCACCCGCGGCGATCATCGCAAACCGATATGCCTGGCGCGTTCATCGCCATAGGCCAGGTAGAAACGTTCGCCCCAGAAGTCCATCTCCCAGGTGCGGGTTGGTCCAGTACGGTCTTTGAGGGTGTGAACACTGAGGCCAAAGCACCCGCAATCCAGGCTGTCTGTGTTGCGGGTGAGTAAGAGTACCCGATCGGCCTCGTAAGGCAGACGTTCGTCACCCAGCAATGCACCCAGGTCAGGGTCTACAGCTGCGAACGTCTCGGCCCGAATGGCGCAGGCGGCTACAATCGCCCAACCATGCCTGCGGGCTAACGCTCGTAGTTGGGCGGCTGCTGCCCCAGCACGCTGGTCTTCGGGCAACATACCGGTTAATCCGATGACAGGGATACGCTGGATATAGTCCACGGCTAATAGCGATGGACCATAGCGAGGAAACCCGTAATCCATCAATAGATGCTCTTCGATCCCGCGCACGGTGTCATCCTGGCCGGAGAGTTCCAGCAGCACAGCTTGACCGGCCAGTGCCAGATGATCTTCGGTCGCTTGGGGATTACTGTCACAATGTGGGCCTGCAATGGCAGCCTGGGATTGCTGTCTAAGGCGATATTTGAGTTCATCCGTGGTATGCTCGTAGCAGCCGATCGCGGATGGATGTCTTTTAGCCGCAGCCTCATAGACCATCCGCAGCAGCCAGGATGTTTTTCCGATCCCGGGAGCGGCGGCGATCAACGTCAAACCGCCGGGCCAGAACGCCAGCCCGGCGAAAGTGCCAAAGCCCCGGTAGGGGGTGGGGTTGCCCGTGGTCGCCACGCGTGCCATATTGGTATTGTATTGAATTGGGAGTTGTTGCGTTGGGGATGCGTCCTAATTTTCCGGCTCGATTTACTTAGCCATGATAAATACTACCAGGCGTAAGCCACCGGCGCTTAATCACCAGGACCGGGGAAGATTTCATCCAGCTTTTGGAGGGTTTCTTCATCGAGTTCGATGCTGGCTGCTCGATGGTGCGCGGGCCGATGATTTCTTCGGTCAGGCCATGTTCAACCGCCTAGCCGTAGACGTCGGCGGTGTATATTTTTATTCTGCCTAACCTGCATTCGGGATAAGGAATAGGGCACAAATTTGCATTTTTTCTGCTATCCCGAAACCGGGTTACATAAGGGACTGGAATCACTTGTCCTTGTAGAGCCACAGTGCAACCATCAGCAAAACTTCATCCACTTTAGTGATCACATCCAGTGGGTTGAATTCAAGTGGGCCAAACATAAAAATACCCACGTAAAAATAGCCCAAAATCGTGATCAGGTTATATACCATGAAGAGATAAAAGAGCTGTTTACGCCATCTAGAAAGAAAGGCAGGGTCGAAAAAGACCAATCCCGCTAAAATGAGATACCCCAAACCATTGAGTGGCATGAGCAGCCACTCGAAACCTATGGCAGGCAGAATGACCAGATGGATGATGCCGGTGATCAGGCCAAATATGAGAATTGCATAACGCAGTGATAGTTTAGACATCAATAACTCCTTGTTTTCAATAATCGCATAGATTATTGATAAGTCATCAGTGAAAAGAGCCGAAAGAAATTTTCTTGGCTCTTTTCACTGACGATGTTTATGCATTATTTTTCTCGGGCAAATAACGCATTGGAGAGCGCGGCAGTCAAAATGACCAAAACGAAGAGCATGCTGCGCAACGCTCCAGTATTGGGATTTGTCAAACCTTCCAAGGCAAGAAAAATGAGATTAATTCCCAAATAAGCGCCAATGAAAACAAGCGCTAAAGACTTTGCCCTCTCACGAAGATTATTAACGAGCAGTAAAAATACCCATATCAAAATAATCAGATTTGAGAGTACGCGAAGCAGTTCCAATTGATCGGTAGCGGCGTGGATAGCGATGTCAAATAGCTGAACAACAATGATGAGAAAGATAAATATTTTTGATTTTCCAGAAATTTTTCGGGGATGGTTCAAAAACAGCTAGAAATTAGTGGACACTTTTTTGCACCTTGA
>CAYVQU010000359.1:0-2782 GCA_964453155.1 uncultured Anaerolineales bacterium | reverse complement strand
TGATTGCAGAGTCGGATTATTGATAAATTTCAACGTAAAAGTTCTAAAAAATGGAATTAAACGGGTTGTCAACAATTTCCCAGAATAGTTGCTCAACCCTACAAACACAAAAATTATCTCTGCGCTCGGCCGTAGGCCCGCCTTTGGCGCGCGAACTCTGCGGTGAGATCAATATTGGAGAATTCATGACAAAACGTATAATCACAGCTGAAGACCTTTATAAATTCGAGTTAGTTTCATACCCCAAGATTTCACCGGATGGAAATCATATCGTCTATGCGCAGCAACGTGTGGATGTCAATACGGAGAAGAGATACAGCAACTTGTGGGTAGCACCAACCAGCGAGGGCCGGCCCTTGCAGTTTACATATGGCGATCAGGTCGATGTCAAACCTACCTGGTCTCCGGATGGCTCACAGATTGCTTTCGTCTCCAATCGTGGAGATGAAAAACAGGCCCAGGTGTATCTGATCCCCTTCAATGGCGGCGAAGCTCGGCCATTGACCAGCCTGAAAGGCGAGATCGAAATCCTGGAGTGGTCCCCGGACGGCACCAAGCTGGTGCTACAGTTCCGCAAAAAAGATACCGAGGCCATCGAGCGCCAGGAAGATGAAAAGAAAAAGAAACTGGGCATCATCCAGCGCCATTATGACCGGCCCTATTATAAATTCGATGGCTATGGCTTCCTGCCCCATGAACGCAAACATATTTGGGTCGTCGACGCCGAAACAGGCGAAGCTCAACAGCTTACTGACAGTGAAATTTTCGACGATCTGCAACCGGGCTGGTCACCCGATGGCAAGTGGATCGCCTACGTGTCAAATCACAACGAAAAGCCCGACTTAAATTATCATGACGACGATATTTTCATAATCTCGACCGAAGGCGGTGAACCACGCAAGATAGAAACCCCCCAGGGCTACAAACAATTCCCCACCTTTTCACCTGACGGCAAATGGATCGCCCATTATTGCCGCGAAGGTCTGGGCGACTGGTGGAAGAACTTGAACGTTTGGGTTGTGCCCATAGATGGCTCATCCCCTGCCCAAAACCTGACTGCTGATCTGGCCTTCACTACCGATCAATCTGCCATCAACGACCTGAATTTTAGCGCCGCTTTGCTGACTCCCCCGGTCTGGTCACCAGATGGGAGCAAGATATTTTTCCCAGTTTGCAAACACGGCAGCGAATTATTAATGTCTGTTGATGTCGCAAGCAAAAAATTGGACACCGTCATCGACGACAAAGGGGTAGTGGGCGGTTTCACCTTTGACCGGGAGCATCAAAAAGTGGCCTATTTCTTCGGGACCATGAAGGACCCCGGGCAAAATTGGGTGCGCGATCTTGGGAAGCAGGAATCCCATCAAGTCACGAGTATCAACGCCTGGTTGCAGGATGTGGATCTTGGTAAAGTGGAGGAAGTCTGGTTCAAGGGTCGTGATGATAACGACCTTCAGGGGTGGATACTGAAACCCCCAGGCTTTGACTCTTCCCAAACCTATCCATCAATTATGGAAATCCACGGCGGGCCGCTGGCACAGTATTCCGAATTCTTCATGCATGAATTCTATTATCTGGCCGCCCAGGGATATGTAGTTTATTTCAGCAATCCGCGCGGCGGACAGGGCTACGGCGAAGAGCATGCCGGGGCCATCGCCAATGATTGGGGCAACGCCGATTATGCCGACCTGATGCTCTGGGCCGATCACCTGACTTCGCAAGCGTATATCGACTCGGATCGAATGGGCGTCACCGGCGGCAGTTACGGCGGGTACATGACGCTTTGGATGATTGGCCACACCCATCAATTCAAATCAGCTGTAGCCCAGCGTGTGGTCAGCAATTTTGTCAGCATGTGGGGCTCCAGCGATTTGAACTGGATTTTCCAGCAAGTTTTGGGAAATAAGTCCCCTATCGAAGATATCGACAATGCCTGGAAACACTCGCCGATGAAATATATCGGCAACGCTCAAACCCCCACGCTGATCATCCACAGCGAGCACGACCATCGTTGTCCCATCGAGCAGGGTGAGCAAGCTTTTGTGGCGTTACAAACTCAGGGTGTTGATTCTGAAATGGTACGCTTCCCCGATGAGCCCCATGGCCTTTCACGCACCGGCCGCACCGACCGACGTATATCCCGTCTAAATCACATTGTGCGTTGGATGGATAAGTACTTGAAATAAGTTTGCAGAGATGCCACGATAAGTGTGGCATCTCTTCTTTCCATTTTTCACCCAAATTCACAATCTTTCAATGATTTTCATTATTTCGCGCTTGACAGCGGAAAAGAAATTCGCTATGATATATGTTACCGGTCACATGACCGGTAACATTGTCTGGCGAGAATTACTATTTCAGCAGGTAGAGAACCCAAATTGGCCCGAACCCGCGTAACCATTAGAGATGTCGCCACCCTGGCCGGTGTTTCCCACCAGACTGTGTCGCGCGTCATTAACAACAGCGATCGCGTCACACCTGAAACCCGGCGGAGAGTCGAGGCAGCTATTGAAGAATTAGGCTACCGCCCCAGCCGCCTGGCGCAAAGCCTGGTTACGCAAAAAACCCGCACGGTTGGTTTGGTCGTAGCTGATATCACAAACCCCTTCTTCTTTGAGGTGGCGCGCGGTGTTCAAGATGCCGCCTTAGAGCAAGGGTATAACGTTTTTGTTTGTAACACAGACGATAACCCCCTCGGCGAAAAAAACATTCTAAGTCTGCTGGCCTCTCAAGAGGTAGATGGGGTCATTATGGCCACGGCCAGTTCCAGCGATGAAGAATT
>CAYVQU010000358.1:0-2812 GCA_964453155.1 uncultured Anaerolineales bacterium | reverse complement strand
CGATTCTTCCAGACCATTTCAAAAATGGGATCTTATTTTTGCACACCTCCTAATCGAACCTGCTGATAATCCATCTGGAGGTTACCAGTTTGCAAACGAGACGAATCGAGCATATTATCGATCATTTCAGAAAGGCGATCCGCTTCTTCGTCGATGATGCCCAAAAATTCTCGACGAGTGTCAACATCCCAGTTGATTTCATCCCGCAACAAAGTCGTGGCATAACCTTTAATGAAGCCTAAAGGGGTTCGCAAGTTATGAGATATCGTCGCCACAAATTCTTGCTGCAACCGGTCGAGTTCTCTTTTGGCTTCAAGGTTGCCAACTCGAGAGGATAAAAGCTGACGTTGTAAGAGGTGCTCAACATGTTCAGCAATTAAACGTGCCAGGTTAATTTGTTCTGGCAAGAATTCAGGGCCACCAAACCGGATAAATACCAATGCCCCTTGGATATTCTCTCCGACCCAAAGAGGTAAACCCAAAAAGAAACGGGTATTTAGCCGATCGGAGGGATCAGAGCTGATATGCTCCTGGCATTCAACCATCTTTTCGGTTTGAATAACATCCAAAGCAATCGCCTCGCCCCAATTAAGATCTGCTTCCTTAGAACGACCCCGACCGATGGCGCGCGCGTAAGTTGGGGAGAGCGAAGAATCATCGTGCGGTTGATAGAGCACAACGTTATCGAATATAAATACCGGCCGTGCCAACAAAATGATTTTTTTAAGAGCATCGGCTGTATCTGTCGCTTGCAAGATCACCCGACTAATTTCATAAATCGTGGTTAGCTCTATGGGTTTCAGCGTAGCGGTATCAATTGGTTTTAAAGACATGCTTTAAACAGACAACGAAAACTCAAAAATCGAGCCTTCACCTAAGTGGGAACGAACTGTTATTTTAGAACCATGAGCATCAACAATCTGACGAGCCATCGATAAGCCCATCCCTGTCCCGCCATATCGGCGAGTTGCGGAGCCATCTAATTGGTGAAAAGGTTCAAATATCTCATTTAATTGATCATCTGGAATTCCTATCCCAGTATCAAAGACAGATAAGGTTACAACCTGGGACTCAATTTTGGCATCCAGATGAACTTTGCCACCTTCGGGCGTGAATTTGAGGGCATTATCCACAAATTGAGACAAGACCCAAGTTATTTTTTCCTGGTCACCCTGAACAGTGGGAATATTTTTAGGTAAATTTACCAATAAAGAGATTTTTGCCGCCTTAGCCTTCTGAATATTGCCATCCCAAATTTCTTTGAAAGCTTCAGTAAGTGAGAAACGAGTAATATTCAAATCTAAATCGCCTTGAGCAACCAGCGAAAACTGGATCAGATCTTCGATCAGTTTTTCCAGACGCCCTTCCGATTTTTTCATGACTTTTAAGGCACTAACTTGGTCCGAGGTTAATGGTCCCAGACCTTCATCCACTAATAGTTCGATATAACCCCGTAAATGCGTCAGAGGCGTTCTTAATTCGTGAGAAATATTAGCAATAAAATTCGACTTTAATTGATTTAGTTCAGCTAAACGTCGCAGCGCGTTCTCAAGTTCCGATGTTCTTTCAAGTACTCGGTTTTCTAGTTCAACATTCGCTTCTTGTAAGGCGGATTGTAATTGCAATATTTGTTCAGTCACAACCTGATCCAGCGTTTCTCGCCCCACAAAACCAAGGTCAAGTAACGCCTGGCCGATCAATTTGGTTTGACCGACAGCCTCAAAACTGCGTTGATAATCTAAAGCCTTACCCAAATTTTCAGGCTGTAACACGCCTTTCTCAATGAGATAATCTCCGAGACGGGGTACCAATAACTCTGGAGAAATTGGTATGTCATTTATTTTTTCAGCACCCGGCTGAATATCGCGCTCGGCCAATAACGCAGCCAAAGCCAAATTTACACCACAGTGGTCACATAAGCTCGCATTCGGATCAATTGATTTTCCACATTGAGGGCATGAGATTAACTCAGGTGTCATTAACAATTCCTTGAATTCAGATTTAAAAATTCAAATCCTAATACTACAATTTCTGTGATCTCAATCATATCCTCTCTTGTCACAAGATGCAAGTGAACCTAAATCAAATTGGGTTGTAAAGCATTTGTAAGGTTTCATCTCATTTTTTAAGGGATAATTTATGCAGATCACCAGGAGGTACGCAGAATTGATAGGTGAAAATTTGGGCACCAAAGTCATTGTAATTGAAGATGGTCTGTCAACCACTACCCAGTTGAAATCCACCCCAGAATTCAAACAATTTGATATAAAGACCTTTACAAAATCGCAACACGAAATTGGTTCTCTTCAAAAGCATAACCCTGATCTGGTAATTTTAGATTCAAATCCATCGCTAACAACCAGTTTGAAAATTTGTAGTGAAATTCGAACTGTAAGCTCAGTGCCGATTATGGTTCTTTCGGTGACCAACCATCCTGAATTGGTTGAAAAAACTTTAGATGCGGGCGCAGATAAGTTTCTCCAGAAACCTGTCCCGGCAAAAATATTGGCAGCGCATGTAAACACCTTAACCCGTCGAGCACAAGCCGAAAAAAAAGCCGCCTTAAACTTGCAAAATAAGTTTATCCAATAATTTTCTATTCCCAAGCAAAAATATCACCGCCCCAAGGATTTCATCTCAGAATTCTTGGGGCGGAATCATTTAAGAGTTTGGCGGTATGTCGTGTAAAAACAAATCAACATTTTTCACCGCCAAACCTGAGCCGATTTCGGTTTGAACCTGATTTTCATTTCAAGATCGGGGATGGTTCAGAAATAAGTAGACAAATAAGTGTCAAAAAGGACATTAACAA
>CAYVQU010000357.1:2281-2830 GCA_964453155.1 uncultured Anaerolineales bacterium | reverse complement strand
ATAATCGCCAAATTGGCGAAAAGCTACATTTGGCTACGGGGACCGTGCGCAATCGCGTCAGTGTGATCATGGCGAAGCTGGCCGTGTCGGATCGGACTCAGGCCGCGGTTTTGGCCGTGAAGATGGGGTTGGTGGAAGGCTAGAGAGCTAGAGATCGTTTCTTCTTATGTTGCAAGCGCTCGTATTGGATTGGCGATCTGGTGGCTGGAAAATGGCAAACCTTACCCTGCGGAATACATGGCACAAGCTACCTGCTGGCTTAATATGGCGGGAGGTGCCCGAGGCTTAGGGCTTGATGAATTTTTTATAGAACCGCCACCAATACCTCCAATTTCTTCTGATCATTAGTGTAAAATAACTAGCATTAATCTAAAAATGCCAGCCAACCCTGTTTGCAGTGGACGTGGCTTCGCCACGCGAGTAAGCGGCGCAATTTTTCAGTTTGGATATGAGCAAAGTTGCGTTAGGGTAACCAACGCCACGCCACTGAAACTCTCGTTGGACGGACGGCTGCGCCGGTGTTCGTCCAATGTGCCCGTCTCAAGTGCA
>CAYVQU010000357.1:0-2268 GCA_964453155.1 uncultured Anaerolineales bacterium | reverse complement strand
CCCAACGACCCACTGCACCGGTCGCCTTCGGCGCAGGTGAGCCGGGCACATTAGGTTTCATTTTTGCAATGAAACAAGTTGAAAAATGTGGAAGTTGGGGTTGAAATGTTTTCAAGATCAAAAATGCGGTACAATGTAGTCGTATTACAGAGCATCTTTCGATAGGAGAAGCGTATGGAAGTCGTAACAGTTTCACCCAAATACCAAGTGGTAATTCCCAAAAGGGTTAGAAAAGCACTAAAGATAACACCTGGGCAAAAGGTTCGAGTAGTTATGTATGAAAACCGCATCCAGATGATTCCAATATTACCAATGGAAGAAATCCGAGGATTTATAAAGGGGATTGACACAAATGTTGAAAGGGAATCGGACCGAGTATGAATGTAGTAGATTCAAGTGGTTGGTTAGAATACTTTGCTGATGGACGGAACGCAGATTTTTTCGCTCCATCAATTGAAAAATTTGAAGAACTAATTGTGCCATCGATCAGCATATTTGAAGTATTCAAACGAATTCTGCAGCAGCGAAGTGAAGATGCCGCATTACAAGCAATAGTAGCAATGCAGCAGGGAAAAGTAATCGATTTAGATTCAACAATAGCAATTCACGCTGCAAAATTATCAGCAACTCTGAAGATTCCAATGGCAGATAGTATTATTCTAGAAACTGCAAGAGCCAACAATGCGACAGTATGGACACAAGATGCTGATTTTGAAGGGCTGGATGGAGTTCAATATATCAAGAGGGGATAAATCAACACCTGATATCAAAGATGAAGAAACCTAACCCCGCTTGGTACGGACTTGGGGTACGCGGGCGGAAAAATGGAATTAGGCGGCGTTTGTAGTTTTCAAAAGCTGGGAGAATTGCCAAGACCCCAAGCCGCACAAGCCCCCGTTGTGCGGCAAGATATAATAGTCGACGACATTTCTAGACAGGCTAAAACATTAAAGGAAAAACCTTTGGAAATTTTATTGAAAATTCTAAGTTTTATTTTTATCTCCATCGTGATTCAGTTCAGTATTGCCACTGTTCTTATTCTATTTGGAAAAGGCAAGAAGCCACCAATAGATGAAGGGGGGATAAATTTCTCTGAATTGTTTTTAGATTATTCGAACCTGCCAAAATTACAAACCTTCATGGCCAGAGATGGAGAACATTTGGGATTTCGGCACTATCCGGCTCAATCAAATCGAGTGCTCATTCTTGTCCATGGCTCAGGTTATCATAGTCAGTATTTATTGCCTTTAGCTGAATTTATCAGCGCTGAGGGTTTAGCGCAGGTATACACACCAGACTTACGCGGGCACGGACCATCACCTACACGGCGCGGGGATGTGGATTACATCAGCCAACTGGAAGATGACCTGGCAGATTTGATCTCCACAATTAGCAAGGATAACCCAGTTACTAAACTGATTATCGCTGGTCATTCGTCTGGGGGTGGCTTGGTTATTCGTTTTGCAGGAAGTCAATATGGTCAGCAAGCTGATGCCTATATGCTTCTTTCTCCCTTTTTGAAATATAATGCGCCTACAATTCGGCCAAACTCTGGCGGCTGGGTGCATCCTTATGCTGGTCGAATTGCAGGGTTAACGATGCTAAATAATATGAGAGTACATTGGTTTGACCATCTCCCAACCATAGAGTTCAGCATGCCGGAGGACGTCCGTGATGGTACTGAAACTTTGTCTTATACTCATCGACTCAACACCGGTTACGCCCCTCGAAACTATAAAAAAGATCTTAGTGCGATCACACAACCGTTATTGGTAGTCGCGGGTACAAAAGACGAAGCTTTCATTAGTGATCAATTTGAACCAGTGATATCTCAATACACATCGGCTCAAGTAGAGCTTTTGCCAGACATAACACACATGGGTGTGGTTGTTAGTCCAATAATACGCCCCCTTGTTAAGGAATGGATGGAAGTTCTTGGAAAATAATTGCTCACACAGTCAAATAATCATGACATCAATGCCGCGGTACAGCAAACAGATGTTACGGATAAATGGGGTGAGCTGAAATAGACCCACAAAATGGGGAAAAGTGAGCCAATGACCAGGAAACCATGACCAGACGCACAGGAAACAGTACCCCAGGTCAGATATTCGATTGAAACCTGTGCTGGCTACTTTACTCATCCACGGGGTTTAAGCTTAATTCATGGTTAGTTTTCGATGGCAGGCCAGCCAAATCCTGAGTTTGCAAGCGAATAAGGGAATGAACCTGAAGCGTTCGATTATATCGATGCATGCAAACTGGAGA
>CAYVQU010000356.1:0-2892 GCA_964453155.1 uncultured Anaerolineales bacterium | reverse complement strand
TTTAGCTCTTATTCAACAGTGGTGTAACTAACCACACTATTATGTTCTGCTACCGCATCTCCCAATTTCGCTATAAAACTTGCAAAAAAAAACGTAAATAATTCTACTATATGAAACTCATCATCCAAATCCCCTGTTACAACGAAGCTAAAACGCTCCCGATAACGATTGCTGCCCTGCCAAGTGAAATCCCAGGCATCGATAAGATTGAAATACTGGTTATCGACGATGGCAGCTGCGACAATACCGTTCAAGTCGCCCAAGACCTAGAGGTGGATCATATCATCCGCCAGCCCCGGCACGTTGGGCTGGCGACGACCTTCGAAACCGGTTTAAAAGCCAGCCTGGAGCGCGACACCAATATCATTGTCAACACCGACGCCGACAATCAGTACTGTGCAGCGGATATCCCCAAACTACTGGAACCCATCCTGGCTGGCCGGGCAGACCTGGTTATTGGCGACCGCCGCGTCGAGCGAGTTCCCACATTTTCTCCACTAAAACGCCAGCTCCAGCGCTTTGGCAGTTGGGTAGTCAGCCGAGCCGCAAATCTAACAATTCCCGATGCTTCCAGTGGATTCCGAGCTTTGACGCGGGAAACCGCCCTGAAAACCCTGGTTTTGAGCCAATATTCTTACACGTTAGAAACGCTTATCCAGGCCGGGGCCTTGAAGCTGGCCGTCGAATTTGTCCCGGTGCGGACCAATCCCCCCACCCGTCCCAGTCGCCTGATGCGCAATAATACTCACTTTATCGGCAATGCTGTCGGCAGCATTTTACGGGCCTATGCTTTGTACCGACCTTTACGGGTTTTCTTTGCCATCGGTGGAATAATGATTGCGGTCGGATCAATTTTGGGGGCGCGATTCATATATTTCTACTTCACTATGCGCAGTTCCGGGCATATCCAATCTTTGATCCTAGCGGCGATCTTATTGATTATCGGATTTCAAACCATGCTGATTGGGTTGGTCGCTGATTTGATTGGAGCTAACCGCCGGATTTTGGAAGATGTTTTGTACCGATTGAAGCAGATAGAGATCGAGAATAAATGAGCTTCGATCTTTTTTGGTACGACTACATTCGAATATTAATATCCATCTTTTCTGTACTAACCATCCCTGGTTGGGCGCTGCTAACGATTACAGATTACTGGAGAAACTGGGCAACCCTGCAGCGTTGGTGTGTAGCTATCGGGCTAAGTATTGCGTTTTACCCAATCTTGTTCTATTGGAGCCGGACTCTATTCCCAAGCCTACAAATTGGCCCCAACAAGAATATGACCATCCTATTAGTTGCTGGGAGTTGGACTGCCTGGAGACTCCGCCACGATTGGAAATCCCATTTCAAATTCGACAAACTGGAATGGTTTGCAATCTTGGTGTTTATTGGAACCCTATTTACCCGCTATTGGATTGCCTATACGCATCCTTTTCCAGCGTGGTCGGATTCACTTCACCACACCTTGCTGACGCAATTGACTGGAAACTCAGGTCAACTGCCCTACACTCTAGAACCCTATGCTCCTACCCCCTTAGATATGTACCACCTGGGGTTATATGCCTTAACCGGAACCATCCAACAATTGGCAGCCGTCCCTGCCCATACCGCGCTACTTTGGATGGCCCAAACCCTAAATGGGTTATGCACGATTGGGGTTTATTTGGTACTTGATCGCAAAGCAGGGCGGGTTGGAGCCATTACAGGGGCTGCAGTTGTGGGATTATGGTCCCATATGCCGGCCTGGTACGTGAATTGGGGCCGGTTCACCCAAGTTGCCAGTCAGGCAATACTATTAATCGCCTGGATCATTATTTGGGAGGCGCTTGAGAAATGGAGGGATACTTCCAACCCCCTATTCAAAAAATTTTGGGTTGTTTTTTTAGCCGGGGCGATGAATGCCGCGGTTTTTTTATTGCATTTTCGAGTTTTCGGGCTATACCTGCCATTATTTTTTATTACAGTTTTAGTCATCTTTTTTAAAAAGGAAATAAATCAAAGAAGAATGGGTGTGATCAGGTGTTGTTTATTTATTTGCATAATTTCCATCATATTAGTATTGCCAAATTTATATCAAGCTTTAATTACCCATATTGAACAATCAAATAGGTTAATCACTTTCATTTTAAATTCTGAAGCTGGTCCAGACTTCAGTTATTATCGATTTAACCTGCATTCAATTCCACAACTTGCTGCAAAACCATTTTTATTAGCGACAACAATACTAGGGTCCTCAATCCTATTGGTGAAGAAAAACACCTTAGGTCTGATAATCATTGTTTGGAGTGTAATAATGGTTGGGTTGGGTAATCTTTATTTATTAAACCTACCTTATATATCCTTTACGAATATCGGAGCCGTTTTAATTATGTTTTACCTCCCAATTGGGCTGATTTTGGGAATTACAGCAATGTATTTGTATCGGTTCGGTATAAAATATTTACCGCCAGAGAGATTATCTCAAATGTGGCTCATCGTCATCATCGGCTTTGGAATTATGGGAGCCAATAAACGGATCAGTGGACTAGAAGTAGAAGACCATCGATATTTTGTTTCCAACGTAGATTTGAAAGCCATGAATTGGATTCAAGAAAATACATCGGTAGATTCAACTTTCGGGATTACGACTTATCTATGGGTACAATCTTTTCCCCATGGATTAGATGGTGGCTATTGGATTCCCTATTTCACCCATAGATCCACAAATACAAATACGATGCTAACTCCTTTAGAAATTGGCAATTTTTATATCGACATCCTTGAAAAATCCCAGGCAACGTATTCAGCTCAAACTAATGCAAACAATATTTCTAAGCTTTTAGCTTTTGATATTGATTACTTATATGACTCTACTGCAGTAACTCAGGCAAAACAGAAGCGTTGAGCAACAAA
>CAYVQU010000355.1:0-2900 GCA_964453155.1 uncultured Anaerolineales bacterium | reverse complement strand
TGCCTATGTTTTTCGTTAATTTTCTGTTCTACCGCTACTTTTTGAGATGACACGTTTAGCCCAGGAAATAACATTATGGCATTCAAATTATTGACCGATACCGTTGGCCCTTATAGCATGAACACTTATGTAGTGGTGGACCCGGCAACCCAACAGAGTGCCATCATTGATCCTGGCGGTGACCCGGAGACAATTATGGCACTGGCCACCGGAACCCAGGTGACCAAAATCCTTATCACCCATGGTCACGGCGATCATATTATGGCGCTCGATGAAATCAAAGCGGAAACCAAAGCGCCGGTTTATCTGCACCCGGCCGATGCTGAATTATTTGGGCTCGATTGTGATGTTTTCCTGGCCAACGGGGATGAAATTACGATTGGCGACCTGAAATTGAAGGTCAGCCATATTCCGGGCCACACACCGGGCCAATGTTGTTTTGATTTGGGAGATGGCCGCCTCGTTGTGGGTGATACTGTCTTTGTGGGAGGGCCGGGGCGCACCGCTACCCCAGAAGATTTTGCAACCACGATGGAGAATTTGCAAAATATTGTCTTCAAATGGGCAGACCAGACTGAATTCTTTCCCGGTCATGGACCCAGAGGAGAGATCGGGGTTGAGCGACCTGCATTTGAAGCTTTTATTGCCCGGGGTTGGCCGCCCGACACCCACGGCGATGTCACCTGGAATCCGTAAAAAAAATCCCTGAGATTGATCAATCTCAGGGATTTTTGATTATGAAATCAGGGTGTTGACTTGCGCTATTTCTTCTGCAGATAGTTCCCATCCTGCTGAGGCCGCGTTAGCTTGAACGTGTTCAGTTTTCGTCGCCCCCGAAATCACGGAACTAACCATGGGCTGGGCCAATAACCAGGTGTGCGCTAATTCGTTCAGGGAGTGATCGCGTTCATTGGCAAACGCGGTTAATTGGGTTAAGCGGTCATAGTTTTCGGGCGTCATATACCGTTGCACATATTCACTCGTCTCCCCACGCGAGCCTTCCGGAGCGGGTTGATCAGCCTGGTATTTACCAGTCAAGAACCCTCCCGCCAGGGGGAAATAGGGCAAGATACCGACCCCAAAATATTCACATGCGGGGATCAGCTCTTTTTCAATCTCGCGCTCAAAAAGATGATAATGGGGCTGAATTGAGACAAATTTGACCAACCCTTGGGCGGCGGCCACAGCATTGGCCTGAGCCAGTTGCCAGGCCGCGAAATTCGAGGCCCCGATATACCGGACTTTGCCGCTGCGAACCAGGTCATTTAACGCCTGCATCGTTTCTTCAACTGGGGTGCTATCATCCCACCGATGAATTTGATACAAGTCGATATAGTCGGTCTGTAAGCGCCGTAGGGAGTTTTCAACCCCACTCAGAATGTGCCGTCGGGAAGCCCCCTGATCATTAGGACCATCACCTACTTTAAAGAAGACTTTCGTCGCAATCACAGCTTGATCCCGGCGCCCTTTGAGCGCTTTCCCAATCGTTTCCTCCGAGCGTCCACTTTGATATACATCGGCAGTGTCAATGAAATTGACACCCGCCTCCAACGCAGCCGACAAAATATGATCGACACCCGATTGGTCAACTTTGCCGCCGAATTGATTGGTCCCCAATCCGATCGCTGAAACTTTAAGACCCGAATTTCCTAATTGTCGATATTGCATAATGCCTCCATTTTCGCATTCCATTCTTAAATAACGTATCGCCAAACTACCCGGTTGAGTTGGAAGAAATTGGATAAGAACCTAGGGATTTCCAAAACTTTATGCTGTTCACAACGCAATGATTTGAGTTTAAAACAAAGAGCACAAAGACGATTTTTGCACAACTTCCTTTTACTCTAAAAACCCACAATTTTTGACGTGGCAGGAATCAGGATTATTACTAAAACCGACTTTGTACTCGATAATTTTAGAGGAATTTACGCCAGGTACCCTTTTTCCTTCAAAATCTTGGTTAGGGCGGCCTCATTCCAATCGACCAAAATCTCGCCATCAATATTGAAGGTTGGCGAAGTGCGGTTGCCATTGGCCCAGGTCATAACTTGTTCAGCGGCCCCTTTGGTCGTGGGAATATCGACTTCGGTAAAATCAATTCCCTTCTCTTTGAAAAAGACTCGGGCCCGCCGACAACTCGGACACCATTTGGTGCAATACATCACGACGCCACCCGTGGGCAAATCAACCGGGACATCTTCTTCAGAGGCCGCGACGGCCTCCGCAGCTTTCGCTGCCGCTGGATCAATCTCGCGTACCACCCGCCGAAGCTCATCATTACTAGGTTGAGCCTCAATGTCGTGGATGTCTATATAGCGAATAATCCCCGTTTTATCAATCAAGAAAATGGCTCGTTCAGTTTTACCTTCGGCGCCAATTAATACATCGTATTGTTTAGCAACTTCCCCATGGGGCCAGAAATCACTCAGCAAGGGATAATTAATCCCGCCCAAACTTTCGGCCCAGGCGACTAAACATGGAACATGGTCTACACTGATACCCAGAACCTGGGTATTCAATCCCGTGAACGAAGCATACTCGGCTTCATAAGACGGGATCTGGCTGGTTCAAACCGGGGTCCAGGCGAGAGGATAAAATATTAAAGCCACGTTGGTACCACGTAGATGGCTCAACGTGACATCCTTGCCTAAATGGCTTGGCAAAGTAAAATCAGGTGCAAATTGGCCAACTTTCAGGGTCATAACTAACCTCCTAACTTCGTTCAATTTTTCACTATTATCCCTAATTTTACTTTATTTCTCCAAAAAGATTGTAATGTTTTTGTTAATTTTTGTAATTGCTCACATCACCCTTGAATTATTTTCGTTCGATTTTTATGGCGATATCTGTGTCATCTCAAAAAGTAGCGGTAGAACAGAAAATTAACGAAAAACATAGGC
>CAYVQU010000354.1:0-2900 GCA_964453155.1 uncultured Anaerolineales bacterium | reverse complement strand
CTTGGGAGGCATCAGCCACAATCGCCGGGCGCAGGATGGCCTGTCCGGCAAAGAGTGGTGTGCCCACTACGCCGCCCAGAACGGTATTGGCTTCTTTGCTGGGGATGTACAGGCTGGCATTCTCGTCTTTGAAGACTGTTTTTTCAGCCAGATCAGCGGGGGTGATGACGTGGCCGATGGACAGATCGCGAGTGATTGCCAGGATGGTCACCGTCTCAGGTTTCTGGGAAGCCGCCAGACCTTGCAGGGCACAGAATGACCCAGCGAAGACCAAAACTGCCACGATCAGGACCATGACATTGAGACCAGAGCTTTTCAAGCGTTTGAGCATATTCTTCCTCCGAAATGAATAATGGAACGCGAATGACGCTGATCGAGCGAATTTCCGCGGATAAAAATGTGTTTTATGGAATCTGGTGGGATGCTGGTGAATTCCAGCGTATCCCGCTATTTTGCAGCCCCCGCTGGTAGCTGGGGTTCGTGGTGATCAGAGCATCGATTTGATGAGTGAGTTTTTGGAGTAATCCAGCCAGGACGATGATGTGGATGTCGGAGCGGGAAGCTGGATCAGCCAGGCAGGACTGACTGGCTGAAAGTAGCTCACGAATGAGCGCCATATTCGGCGCTTTAGCCATAGCATCTGCCGGAGCCGACCCCATCTCGGGAAAGCAAGTTTGTAATAGATCGGTCAGGGCTGAAAGCGTGTCGGAATGCAACGATGAATTGGGCAACTCGGAGACCTGCGTATCGGAAGCCGACATGTTTGACCGAGAATCTGTATCGGTTTGAAGGCAGGCATGTGTCAGTTCAACTTCGTATGTATCGGAAATGGATCGGTTAGGTGTATCGGTTCCCAGTATTGTCAGCAAATCCGAAACAGACATTGCTGGTTCGCTCTTGAGTATGCGTGTGGCTCGCCGAACCTGTCTGGTAGGTAATCCTTGATCTAAGGACTTGGCCAGAGTTTGTTGGGCAACCGCTTCCAGAGCCGCCACCAAAGAGACATTTCGGAGGGAAATTCGTTCCCCCAAGTTATGGGGCAAAGTGGCAGCTTGCTGCTGCCAACGGGCTTTCTTTTGGGCATAGGTTTCAGGCATAGTTGCTCTCAATCTCTGATATCAAGATCAAAGTTGTCGTCAAATTTCGCCAGCAAGGCTTCGATCTCATCCTGGTTTTCTAGTTCACTGGCTTTACCATCTCCAGCCACCAACTGGTAGCGACCCAGGGCTGAAACTACTGCGGCTTCCACTACCTGACGGATCGCGGGCAGAACATCTTCCAGATCAAAAATCGGTACGGTTTGTCCGTGATTGTCATTCGCTGTCAATCCTGCCCCACGCTGGAGTGCGGTGTTGATCGCCTGGGACTTCGCTCCATAGGTAGTCGGTAGATTGTCTAGCCAGGCAATCAGATCGGGATCGTAGCAGCGCAGGGTGATCTTACGGCATTGAGTATTCTTTGGCATCGTTACATGCTGGCACTTGGGGACACCGGCTGGCACTCGCTGGCAAGTCAGCTTGAGCGATCTAAAGCGACCGCTTTGAAACCGCCAAAGCCGGGATCCAGGCCGACCACCGTATCGGCACTTTTGAAAACCCGCCAACCATATCGGGCCAAACCCAGGGCGTTCGCCGATACAGAATCGGGTAAGATCAGTCCTTGGGGATAGGCGCGTTCTAGATGGGATTGGAACAGCAAGGCACCCCCACCGGTGAAAATCAGGTGGCGGAAACGCCGGGATTGTTCCCAGTGCTCGTTCAGGAAGGCGATTACCTGGCCAGCTGCAACGCCGATGGCTTCTGCCGACACGGATCGCAAGTCGATATCCCCAACCGCGCAGGACAAAATGGGTCGGGGAGCACACAAAAACGTATCGGCTTCATGGTGGCTCAAGCGAATTCCGTATCGTTCGACCTGTTGGATCAAAATTTCAGCGGCCCGACGCACTCCGGCTGTATCGCCCTGGGTGTATTCCCGCAGCACTTCACCACCCTGAACGCCAAAAAGATCAAGGGTATTGAAGCCGATGTCACAGATACCGATCAGGGCTTTCAAATCGGAGCGGCCGCGGGTCCAGTTGCCCTGGTCATCGAACCCCCAGGCAAAGAAAGTGCCGCCGGGTTGCGCCATGATGCGGACAGCTTCGATATGAAGTTTAGTAATTTGTCCATCTAGTTCGAAGCGATGTTCACCTACCAACCAGCCACGCAGCATTTTTAGGGTGTTACGAGCCAGTTCACGATCGGCCATCACGGTGACCGGCAATCCCACCATAACCGCGAGGCTATGTTCTCCTGGCCCTAGCAACAGGCCAAGTGATGCGTAGGTCAGGGCGCGGGTTTCGGTACCTTCCGATAGCCGGGCAAAATCTAAACGTTCTTTGATGGGGCGGGTGAAGCGTTCCACGCTGCTGCCGACCAGGTAGGTGGTCTCGGCCCAGCGCACAGTGTGGGGTTTGGCTGCTTTGGGCCCAGGCCGGGTCAGACCGGTCGAAAGCAGGCCCAGATCGGTCGAGCCAATACCGACAACCGAAGGGAGGTGGATGCGATTCAAAGAAATCTCCTTGTTGCGGGAATGGGTTGATGGTACCCAATTCGTATCGGCTGCCTCGGCCCCGCGTCCTATTTTGTATCGGTGATTTCAGGCTGTATCCGCTTTTAGCTAACCCCCACTGAATGCTACCAGCTGCAAATTCAATTGAAAATTAGGTTCTCAAAAGTCAAAGGAATTGCGTCTGGACAGTTCGCCAAAACGATTTTTCTCCCCGAAAACAGCGGTTCAATACCCCAATTGCGCATAAAAATCGAGCCATTCTTTCCATGTCAGCATTTTGATGAAAAAACTCCCCCTTGACAAAAGTGGCTTTCATCCCAGTATCCCACCTTTCCCATAGTGTGTAG
>CAYVQU010000353.1:0-2916 GCA_964453155.1 uncultured Anaerolineales bacterium | reverse complement strand
AGAACTTGTTGGCCTATGTCCATGCCTGGGTTTTTCTGATCCCTGATTGGAAAACGGCCATGCGTTACGCCAAGATGCCAGAACTACAGCCGGTAAAACTCACCCTGATCGCACCCGGCATCCGCAAACCGGTTCAGTGGCCGGTCTGGCAATGGACGCTCAAATCCGGTAGTAATGCGCGGGTTAATTTGAGTACGCTAGTGACAAGTGATCCCAACCACCCCAACCAAATCTTGTTTTTTCTGGCCCAAGCTGGTCAGAAGATGGGTGAGAAACCCTGGCCGGTGCAACCAGAATTATGGGCCTTGAACCGGGTGGATGGTACCGGGCGGAGTTTCCGATCACGGTTACCGGACGAACCTGGTATTGGAGAGATTATCACCGATCTGGCTGCCAACGCCAAAACAGGACCCTATCCACCCCTACGAGCCTTGGAATCACCGATCCGTTGCCGGTTCTGCGGATTTAAAGCTCAGTGTTGGGTCAAGCTGGAAAAAGCCCCCAACAATCCATCCCGACTATCTTCTCTGGCACTTGGTAGTTGGTATCGGCAATGATGAAGACTCAATTTATCCAGACTACCAGCATCATCTTGATGCTCTTTTGGTATGTTCCGGCTGCCTATGCGTCTACGCCGCCTCCACCCCAGGCTCCGCCAGTGCCATCCCAAAGTACACCAGAGCCATCTGAAACACAGCCATCGAAACCCAACCTCATCCAACAGATCACCCAAGTATTGCATTTTCCAGTGCCTTCAATTACAGAAGCCCTGAAGAAGGTTTTCACGGAAGCGGCGCAAGAAGAAACCCGCAATCTCAGTCGGGAGATTGGCGCCTGGAGTGAAATCTTCGGCGAAATTTCACAAGTTCCCCCGGCTAAGTTCTATAGCGATTTGGCCCAGAGCAGCCTACCGGCTGCGGGTGCTCTAGCAGGAGCCTTGTTTCTCCTCCGCTTGGCCATCCACCACTGGAGCCGGTTGGCGGGGGAGAATGAACCTCTGACCACCGTACTCTCTGACTGGTTGGTAGCCGGAATGCTGGCAGTGCTATCCGGTCCTTTTCTGGATTTACTCGTCCAGATAACCTGGTGGTTATCCGGCGCCGTCCTGGGTGAAAGCAGCGTTTTGGCTCAGCAATTCATGGACACCATCACGCTGAGCAGCCTGATCCGGGGTGCTGGATTGCTATCCAAACCTTCGATCTTTACCACGCTGCTGGTTTTGGGATTATCCATTGGTGGTTTCCTGGCTGCGACTGGGATGTTGTTTGCTTTTGGTAGTGCCAACGCGGTCCTGTTTATCTTGGCCTTTCTGGGTCCACCCGTGTCTGTGGTTGCCGTCATCCCCCAGATGCGTTGGTTGAGATCATTGTGGCTCAAAGCAGCTTCTTTGGTCGCCATCCTGCCTTTTGTAGGGGGCGGGATTTTCAAGGCCAGCATTACTCTGAGTTTTCTAAGCTTTGGGGGCGGTTTGTTATCCCTGTTTCTGCGAGTTTTGTGGTTGTGGGGTGCGGCTGGTTTCATGATTTCGCTGGCTGGAATACTCAGCCGGATGACGATTGCCACCAGTGTGGACGCCCTGGGTCAAACGGTTGGAGCCGTGAAGGGCATCATCGACAAGGCTGCGGTGGTTGGAATAGGTGTAGCAACGGGTGGAGCAGGAATCACTGGTGCTGGTGTTATGGGTGGTGGCAGTGATTTGGGTGGAGCTGGTTTACCACAGGCCGCCAGTCATTTTCAGCAATCGCAAGATTGGACCTCCACAGCCCGGGCCTTTAACGCGCTGGGTTTGCGCGGCGCAGCCCAATATGCCCAGAGTCTGTCTCAGGAACATCAGATTGCCGGACGGCAGGCTGAGTTATCTAATCGTATCCAGCGCTTGGCCGATCATGGAGATATCTTTGATGAATTTGATTCTGTCCAGCCTGAAACCAGCAACACTTCTTCATCGATTTCCCGCTCCCTGGTGCCGGGAATGAGATTGCCCGATAATGTGTCCCAACGGTTGATGGCTAATTTTGCTGGCAACCGGGAAGATTTTGGAGCAGCCTATCAAGGCTTCTCGCAAGCAGTACAGGAGAAAGAAGGAGCCCGGTTCCAATTGGATACCATCCTGGCTGCCCACCCCGAAGAGACTGCCCAAATGGTGTCGGCTTACTTTACCGACCCAGAACCGATCACCGCTGCAGATCAACCCTTACGCCAGGCAGCCATCAGCAGTGGGGCAAACCAGGTGCTCTTTGAAGCCTATGGGGAGCGACTGAACGCTGATCGCGAAGCATGAATCTCACCCAGCTTATATTCCTGATCATCTTCCTGCTGCTTAGCTTGGCCGATCTGCGCTACCGGGTAGTGCCGGGCGTTGAGATTGTTTTCTTCGGGGCTATTTTGGTCGCTTTGCCATCTAATCCTTTGGCGGCAAGTGTCATCGTGGTGGCCGTCGCCTGGGGTTGGCTCCAAGCCTGTCCGAACACGCTGGCATTGCCATTGATGTTCTATCCCGGTGCCTGGCCGGTGTTGCTGACTGGCTCAGGCGTGCGACAGGGGGTGGTCGGACGCGGTGATCTGTTGGCTGCGGGCAGTCTGGCACTGGTTTTTCCCTGGTCAGCTTCGATTTTGGCTTTGATCGGGTTAGAAATCTGGCGGAGATGGTGGAAAAACAAATATAAACATGCTATTCCAGCATTACCTGGTATGTGCTTTGGTTTGATGATCTACTCTGGAGGAGAAGTTTTAGGCATATTTTGAAATAGGTTAAAGCCTCACCAATGGATCTGTTCCAAACCACTTTTATGGAGTCTACTTATCCTTTCTGTGCGCGCGTAATTCGAAATACCCAGTTGAAAACTACACGTATAATAGGTTATTTTTTAGTTTCCGGTAAATGAAGCTGCTCCGAGAAGAGCATGGAGCAGTAAG
>CAYVQU010000352.1:0-2934 GCA_964453155.1 uncultured Anaerolineales bacterium | reverse complement strand
GAAACCTTGTTGACTCCGTTTGAACCATAGGGAGGTTCCATGAACACACATTTTAAACGCTACAGATATTTCGTTTGGGTTGCAATATTCCTGGTGGGCATTATTTTGATGGGTTGCCGTTCTAGTAAGACAGATAAACGCGCACCAACCAGCACATTGGCTGTTTCTACGCAAAGGCTGCTTTCGATAGTAACGCCAACTACGATCTCTGAGCCAACGCGCCTCTTGACCGCCACGGCCCCATCCCTAACTGCTGAAACCATCCCAATTACGGAAATAGCAACATCCACTCCAGTGAATGACGCAACTCCAAGGGGTTTGGTGTTTGAACATGATGATCTCCTGGTTTCGCACAACAGCCAGGGATTGGAGATTGCGATCGATGAAATCCGCATTCTGGATCAGGAAGCTGTATTTGTGGAAACCTTTCTGGACCAACCGGCATTGTGGGATAAGCAGACTATTATTGAGATAGCCTATACGTTGACCAATGCCACTAACGCTGATCTGATCGAAAGCTCTCCCTGGGCTTTGATGGTCTTTGGGGATGCTGATGGAGAGCAGTTTGAAGTGATCAGGCTGGCCGATTATCACGCAATCACCCCGGATGGGATGGTGTTAAGTCCGGGCATTGGTGATCCGGTTGTTCTGGCAGGGGAAACCAAACATCGGTTTTTACGAGTGGGGCTGGAGCGGATAACACTTGATGATATTGCTACACTGCAATGGGTTTTTGACTGTCCGATGACTCAGAACAGCGGCTGCTATGGTGCTCCAAAGCAACGCTATGAGACGATTGTTGACATCAAGTTAGGTGCAGGGGAATTACTTGAGTTTGAACATAAACCAGCCTTGGGGCTGAACATCACGCAGCAGGTAACGATCACCCGCGGTGGGATTGAAGTGCGCTTAGAGCGGCTATTTTCAGCCCCGGTAGAAACCAATTCGGGGATTTTGTATCGCTCTGATCTCTTCGATACAGCAAAATCGGCTATCTTCCTGGGTATCGCGCTGACCAACTATGCCGACCAACCCCGATTTTTGTTGCCGGAGATAGGTCATCTGATGATCGGCGATACGCCTGAAGCGGATTATGGTAATGTCATCAACTTCACCCCCTTCTTCAGAGCCGGGTTAGCTTTCAGCAACAATGGATATTATCCCCATCTGAATCCTGAATATAAGAAAACCTTGGTTCAAACCCCGCTGGTCCTTCAACCTGGAGAGCAAGTTTACCTGGGTGCCTGGCTGGGCAGTGAAGTGGATATATTGCCTGGCGATTCCATCGAGATTTTTCTGGGCTGTGCTTTTCCCCTGACAGATAATAACCTGGATGCTGAGGACGGATTCTTCCCAGATTGTCTATCTGATGAACATGGTGAAACTTATAACTTCAAGCTGATTCTGCCGGATGAAGCTGAATTTGACTATGAGTCCTACACGACAGCATGGAAACAGATTGCCGAAGTAAAGTCGGAGCCCCTTGTATCAGGGATTGCTGAATTTCCTGCAGTGGAAACCTGCCAGGATATCGCAGCGATTGAAAACGTTTTGGGAGAATCGGTTCCAGAAGATCAATGGGGAATCCAATATCGCGACAATGATGATAACCCACCAGAACTTTCGTTTTATGGAGTTTCATCGGGTGCAATCAGTGCCCTGAAAGTGCGGGGGAGCAATCCGAATAGTTTGCATGAAATTGATCTGGCACAACTCTATTATCTTGATTCTGAAGGGCAGTTGCAGACCATCTGGATGTCTACTGGCGTAACCACTGAACAACAGGAACAGAAAAATTATATTTCCTTCGTTGGAGGATTATCTGATCGCCAGGATGTTTTGGAGATCATGCGCTTCCCCGGCCAATTCTTCGAAACCTTCACCAGTGCTGATTTTGTAGAACCGGACGGCATTGCCTGGGAGCGTTGTTATCACAACCCGGTTTCCGGCTTTTTCAATGTTCCTTGTGAAATTGGGCTGCTTATCGAAGAAGAACTGGGTTGGGACAGTCGCAAGTTGGTATCGGGTGGCAAATTCTCGACCGACCTGGCCTATGGCTGGACTTTCAATCCCCAGGGAAGCGTTCTAGAAATATGTCCAGGGGAAATGCAGCCATGAAGAAACATAAACCTTCACGTTTCTGGTTGATTCTTGGCAGCGTGTTTATCATATTCGCGGTTACTTTCGTCGGGCAGTTCATCTCAACTGATTGCACAGTATTTGCCGGGTGTGGTTCTGGCAGCCAGTATTGTGCCAGCAATTGCTGTTTGGGCAGTACCGTGATCGATGTCGTCTCTGGCTGTGATATGCGCTCCTGGGGGTGTGCGGCCCAATGGGACCGCCAGAGTGTGAGCTGTAATGGTGGGTGCGAAGCATTCTATGACCAGGGTGCTTGCCAGGCATCTTATGTCCGGCAAGAAATCTGGCGATGGGTTTCTTGTTGGATCGAAGAAGAATGTAGCTGGGTTTGGCAATGGGAGTATGTGTGTGAGTGGGAACAGGTCTGTTATGATCAGTTAGTGTGTTATGGCAACTACTACTGCTGGTATGAACGGGTTTGTGAGAGTGTCCAGGTTTGCCATCAAGAACGAGTACGGGTCAGAGAATGCACGCCCGGCCACTGGTCAACCTGCTATGTCTTATGGGGGCACCAAGATGTCTTGACGGGCTGCCAAAGAGTCGGAAATTCGGCGCGCACCAATTGTTGTGGCTCAGGACCGCCACCAACACCGACCCGCGCGCCAGTAAACCGTACGCCTGGTCCCAATCCTACAAATATTGCCGCGACACCTACCCCGGTTACCGCGACCCAGACACCTATTTGGACACCAACTCATACACCCACAGCTTCAGCTACTCCGGTTCCAGATACGCCCACCGGCACCCCAACTCAAACACCAGAACCCTTGGTGGTCGATCTGCAGGCAGACTACA
>CAYVQU010000351.1:0-2936 GCA_964453155.1 uncultured Anaerolineales bacterium | reverse complement strand
TTCATAACGCAGTCGTTCCATTCATGGCGTCTCAATAAGCAATTGGTATTATTTGGGATAAAAGATGTCAGAAAAACGAAACCCTAAATGGAAACGATTTGAGATGCTTGTTGCAAAAATTCAACAGAAAATCTCGCCAAATGCCAAAGTTACACTTGATGACAAAATAATTGGAAGAAAGACAAGGGTTAAGAGACAGATTGACATCTCAGTGCGAGAAACTATAGGCCAATTTGATATTCTAGTTGTGATAGATTGTAAAGACTATTCAAAACCTGTCGATGTAAAAGCTGTAGAAGAGTTTATCGGGTTAGCAGATGATGTAGGGGCCAATAAAGGAGCACTGGTAGCTTCGAGTGGTTTTACAAACACTGCGAAAATTCGAGCAAAAGATGCAGGTATTGATGTTTACAGTTTAGTTGATGCTGAAGATCATGAATGGCAATCCTATATTGCATTGCCGTTTGTCTGTGATTTTCGAGGTTTTGGCGGTGTAAAATTCAAAATTGCAGGATCAAATTCAATACTCAAAGAGTTGAGTGGGCAAGATCCCGCTCGTATACCAATTTATGATTTAAACTTTGTGGAGATTGGAACAACATTGACTTTGCTTTGGGCTATGTGGAATCGGGGCGAAATTTCTAATGAACCAGGAATAAGGCAAGTATTATTAAAACCCGAACCAATTTTTGCGAAATCGAAATTTGGTCCCTTTGTTCATGTCGAGATTTTGTGCGAATTTGAAATACTAAAGAATCTTTACTTTGGTGAAGTTCCTTTAATAAAGTTCAGTAGTTTTCGAGATGAAATCACAGGAAAACTGGTTCTTCCAAGCGAATCTGAGATAATAACAGATGTTATTGACTCGAGAGATGTCGAAAGAAATTGGTTGCGAATTGAATCTTTCGATACTTTAGCCGTAAAGCCCATTATGGAACTGCTGGCTCTAGATTATTATCCATCAAAAATTCCAGATGATGCAGTGTTTCCAAAGATTAGCAGTGCCTAACCCAAGTTGGAGCAGACCCGGCTTCGCCTGGAGGGTACGCGGCGCTAATAGCTCAGCTAGAAGTGTGAGTTAGAATGCTGATAGAGCAAGAGTCGCCGGGTCTGCTCAACAAACCGTTAGTGTGCATAAAATGGAAAGGGTTTGCGTAATGGTCGAAATCCTTCTATACTTGTGAAAAAGAGAAGAAAATCTGGAAATGAGTTCAATCCGAAAACTAATCGTCACGCTAGAGAAGAGTTTTGAGGGGCTAGATGTTCAAATTCCTTCTAGTGGTATAGAAGAACTGGCCATTGATATTCATAGCGCCTTGTCTGTGGAAACAAGGCGATTTCATACGCTTGAACATGTATTCGCCCTCATCACCCCAACCGCGCCGATGCGTTCTATAGCCGCGGTGTTCCATGATCTTGTCTATTATCAAGTCGATCATGGTTTTCCGAAACCAGTTAATGCTGTACTTGACCCCTATTTGCAAGAAAATGGGGCCGAGATTACCTTTTCTCATGCTGATGATCGGTCCTATCAGCTGCTCCTGGAGCTGTTTTCAATAGCACCTGGGCAGACCCTGTTAGAGATAAATGGTCTCAATGAGTTTTTTAGTGCGCTAGTAGCCTGGAAAAAACTGGGGGGTATTCTTGCAGAAACTATGTTGTTGCAAATTGCTGTGCATATTGAAGCAACGATTCCGTTTCGTGGCTTGAATGACCACCAGCGGGGGAATTTTGAAGCTTTGGCAGAGAAACTGCAGTGTATTTGTCAGCGATATTGTATTCCTATGTCAGGTAATGAAGTTGATGAGACAGTGCAGAGTGCAGTGATCTTAGCAAATCAGGATGTGGCTGGCTTTGCGCATGCTGATCCAGCAAGTTTTCTGGATAATACCTGGAAACTTCTCCCCGAGAGCAATGTAGAACTGCGGTATGGCAAAATCTATACGATTTGTGATTATCGAAAAGCGCTTCAGAAGATGGCTACATTTATCGAATGGCTGGAACCAGAATACATCTTTCACAGCTATAATGGGGTTCCTGCTGAACCAGAAATTCGCGAAATGGCCAGAGCGGCAGACAAGAATCTTGGGATTACGCGTGAGTATTTGGGCGTCAAGTTATTGGCCATCGCCGTACTCGAGGCTATCGCGAAGTTAACGGGTGGGGATGCTCCCCTGGCATTGTTTATGGGTGACATCCAAAGATCCAGTGAGCCCCAGTACCGTTTGGAGAATTACTTGCCATCAATTGAAAATCCAAATCGGCTTGATACTGATGGAGTATTAAAGCGTTTATTATCTGATGGTCGCTTAGGTCAATCTCAATTCGATCTCCAAAACGCGCCCTTAGCATCCTATCTGTACGAGAATTTGGGAGGTCAAGTGTGCAAAAAACTACTCTTATCTGCGTACGAGATGTTTAATGGGGAATTGAGCGCATTGAATTTTTTACAACTTATTGAATTCCCGGCATTGCAGAGTGTTTTGAAGGCGTGTTCACGAATGGTTCCAACTCGAGAGCAAATACTTAATGAGTTGGTATCAGCTATGAGTAGTAACAACTAAGAGTGCACACTAACCCAAGTTGGAGCAGACCCGGCTTCGCCTGGAGGGTACGCGGCGCGAGTAGCCTAGCTAGAAATGGTATGTTAGGATGCTCTGAGAGCAAGAGCCGCCGGGTCTGCTCAACAAACCGTTAGGCGCAAGTGTTGGTTGGAGAATAGTTACAATGAACAATACCACACAAAGAAAATCGGTTGTTTTATTGCTTGTTTTACTATTTTTACTATTTATCCCTTCAATTGTTGAAACGATATGGGACTTAAAACCTAGTCCTACGCTAATATCGGCATATGGCTTTGGCCTTACATTAGTGGGTATTTATCTTAATACTATCGCCACTTATGGCGACGAAAGATGCACATTAACAGGATGAAT
>CAYVQU010000350.1:0-2956 GCA_964453155.1 uncultured Anaerolineales bacterium | reverse complement strand
AGCGTTTTTTGATTCTTTCAAAGGAGTGCTAATGACCAACGCAATTGACATTCTCGGCGAAGCCATCCAGATCCTTGGTCCCCCGATCAAGATGGAAGAGCATCGCGGCTGGGCAGTCTGGTGGTGTCCGTTCCACAATGACGCGGCGCGGGGTGGCAAATCCAAACGTCCCAACTTTGGGATTAATTTCTCGAGTGATACGGGATATTGGAAATGCTTGCGTTGTGGGGCCCAAGGCCCCAGCCTGAAAAAACTGCGCCAGCAGATCGGAACCTATACCCCTTCGCCGGTAGCGACCGAAAGCGTAAAGGCCCGTTCCAGGGTGGACGAATTAGATGAAGCCCTGATCGTGGCCCGGTCGGCCCTGCGCCACAGCAAAGCCTGGGGCTATCTGACCGAAGAACGCAAAGTTTCAGCCCAAACCATCCTGACTTATGGCCTGGGGTACGGCCTCAGCCGGCCCGAAGTCCACCTTCAAACGCTCAAAGCAGCCCAGGCTTCCCGCCTGGTGGCCCGCAAAGGTTGGTGGTTGTGGGCGCAGGGCGTGGTATACGCCGAACCCCTGACCCGACCAAAAGCCATCCAGGTCCGCCATCGCCGACCAAAGGCCCGCAACAAGTACCAGACCTGGGGTCGGCAATTGGTGCCATACGGTTCCTGGCGGATCAGTGATGACACCGAAACCTTGATCTCGGTTGAAGGAATGCTCGATATGCTTATCCTGGCTCAAGCCCTCGAAGAGCGGGGGCGCTCCCCAACCATCCTGCCCATCTATACGGGTGGTTCCAGCCCATCCCACTCGATTCTGAACTGGTATCAAGAAAATGCCAACCGTTATCGGCATATCCTGATCCCGGACCCGGATGAGGCGGGTTGGACCTGGACCGAAGCAGTTACGGTCGCACTAACCACTGGCGGCAGTACAGCTCATGAAACCTTCTTTCCCCCTGGTGATCAGGACCCGGATGAAGCTATCCTATCTGGATGGTGGCCGGCGATCTGAGTGATCTTCATTTTGCTCAACAGCTATCGAGTATAATTTTATTGTTCTACAGGAGAATGTTATGTCTGCAACCCAACCGTACGCACTCCCAAATCCCATTCCTGTCAATCCAGCCCTGGTCTGGGACTACGATATTCCCACTGACGAGAACCAGACCCCTGCGTTTCGCAAGTGGTATCTGGCCCGCGTGCTGATCCGGGGTAACAGCACAGATCTACAAACCATCGGGCTGCATGTAATTTATGCCTACTTGCCCGACCTGCATCTCCCACCAGATATTCGCCGTTTCTGGGAATGGTATTTCGATTTACCGGAAGTGAAGCCGAATTATGAAGCTACTGACACCATTTCAACAACAGATCGTCGCAGCAATTCGTAAAAGTCCCTTACAAGATCAGTTTTACCTGACCGGTGGGACCGCGCTGGCGGCGTTCTATCTTCACCATCGCTATTCGTTGGACCTGGATTTTTTCACGGATGATCCGACTGCTGTTACCAGAGTCCCAGCCATTTTGGAAGAGATTGCCGAAGAATTAGATGCCCAGGTGACTTTTACGCGTACCCTGGGCACTTTCTTGCAATGCTTTGTCCAAAATGCGGACGGTGAACGGGTGCAGCTTGATTTTGCCCAGGACAGCCCATACCGGTTACAACCGATTCAAACCGACAAAGACGCAGGGATTCAGGTCGAGAATCTAGTTGATATTGCTTGTAATAAACTGTCGGCCTTGTTCGACCGGGCCGAACCGAAAGACTTCGTAGACATCTACTTCATTTGTCAGGAAGTGATGCCCTTTGATGAACTGGTTGAGAAAACCAAACAAAAACACCTTGGGCTGGATGATTATTGGCTGGCTGTTGCCTTGCAGCGGGTTGAACAGGTGGATCTCTTGCCCCGAATGATCAAACCAGTTAACCTGGAAGACTTGAAAACTTTTTTCCTGAGTGAAGCAAGAAAACTGATTGGCAAGATCAATCCGTAGATGTAGCCGATACAACCCCAACTACAAAATAGATGAAATAGGTAGTTAGGCCCCCTCATTGCGAGGGGGCTTTTTGATTCCCAATTCTAAAAGGAGCCCCATGATGAATCAAAAACAAGAACCATCTAACATTCATTTCAAAAGAGAGATGACATTCCTAACCATAATCTTGAAATCTCGCGATCCATGCGGAGAAAAATCTGGATGACCAGGTTCAAATCCCTGGCTTGGTGTAAACGGAACCGAGGTGGCCACAACAGCGGCTCTCCAGCCCCAGTATTTCCCGCTTATCCAGATATAGAACAGGTTGGTGTTGAAAACGACCCACAAACTTCCGGTTTCAGGGTGCAGCCCGTGACCAGAATGCGCGAACCAGCATCCCGGTTGGCGGCTAAAGCCTGGTCCAGCCGAATAAACTAAAGGTTGTGCGGGGGCTTTTCGCAATACCCCTTCACCCCTCCGGAGACAGGCCAGCAGGTCATCCTATCCGCTGGCCTGTTCGATTCTCCCCATCGAAAGGAATACCTCATGAAAGTTTCTGTCCTACAAAAAAACCTGGCATATGGTCTGACCATCGTCTCCAGGGCCGTCTCAAACCGCAGCGTATTACCGGTTTTGAGCAATATCTTGCTGGTAGCGGAAAATGGCCGCTTGCGATTATCAGCCACCGATCTGGAAATCGGCGTGACCTGCACGGTTAGCGCTCAAATCCACCTGGCGGGGGCAACCACCGTTCCAGCCCGGACCTTCACTGACCTAGTCAGTACGCTCAGCGATACCCGCATCGAGCTCGAACTGATCGAAAGCACCTATACCCTGGAAGTCTCGAACGGAACCTCCCAGGCCTGTTTGCAATGTATCCAGCCAGATGAATTCCCACCGCTGCATGCGCCTGAAAGCCAGAGTCTACGGTTGTCCGGGGCCGATCTGAAAGAAGAGATCCTGCAGGTCGCTTTCGCCGCGGCCAGCA
>CAYVQU010000349.1:0-2979 GCA_964453155.1 uncultured Anaerolineales bacterium | reverse complement strand
AATTTCAGGCTGCCATCCAGGCCGTGTTTGTAAGAACATGAAGATGCAGAAAGTTGGGATGGTACCCTAGCATGTGAAATACGGGAGATATTTGCGGGCTGAGGGTTTACAAAAGGTCGTACCTGCAAGAAACTATGTGTAACACGCACAAGTGCTTACAGGAGACGACCTTATGCCAAATAGAATACGCCGACTTGACGAAAAAGTCAAGTCGGTGAACGAAGCGTTGGATCAGATCGATATCGAAGCAGCGGCTCGGGAAACGGGAATACCCGCCAGCACCCTGCGCTATGATCTGGTCAAAGTGAGAACGGCGTTGCCGGAGGTTCTGGTCAATCAAAGCCCTGGGCCGAAACCGCAAAGCGAACCGGAAAAGGTCGAGGCAACAACGGCGGAGCAAGAGAGCCAAGCTTGTCCGAAGTGCGGCGGCAAAGTGACCAAGAACGGGACATACTGGGTACTGAACTGGTTGTGGATGTTGAGCATGGGTTGGCTGGGTGTTCAGCGAGTACGCATCCAACGCCGTCGCTGCAAGGATTGCGTGCATGAAATCCGCTCGGGTGAACAGGTTCGTCAAGCGGAAGCACGGCAGGCCTGGTGGCAGCAAGTCAACCGCTTGGTGTGTTTGTGCCGCTTCAAGTTGAGATTGTCATACAGGCTGACGCAAATCCTGGTGCAATTCGTGTACGCCCGACCGGTATCGATTGGACACATCGAGCGTCTGACACAGCGGACAGGACAGCAAGCTGAGGCGGCATTGGGTCGCCTGAGTGCGTGTCGGCAGGCAGCGGCTCGGTTTCTTCTGTACGATGAGACCTACCCCAAACTACAGAAACGGTGCTACAGTCTTGGGGTGGCAATTTGTGAACATGGTTTGATCCGCAGTGTGCGCTGCATTGTGCGCAAAGCGCAAGATATTCCTGCTCAGTTGCAAGAGGTCGTGGGCACTCATTTTCAACCCACGTATTTTCTAACGGATTTAGACGTGTTGTTCAATAAGTACATGAAAGCCGCTGGTCTGAAACTGACCCATCTACGGGACCGAGTTCACCTCATCCGGCAAGTGCTGCGCTTGTTCAATGAGGCTGTACGAGATGTCACCCTGGATGTACCCAAAGGGCTGCCGCTCAAGCTGCGCAAGAAACAACGCCGTCTCAAACGTCGTCTGTTGCGCAAATATTTGCAGCCCATGCTGACCCTGGTTTTCAAAGCCTTCTCACCGGGTTATGAGAGCGTTTGTGTCTTGTTGCTGGAAGGCGTAGTTTCGCAATTACAAGACCCGAACTATATCCTTCAAACCAGCAGTGTCCAAACCCTGACCCGGCGCTTGCAGCGCTTCATCAAGAAACATGGACAGGCTATCAACACTCTGCTGTCGCTTTCTCTTGAACATGGCACGCCCACAACCACTAACTCCCTGGAAAGCAAAAACGGCATTTTCAAGCCTTTTAGCCTCATTGCCAAGTTTTTCCCGGCTCCTCCACGCTGCCAATCCTTCTTTGCTGCTGTTGCCTTGATGGAGAATTTCGATGTCAAAACTCGGGGCCCCAACCAGGGCACCAGTGCCATGCAACGCGCTCAGATCAACCTGGTTGACTTCGGCGCTACTGATTTCTTCTCTGCTGTTGACCTGCCAGCACCACAAATATCTCTGGCTACTATCACAGCCTAGGGTACCGTCCCAGAAAATCTTTCTTGTGATACTGGTAATGGTGATATTGGGATTAGCATGTAATTTACCAATTCTTGATAATTCCCCAGTGGCGGGAGACCAGCCCCTGAATGTCGAAATCGCTACAGAACAGCCCACCATCCCTGAAACTCCAGAACCGCAAATATCGATATTCATTAGCGATAGCGTTTCCTTATCAGACAAGATCACGCTCGACCTCGACACCAAATCCATGGCTGGTTATTCAGAAACCGACACCCAAGACCCACCGGGTGCAGATCTGCTCTTTACGATCCCCTACGCCAATCAGAACTTCCAGTTTTTGCAACCAACCAATAACGCTCTGATTGCCCTTGTCGACCATCAGCCCGACTATCAAGACTGTATTGATGTTTTCGCGCGCGGAGAAGCGCGTCTCAGCTTGCCTTTAGATCATCCTTCTGTGTCCGACCCGGGATGGTATGTATGTTATCAGACGGATGAGGGCCGGATGGGATATTTTCGGGTAACGGGGGAAAATTTCTCTTATGATGCGACATTCGAGGTTGTAGAGATTGATTTCACAACCTGGGAGGGCCCTGGTCTTGAAGAATTAGCCAAACCTGTAGTTGAAGGTGATTCCGATTTGATGATTCTGCATGCTCTTTTGCGCTACGATGGTGCCGAAGAAATGGGGACGTTTGAACTAACGGTCTGCAATCTGGGGGCAGGGTCTGCGGCTCCTTTCGAAGCCGCCATTACCGTCAATGGAATCCAACAACGAGTTGCCTACAGCGAATTGATGGCTCCTCAAACCTGCGATGGCGTTTTCGTGGCAAATACAAGCTTTGAGACGTTTGGCATCACCGGGCCAGGCACTGCACTGCTCTCCGCCGCCATTACTCCAGAGAACCCTGCTGACCCGAATGGCAACAACACCCTTGAGCAGAGTATCAATATCTCGGGTCTGGCAACCACCACCGAAGGTGAGTTCGTAAACCTGGGGGAATACCAACAGTGTCGAACCGCCCAATCGCACACTGCCTGCTCAGATTTCGTCGCCGATGCACCCGTGAGCGAGCCTCATGAAATCAAGAAGCAGCTCGATAACCTGATCGTCATCGCTCCCGCAAAATATGAAGAAATAGCGAATTTGAAGATCATGGATATGGGCAACTGCCTGGGCCCATTGAGCGATTATCTCGGCATTAACTTTCCCGTCAGCCACGTCCGACAGCGGATGATCGATGCTGCAAACCCGGATGAAGGCGCGCATTACTCGCTGCCCGAGATCGGCTATATCGTCCATTCGGCCCGCAATTATATCG
>CAYVQU010000348.1:0-3049 GCA_964453155.1 uncultured Anaerolineales bacterium | reverse complement strand
AGCTCTTATTCAACAGTGGTGTAACTAACCACACTATTATGTTCTGCTACCTCAAGAATAGGTTGAACAGAAAATATGAAAAAAAACTTTAAGGAAGCCAGGATTACAGGAGAAAAATATCCTGGCTTCCAGGTTTCCTTATAAACTAAGTGTTCAAATTTCTGTTGACCATTACAAACTTGATTCACATATTTATAGTCTAATCGAACAATTTAAATACGGCAAGTGAAAAAATGAGACCAAATTCTCCCATGGGTAATATGGATTTTGGATCCAATTAGATTTTTAGCGACAAGGTGTCTAATTTTTCAATCGCAGCCGTGATGATTTGACTTGCTTGGCCGATATTAGTAAGGGTGGTCCCCTTCCCGACTGAAAATCGGACTGTTCCCATGGCCCATTCCAAGGGTACCTGCATCGCTTGCAGAACCGCGGAAACCTCAACCTGATCAGCATGACAGGCGGAACCGGCCGAGGCGGCTACTTCAGTTTGAATTTCTGCCAATAATTGGTTTGCAGCCAGATTTTTGAAACTCAAACTAACGGTGTTGGGCAAGCGTTCATCGGGATGCCCATTGAGTCTCACCTTTTCGTTTCCCAGGGTGGTCGTTAATTGCTGTTGTAATTGATCTCGGACTTGTATAAAGTGAGTTTTGTTTTTCTCCAGGTCTCTATTAGCAATTTCGCAAGCCTTTCCTAAACCAACAATGAGCAAGACGTTTTCTGTGCCCGGACGGAGGCCATTTTCATGGCCCGCGCCAAACATTAAATTGGGGAGCTTCAATCCCTCCCGGATATATAATGCTCCCACCCCTTTAGGGGCGTAAAGTTTATGTCCGGCGATCGATAATAGATCGACCCCTAACGCTTGAACGTCTACGTTGATCTTCCCGAGCGATTGGGCTGAATCCGTGTGGAATAAGGCCCCATGTCGCTGAGTGATTTCTGCGAGTTTTCGAATCGGTTGAATGGTGCCCACTTCATTGTTGGCGTGCATGATGGATACGAGCGTGGTTTGAGCCGTGATAGCTGCTTCGAGGTGCGCCGGGTTAACCTGGCCATAATGATCTACTGGCAAAGTCGTAATTTCAAAACCTTGGGTTTGCAGCCAGACACAGACTTCTGTGACCGCGGGGTGTTCAACTGCTGAGGTGATAATGTGATTCCCACGATCCAAGTTCTTAACAGCAACCCCACGAAGGGCATAATTGTTGCTCTCAGTTCCGCCGCTTGTAAAAATGATTTCTGAACTGGTGCAGTTAAGTAATTGGGCTACCTGAACTCGAGCTTCTTCAACCACTTTTTTGGCTGTCAGGCCATAAGGATGACTGCTCGATGGATTGCCAAAATGGGTATATAAATAGGGCAGCATCGCTTTGGCTACTTCAGGGTCAATTGGGGTAGTCGCGTTGTAGTCGAGATAAATTGGGCTAGGCATAGGAACTCCAGGAAATATTGTGAAATCAACCAGAGTATATCAGTTTATCAAATGATAGATAGCGGTTGCCCAAAATATGGGGTGTTCTCGGAGTTGTGCTAGAATTAGATTGTTGCCATCCATAGTTGATCATCAGGAGGAGGCTGCTCATGAAAATGCTGAAAGTGTTACTCGTTGTGGTTGTTTGTTTGGTGTTGGCATTGAGTTGGAGTGATTTAACTCTGGCTGGGGGACTTAACCAGGAAACCGAGGGAGACGGCGAAGAAACCATCCAGGTCGTTTTGGTTTTAGATGTTTCTGACAGCATGAAATGGCCCATTGTAAATGATGAGTTGCCCGATGAGTTTGTGACTCTCATGACCCAAATCCAAGATATTAATCAAAATCCTCCATGGACTCCGATCGATGAGCAACTTGACGCGATCGTAAAAGATCAAGAAGTTGTTGAGTTAAAGGCGATTTATGATGATTCGGTCGAACGACTGGATGCCTGGTTTATGGAAACTGGCTACGAAGAGACTCAGGCTGGCTTCAGGCAAAAAATGGTCGACTATTTGAAAGAAATCAATTGTGACACCAGTTATGCCCGCAGCCTGATTACTTCGATTACGCTGAATGAGATAGACCATTGGGTTGGCGAAGCCTGCGCGGCAGCCGGGATATCCTTTGAACAACATCAGGCCATCCGTGATATGGTGCCTTATTTAGGAGAACCGTTCTATACCACCACACAAGAGGAAAGCACCATTGCTTATCGGTTGTTTTACGAGGCCTTAGAAGCCCGTAATTACAACGGATTGATTGCTGAACGCGATCAACTTAAAGCGGATACGAATTTAGAAGGGTTGACCCTGGATATGGATCAAATGATCCTGGATTTGGGTATTCTTCGTAAGCTGGATTTAGCGAAATTGGCTGCCCGGGCATTAATCGGATTATCGGAGTTGGACGCGGTTGCCGATCGGCGGGTCTCTGAAATTGCCTTGGTGCGATTTTCGACTGATTCCGTCTTGCTTGAAAGTTTGACGGTCGATCATGGCATCATCGAATCGAAAATTATCGAACTTGAACCCCTCCAACTAACCAACATTTATGCCGGATTGGATACTGCTCTGGTTGAGCTCGAGAACCATGGCGATCCTGATCAGCCTATTGTGATCATTCTGCTGAGCGATGGCCATATAACCACTGGCTTAGATTTAGAACAGGTGTTGGAGCAAATTCCCCCCAGGGCTGAAGATATGGACGCCGTGATCTGCACCGTGGGTTTTGGTGAAACCGAAGCACATGTTGATTGGCCTTTGTTGCGAGGGTTGGCCGATGCCACTGATGGTGAGTATTTGTTCGCCGAATCGGGTGAAGAATTGGTCAATTTCTTCATTGCGTGCCGCCAGAGTTTATTGGGTGAAGTTGAACAAATTGGCGGAATTGCCAAAGCTGGCGCAGTGACCCCTACCGATCCTTTAACGATTAACCGGAATGTTTGTGAGATGAGCCTGGCCCTCAATTATGTTTCCGGTGACCCGATTTTGGAGATTTCTGATCCAGAAGGAACCTCGGTAAGTATACGGAATAGTGTGAAAAGGGCTTGAAAAAAGAGGGGATTGGAAG
>CAYVQU010000347.1:0-3066 GCA_964453155.1 uncultured Anaerolineales bacterium | reverse complement strand
AAAATACCCAACTCGATTGATTGACTTCATGCACCCACTAACTTAGCCACTCCCCCCCAGACTCAGCGTATTAATTTTTCTACCCTTTATGGTAGAATGTAAGAAATATCACAAACTATCACCCCACGAGTAACAACCCAAACAGGGGAACATACTTGGCTCGTTCCGGCATTACAGCCCGTGGACACACAAAGACCACTGTCAAAACACTGGTCTTTGTTATTTTGGCATTGCTAGCAGGCCTGGACACCTGCCAGCCGCCACCTGCGACCACATCTGCTCCTCCACCAGACACAGTTGTACCCGATATAGATGTTCCCCCAACAGCTACGTCGCCTCCAACAGCGACGCAGGGACCAACGCCAATTCCAGAACCACCGCGCGTTGCAGGCAAACTATCCTTGAGCCCACCGAGCCTATCCATGCTGTGCATATGGGCAGCAACTGGGGAACCAATATTGAATCTGAAAACGCCCTGCCAACTGAGTATTTCGAGTATTTGCGCAATCTGAATGTCAACAGGGTGTGGTATCTCGGTTGCCTTACACTACGATGACAGTATGGACAGCACAGTTGAGCGCGACTATTCTGTTGATTCATCGCATTCACCTCATCGTGTTTTTACACAAAAAATTATACGGCAGAAAATTACATCGAAATTTAACAACATCTAAACCAAATCTAAACATCTTTTTTCTATACTCTTTGCATAGAACGGAAAAACCTTATTCGTTTCAGTTCCCGTTAAAAAGGAGTAAATCGTGTTTAGCAAAAAACTTTCTCTAACTTTTCTCATCCTAGCTATAGGATTGACCGCATGTGGAACCCAAGCCACTCTTGAAACAGCCCCTACAGAATCTGTGCAGTTAGAAGGCGCAGCATCTGCCGAAGAAGCAGAAACCGTTTTTGTTTCGACAACTACAAATGCAGAACCAGTCAGTGCAACGCTTTCTTACCCCATCGTGGATACCGACCAAGGCAATTGTTACGGTGCCCAAACACAAATGGATTGCCCGCAAGAGGGGGCAGCTTTCTTTGGGCAGGATGCCCAATATGATGGCAACCAACCCAGCTACACTAATAACGGCGACGGGACGATCACGGATAACGTGACGGGTCTCATGTGGCAACAGGATCCCGGCGAAAAGATGACCTACCAGCAAGCCGCTGCCGGAGCTGATTCTTTCACTCTAGCCGGTTACGATGATTGGCGCTTACCGACCATCAAAGAACTTTATTCATTGATCCAATTCGATGGTGTAGACCCCAGTGGACCTACATCTACAACCGCAACCCCATTCATTGACACTGATTATTTCAATTTTGAATATGGCGATGAAAGTGCTGGCGAACGCACTATTGACTCGCAGTGGGCAACCAGCAGCCTCTACACCAGCACGACGATGGGTGGCGCAGAGACCATGTTTGGCGTCAACTTTGCCGACGGGCGCATCAAGGGCTACCCTACCAGTTCCAGAGGTCCCGGCGGTCAGAAGACCTACTTCGTCATCTATGTTCGTGGCAATACCGCTTATGGTGAAAATATCTTCTCTGACAACTTCGACGGCACCATCACCGATCAGGCAACGGGATTGATCTGGACACAAAATGACAGCGCTTCTGGTATGAATTTTGAAGCTGCATTGAATTATTGCGAAACACTAACCACCGGTAACAGGAGCGACTGGCGTCTGCCTAATGTGAAAGAATTGCAGAGCCTCGTAGATTATTCCCGCTCGCCTGACGCAACCAACTCTGCTGCGATTGACCCGATCTTTAGCACATCCACAATTACCAACGAAGCCGGGCAACTTGATTTCCCTGCCTTCTGGAGCAGCACAACCCACGCTAACTTGCGTGGTGGCAATGGCGCCTACGTCAACTTTGGGCGCTCGATGGGCTATATGAATGGGCAGTGGATTGATGTCCACGGTGCTGGCGCACAGCGCAGCGACCCCAAAACAGGCAGCGCAGCCGATTACCCAACTGGGCATGGTCCCCAAGGCGATGCCATTCGTGTAGATAACTATGTCCGCTGTGTGACCGATAGCAGCACCACGACAAATATCGTCGGAAACCCTTCCGCGGCACCCTCCGGGTCCGGGACGACGACCCAGCCTCCACAGGGGCAACCCGGTCAGGGACAGAACCAGGGTAATGGACAAGGGCGTCCCGAGATCGATCTGGCATCCGCAGCTGCAAAGTTGAGTGTAACTGAAGAAGCCCTCAGAGCTGCGCTGGGTCCCCCTCCGCCTGATCTCGCTGCTGCCGCCGCGCAATTGGGTGTGACTGAGCAGGCGTTGATCGATGCGCTCGGCATCCCTGCTGGTGGGCCACCAAACGGATAGAATAACCGCCTTGCGAAGTTTGGAAACTTCGCAAGGCTCTCTTGTATAATTTTAATATGGAATCACGACAAGGCATCTGGGCACAAGCTAAAGCAAAGGCAGAGAAAACACCATCTTCACGCAATCGTTATGTCGACTTTTTGCGTGCGGCTTCCATTTTTGCTGTGGTGCTCGGACACTGGATTTTGATGGCCCCCTACTATATCGGGGATTGGCTGACGCCCACCGATCTGCTTTCTCAGGATCACAACGCCTATTGGCTCAGTTGGGTTTTTCAGGTCATGCCGATCTTCTTTATGGTCGGCGGCTATGCTAATGCTGTTTCATGGCGATCCACTCAGGAGCGTGGCGAAGGTTATAGCATCTGGTTGACTGCGCGTTTGAAACGCCTGATCCTTCCTGTTTTGCCCGTTATCGTTCTCTGGAATATCATCGGTCTGATCGCCTATCAATTCCAGGCTTTTCCCGGCACGCTCAATATCGTTTCGCGTTTTGCCTTGTTGCCTGCCTGGTTTTTGATCATCTATCTCTTCGGGATCATCCTCGTCCCGTGGATGCATCGTGCCTGGCAAAAGTTTGGCTTCCTTTCCCTCTGGGCATTGATCATCTCAGCCATCATCGTCGATTATTTTGCTTTTGGAATGGGTCAAAAATCCCTCGGTTGGATAAATTTTTTCTTCGTCTGGTTGGCGATCCATCAATTTGGGTTTGCATGGCA
>CAYVQU010000346.1:0-3071 GCA_964453155.1 uncultured Anaerolineales bacterium | reverse complement strand
CTTTTCATACCATAGGTGAGACTTTTTTGTCCGCTTTAGCGGAAACTAAAATTATATCCATTATTGATAAATTTATCCAATTATCTACAAAATTCCGACCATGCTATAATGGAGTTATCGCACAATATTTATCTTTATAAGGATTTATTCACAGATGTCTACACAAAAATTACGAGTTGTCGTCGCCATGAGCGGCGGAGTGGATAGCTCGGTCGCGGCGGCGTTGCTCGTTGAACAAGGCCACGATGTCGTTGGGGTTATGATGAAACTTTGGAGTGAGCCGGGAACCGCCGCGAATGCTTGCTGCACCCCAGATGCCATTGCATTGGCCCGAAATATTGCCAACCAACTGGATATTCCATTCCATACTGTTGATTCGAAATCTGATTTTCGCGAAAATGTGGTCCAGTTTTTCATCGATAGCTACAAAGTTGGTGAAACCCCTAATCCCTGCGTGGCCTGCAATAAAACGATGCGGTGGAACACAATCCTGGATCAGGCTGATGCCTTGGGTGCTTCACATGTCGCCACCGGGCATTATGCCCGACTCAAAACGGACGCTGATGGGAGAACGATGCTATTACGGGGAATTGATCGGCAGAAAGATCAATCTTATGTTTTAAATGGACTACGGCAAGACCAACTCACCAGAACAATCTTTCCCTTAGGCAATTACACCAAACCTGAGATTCGGGAAATCGCTCACAAATACCAGCTCCCATCAGCCGCCCGGCCCGACAGTCAGGATTTATGCTTTGTCGGCAACGGTGACTATCGCGACTTTTTGATCCGCAATGCACCCGAAACATCCAGTCCCGGCCCGATTATCGATACTCGCGGCCGCCAGCGCGGGCAACACCAGGGGTTGGCCTTCCATACCATCGGGCAACGCAAGGGTTTAGGGATTGCCGCCCCAGAACCTCTGTACGTTTTAAAGAAAGATGTCGGCCAAAATACAATTGTGGTCGGAACTGCGGCTGAACTCGGTCGGAACGAATTGACCGCCGCCCAAGTCAACTGGATTTCAGGGCAATCTCCAGAAAACCCAATTTCTGCGGGGGTGAAAATTCGGTATAAGTCGCGTGATGAAGCCGCGCTCATTACGCCCCTAGACGACACCAGTGTGCGGGTTAAATTTGAGAACCCGGTCCGAGATATAACCGCCGGCCAGGCCGCAGTGTTTTACGATGGTGAGATTTGCCTGGGTGGCGGCATCATTGAATAAACCACCTAGAGCGTAGTTAGGTTAAATTTGAGAAACCGCACCCTTCGATACGACGAAGAAAGCACTGGTCTACTCAGGCCTGTCCTGAGCTTGTCGAAGGGATGCAATTTGATAAAAATAACTTTCCAGAGCGTAGCCAAAGGAGTTTATGATGAGTTCAGAAGAAAACAAGGCCTACGATCAACATCGCAAGTTCGCCGTAGACTGCTTCAATGGCACCTGGGATTTGTTGGATAAAACCGATCGAACGAAAAAAGACACCTTCAAAATGATCCATATGGCCCACGCCTCCCGGTTCCATTGGGGTGAAATTGGCACGCCATTAGAGTTTGCCCGCGGTGATTGGCAAATCTCCCGGGTCTATGCCGTTTTAGGTCGGGGTGAGGCGGCTTACATTTATGGCGAGAGTAGTTTGAACCTCTGCCTGGAAAATGAGATCGGTGACTTTGACCTGGCCTTTGCCTACGAAGCTTTAGCCCGGGCCAGCGCAGTTTTGGGCGACGATGAAAAGCTGACAAAATTCAAGCAGTTGGGGCAAGAAGCTGGAGAGACCATCGCAGATCAGGGTAATAAAGACTACTTCTTCGGCGAATTAAACTCAATTTAGGGAAATAAGTGACTGGGAAACCGGAAATTCGGATCGTCCTAATTCTGCGTTTCCCAGTATACTTGTAGCCCTATGAACATTCACCCCATCCAAACTGAGCGTTTGATTCTGCGTGAATACCAAGAATCTGACTTCGACGGTGTTCACGCCTTCGCCAGCGAACCCAAAACGGTCCAATTCATGACGTGGGGGCCAAACACACCCGAGGATACCCGCAAGTTCATTCAAGCATCCCACGCTCATCAGACTGCCGATCCCCGTCGAGATTTCTTATTCGTAGTCGAACTGCGCGCCGATTGTCAAATAATCGGCGGGTGTGGGATTCATATCCGGCGACCGGAACACCAGGGGGCGGAAATCGGCTACGCCTTCCATCCAAACTCCTGGGGACAGGGGTACGGGACCGAGACCGCAGCCGCTTTGCTCAAATTTGGGTTCAAAACCCTTAAACTACACCGTATCGCCGCGACCTGCGATCCTCGCAATATCGGTTCAGCCCGAATCATGGAGAAGAACGGGATGCGCCGTGAGGCCCATTATCGCCAACATCTCTGGCAGCGCGGGGAATGGCGGGACTCCTACCACTATGCTATATTGAAAAGCGAATACCTAAAATATACAAAGTATTCCCAAAAAACTACACTTCTAGACTAATTTCTCCTGTCTATTTATTATCCATTACCCCACGTTACTCCAATAACTCAATGAAACCGAATATCTAAATTTCCTGGTTGCACCCATACTGCACCCAAATTGCACCCACATCCTACCTTTTCACACAACAATTGCACCCACTCCTGTAAAAATAAAAAAGAGCGCCTCCCGGCGCTCTTTTGGGGCTACTTACCTTCTGCTTTCTCCCCCTTCCTTCGCTCGATTTCACGAAGTAACTCTGTTAGCTCTTCTGCGGTTGCGGAGATGAGATACTCCAAAATCTCTCTGATGTCGTCTGTGGTGCTCAAAACTCTTTCTCCTCAATAATTATGTTACCGATAAGCAGTGGCCGGAAAGTATTTATTTCATAACTTACATCTGCCGATAAGCAGAAACCAGCAGTTCACTTGTATTTCGGTTTTATCTCCAGGCAGTTTTACTGCACATGTAACGGTATTGATTGTATCTTGCCTCTGGGCACACCAGGGGTGACAGGTTGATTAGTGGTTTATAGAACTTATGTTCTAAACATCATACCACAAGTTGCAAAACTCCAACCGTTGGAGAATTTTTTTCGGCTAGTAA
>CAYVQU010000345.1:0-3093 GCA_964453155.1 uncultured Anaerolineales bacterium | reverse complement strand
GATTAGGACGCGCATAGCAGAAATAATATAGACCTTCCAGATTTTGAAAACCTGGAAGGTCTTTAGCTTAAATAAAACAGCCCTGGCGAAAATACCAGGGCTGTTTTATTTAAGGCGAATGTTTACTGAACCTGCTTGAAATAAATGATAATCAGATTTTTCTGACAGTCATCAAAGGTGTAGAAATAGATTTTCTCAGATAAGGGTAATCCCGCCTGATCGAGGACTTGAATCCACAAAGAACCGCTGGAATTGATCGGCCCATCAGCCAGTTTCATTTCGTAACCGGCATCGCCGTAGGCTCGGGCCAAACCCGTGGCCTGTAAAACCGTCGGGCTGCCGATATTCTCACCAGCCAGAGTCCCCCCTAATTCCACGATGAGACCTTGCACTGGGGCGCCATTAATGTCGATCACCTGCCCAGCCACGCCTAACCAGTTACAGCCCAAATCCGGATGGAAACTGGTCGCGGGGATGTATTGGGGACTGCCTTCGTGGAGCACCACGGGCATATCCCCTAATTCTTGTTCATTGCCACCCTCCGGTGGGTTATTATTTTCGGCTTGATTTTCCTGAGTTGGGGCGGTCGTTTTCGTCGGCTCAGGAGTATTGGTAGCGGTTGGAAGCGGGGTTACCGTGGGTGTCCAAGTTGGCGGTAAGACATCCTTGGGGGTGGGTGTAGGCGTATCAAGCTCGGTTATCACGGGCAGGGTCGGTGGAGGGAATGGATTGAAACCAATATTGGGATTGACAAACACCAACAAGAACAGAACCCCAACACATACGGTGGTCAATAAAACGACCACGGTGAGGATATTCCAAACTAAAGCCGACCGATCTATTGGTTCAGATTCTTCTTCGTCATCATCGACATAATCAAATACATCTTTTTCCATATTGTTTCCCTTTCGGTGGCAAGCTCACAACCCAGTGCGAATTGCGTTCTACAAACAATTAGGGGAGCGATACAATAATTTCACTATCGTTGCGCCGAGTTGTCAACCAAGTTTGCAGAACCTGAAGTTGAACAGAACGATACGTATCGGCCGCCAATGGCCGGTTGGGGTCACGTTCGATGAGTTGGGCAATGTGATAACCCAAAAAAGTAGGGATGATTGGCGAATATTCACCTGGATTTAGTTCAAAGATAACTGTCTCCAACTCAGGAACAAACAGGTAACCTCGTGGGAACCATCCCAAACCACCAGCGGCCAGCGGATCGTATTCTGTTGCTAAAGTTTCAAAATCGGCCCCGGATTCAAGTTGAGCATATACCCGGTCAGCTTCATCCAAATTATATAGCAAAATCTGACGGGCGTGAACTTGCTCAGTTGTATCGGGGACTTCAGAGACAATTTGGTCTCGCATCCAGGCCGCGGCGATCGACCAGCGCATTGCCTGAAAAAAATTATCCAGGGTGTAATGATTGGCACTCATCCAGGCGGTGAGGGTCTCAGTGTCCAATTCTAATTGTTGAATGTGCTCTTCAATCAAGGCCTCATCGACGATAAATCCGGCCGCAGCGGCAGATTGGGCCAGTAAAACCTGATCGATCAACTCGACAATCACTTGTTCTTCCCCATAAGTTGCCAGACCCGTGCCAGCCACAGCCTGAAATCGGGCCAGTTCGGATTCGTAAAAAGACAAACTTATCGCTTCACCATTGACACGGGCAGCCACGGGGATCAAGGTTGCCGTGGGCATTGAAGGTGTTATTGTTGATCCAATTTCCTCTGGAAGTGCGGTCGCAGTTGGCGCGTCGACCACCGCGGCGGTATCCGTGGCAGGCTGTGATTCGGACGTGCACCCATAAATTATTGCCAGCATGCTGGTAATAATTATCATCATTAGAAAATTTTGTTTTGAAATCATCGTCGAAATTATACTCGTTTCTCTATGGTTGAGCTATCGCCCTGAAATACCAAGAGATTTATCGTTTATAATCATATTATGACACTTGACCCACAAACCACCCGGGCCCTGCGAGCCGAAAACCAACGTTTGAAGGATGAGATTCTTCAGCTTTCAAACGATATGGCACGGTTGCAACAAATGATCCATGCCCTTTACCAGGTTCAATATCGCATCGACACCATCACGGCAGAGACCAATATCGTGGCCTTAATCCGCTCGATTTTGGTCGCAGCCCTAGAAGCTGTTGGGTCTGAGAACGGGTCGCTCATGCTGTTAGATGAAGACACGCATGAACTGGTTTTTGTGGATGTGATTGGGGACAGCGAAGACACGCTGCCCGGCTTTCGGATTCCGGCGGATACCGGGATTGCCGGCTGGATGCTCCAGGAAAAGACCCCAGTCTTGGTCTCAGATGCTCGCCATGATAAGCGCTGGTCGTTTGTAGTGGATGAAGCCGTTGGATTTCGAACGATTGCTCTCATTGGTGTTCCATTATTTGATGGTCAGCGGCCTTTAGGGGTAATTGAGATCGTCAACCCGATTTCGGGATACCCTTTTCAGGAAGGTGATCTCGATATCTTGGGTCTGGTCGGCCGGTTAGCGGCGCTGGCCATTGTCCGGGCTGAAAATGTGGCTAAAGATGAAGCTACATCTTGACACGGTATCATTTTCGCGGATAATAGGCCCACAATAAAATAACCAACCCGAAAAGTTGAGACGGAGAAAAGTAGGTTGGCGAAAGTCGCCAGGGAGGTGCGGGGCACAGACTGAAACCCCCACCCGATGGAACCCAATCGAAGTTCCCTCCCGAACTGCTCATGGGAATGCGTCACGCGGTGACGTTAGTAGTTTGAGCCGCAGCCCCAGCGTTACGTGGGGAACGGATCGTCAACTTGTCGAAAAACGTCTAAATCGTCCTACTGGTCTAAAAAGTCAACTTTATCAGATCCTTTAGACCGATCAGACTGTTTAGACCACTTAGACTAATTTGACCGCCCGTACCGAGTGAGTCCCCATTTGGGGATTAACAAGGGTGGTACCGCGGGAATTCGCCCCGTCCCTTGCTTGGGATGGGCGCTTTTTTTTAATTGTGAATTATGAATGGTGAACGAGTTTGGTCTTTCATTCACAATCAACCATTATCAATTCACCATTCACTATTAATTCGGAGGTGTATAT
>CAYVQU010000344.1:0-3108 GCA_964453155.1 uncultured Anaerolineales bacterium | reverse complement strand
AACTACCCGTTGTTAATTTGTAAAGGTGCTTTTACTCAAAATCTAACCGTACCCATTTTTGATCTAAAGAATGGTACCGTCAGACCAAGAGCAACAATATTCAAAACACCAACGATCACAAACGGTAATCGTATGTCAATTTCTAATAATGCTCCACCGAGTAACGTGCCCAACATCATTGCAAATGTCCACAACAAGTGTAGCATACCAAAAACGCGGCCATGAATTTCTGACTCGGCGGCCACCGATACCATACTTGGCAAAAGTGTGGATAGTGCCCAAGCAGCACTAACTCCTAACGTACCAAAAATGTACAATCCCCATACTGATTTCGGCGCAGTAATGATTGTGCCCAAAATCGCCAATAAAATTACAATAAAAGCTACCGTTGTCGGGACTCTGACTCCTAAACGATCAGAAATTCGGCCTGCAACTAACTGTGTAATTGACGCAATTATTGCGCTCACTGCCGCATACGCGGCGACTGCCGTATTGCTACCGCCCTGCTGTTTGATGAGCAAGGGCATCAACACCATAACGCCATAATAACAGGTTGGAAGAAATCGGAGCAGACCCAATAAGTATATGCGACCACGTAGTAAGGTTTTATATCCTTCATTTTTGGCCTTTGGATCAGGCGTAACCGCAGCTTGTCGAAGCCCGGGCAGAAATAATGCCAAAACGGTTGTAATAATACCCAACCCCAACAAACTGACTCCCAATAAATTGAAACCACCTTGATCTAACAACAAAGCAGCTAATGGATTGCCGATTGCACCCCCAACGGTATAACCCCAATTGTAAAGGGCTGAAAAAACGCCCAGCATATTCGCACTAGCGGCCAATGTTAGATAACCTTGACTGCTTAGTGTTGCGAAACCGATGCCGACACCACTCAGACCCCACAAAATCACAACAATCCATGGCATCTGAAAAACAAACACCAAACTGCTCAACGCTGATGCAACTATTCCCAGAGTCAAAACTCGCTTATGACCCCATCGATCACTTAAGCCACCACCGATAAGTGAGGCTATCATTCCGATTACTTGCCCAAAGGCAATTACTTGTGATACCTGGCGAACGGATAATGCCACTGCTTCATTAAGGTAGATGCTGATGAAATTTCCAGCAGGCATTATGGCAATGCCATTGAGAAGTTGAATTGCCAACAACCCATATAACGGCCAACGATTTCGATGTGTTGATTTTCCTACCATTTATTCGCCCGATTTTTCCTAGGTTTTTGTCATTTTTTGATTATTTGAACCCCGATTTTCTGCGAACTAACGGTTTGTTGAGCAGACCCGGCGGCTCTGGCCCATCGAGCATCCTAACATATCACTTCTAGCTGAGCTACTCGCGCCGCGTACCTCCCAGGCGAAGCCGGGTCTGCTCCAACTTGGGTTGTGCGGCATTTTCTTTTACCCCAATGCTGCTGCGCTAAACTCTCACCAACATTTTTCCAATATTTTCTCCTGTAAACAATCCAATAAATGCCTTCGGAGTATTCTCAATCCCATCAACAATGGTTTCTTGCCACTTCAATTTACCATCTTTTAGCCACTTCACCATATCCGATTGGAATTGCGGTAACTGATCGTTATGATCAGATACGATAAACCCTTGCAACAACAACCGCTTACCAATTATATTTCCCAAGTTACTAGGCCCAGGTTGGGGTTTCGTATTGTTGTATTGCGATATCATTCCACATACAGGTATGCGACCAAAGGGATTCATATTCGTGAATACAGCTTCTAAATGTTCGCCACCGACGTTTTCGAAGTAGACATCAATGCCATTTGGACATTGCTGCTGTAACTCAGTTGTCAAATTTTCAACTTTTTTGTAATTGAATGCACCGTCAACGCCGATGGTATCCAGCAGCCAATCTACTTTTTTATCTGACCCAGCACTTCCAACCACTTTACAACCTTTAAGCTTCGCGATTTGGCATACGATTGAACCGACAGCTCCTGAGGCAGCCGATACGTAAACGGTTTCATTTTCTTTCGGTCTCCCGATATTTAACAACCCAACATATGCTGTCATTCCTGGCATTCCGAGCGCGCCGAGAAACGATTGAACTGGAGCGATTGCAGGATCAACTTTCGTCAATCCCATTCCATCGGAAACAAAGTATTCTCGCCAACCCGAGAAATTTAACACATAGTCTCCGACCTGATACTGCTCAGATTTAGATTGAACAATCTTTCCGACCGAACCGCCAGAAATTGTTTTTCCGATTTGAAACCCAGGAATGTAACTATCGCGATCATACATCCGCCCCCGCATGTATGGGTCCACAGAAATGTATTCATTTTGAACCATAATTTCGCCTTCTTTTGGTTCTTGTACGGGAACTTTGGCGACTTCAAAGTTATCTATGCTTGGAATTCCAAATGGACGATCTTTCAACTGAACTTCTCGACTTATAATATCCTTCATTTTCTCTCCTTGCTCACAATGTTATGCCGCACAACGGTTTGTTGAGCAGACCCGGCGACTCTGTTCACAGAGTATCCTAACTTGCATTTCTAGCTGGGCTACTCGCGCCGCGTACCTCCCAGGCGAAGCCGGGTCTGCTCCAACTTGGGTTGGGCTGCTCTTTTTTACCAATTATCCAATATTCTTTTTAATTCCTTCGCCAAAGCATCGGACATTTCTTCTTCTTTAGGTGACCTATCAGCATAATTGATAAGCCAACTAATCGATCGAGTGTGAATTTTTTTCAAAGCCATTCGTTCCTTCACTGATGCCACATCTTCAAACTCTGTGTCAGCAAGAAAATCCTGCCATTCTCGCTCTTTTTCTTCTAAAGTCATATCTGCCAAAGTATCAAACCAAGACTTCATAGAAACGACAGACTCTAACTCAGCAAACTGATCTTGAAGATTTTGTACATTATTGACACCTAAATATGACCGCAAAAATGCAAAATTGTTATCATCAAAAAATAATCCGACAACTCCACCAACGCCCCATTTTTTGTATCTGTCAACCGGAAAAAGTGACATTGGGTAAGCTAGAATTAGAAGATATATCAAATTTCTCAACAGGAATTTGACTGTACTTAAATAATAGTAGAAGCTATCCAATGAAATT
>CAYVQU010000343.1:0-3125 GCA_964453155.1 uncultured Anaerolineales bacterium | reverse complement strand
TGCTTGGGGTTGGTGTGTGATTTTGTTTCACCCCCGAATCATTGAAAAGATACCGTTTGTGAGGGAAAAATGATCGGAACCACGATCAACAATCGCTACCGGGTCGATACCCAACTCGGACAAGGGGGGATGGGCACAGTTTACAAGGGGTTCGACACCAGCTTACAGCGCGCGGTCGCCGTTAAGATCATGACCAAAACGGGGTTGGGAACAGAGGGGCGGTCTCGTTTGCTCCACGAAGCGCAAGCAATCGCCAGACTAAATCATCAAAATATCGTCACTGTTTATGATGTGGGTGAGGCCAATTTATCAGACCTGGAAGGTCTAACCCCTTTCATCGTAATGGAATGTGTCGAGGGGGATAACCTTTTTGAGCATCCCCCCGCAACGATTGATAATATTCTCACTGTAACCAGACAAGTTTGTGCGGCGCTGGAACACGCCCATGAAAATGGCATCATCCACCGGGATCTCAAACCCGAAAATATCGTCATCACCGCTAATGGCCGCGCCAAATTAATGGATTTCGGCATGGCGCGCTCGATGGCCTCCCGTCTGACAACCACAGGCACCATCATGGGCACCGTCTTCTATCTGGCACCCGAACAGGCCTTGGGGCAGGAGGTCGATCAGCGTTCCGATTTGTATGCCCTGGGGGTAATGCTCTACGAACTCACTACGGGTGAACTGCCTTTTACAGCCGATGACCCCCTGGCCGTCATCTCACAGCACGTCCACGCCCCGGTTGTGCCGCCGCGGGCCAAAAATGAGACGATCCCCGGTTATTTAAACGATTTAATCCTGCAATTACTGCGCAAAGACCCGGCCGACCGTCCGGTTTCAGCCCGCGCCGTACTGGATTTATTGAAATCTCCCGCCATTTCCCGAGATGAGATCGCCCCTCCTGAAGAACTCTCCGTCCTGGACCGGATTGTACGCGGTCGGTTGGTCGGCCGGGAAATTGAACTCCACCAAGCCCGACAAGGTTGGCAGCAGGCCGCGGCGGGGAATGGCCAATTACTGTTAATCAGCGGGGAACCAGGGGTGGGTAAAAGCCGCTTGATGCGCGAAGTCGTTACGCTGGCCGAGGTGGGCGGTGGGCAGGCCTTTGTTGGCGAGAGCCAGGCCGAGGGGAATGCGCCGTATGCCGCTTTCGCCCAGATTGTCCGCCGGGCCTTGCGGGCTCATTCGAACAACGGGCTGGAAATTACCGATTTGGTACTGGCCGAACTGATTGCCATCGCCCCTGAGATCCAATTTGATTTCCCGGATGTTGCCCCAAACCCACCCTTAGAGCCGGATTCAGAGCGGCGGCGGTTGTTTGAGAGCGTGATCCGCTTCGTTACCCATTTGAGTGCTAAGAATCCGTTACTCCTGGTGTTCGAAGACATCCATTGGGCCGACAGCGGGACCCTGTCGCTGCTTCAATTTTTGGCTCAGCGGACGCGGGAACTCCCCGTCATGCTGCTGGGGACCTACCGCGAAGTGGAACTCGATGAAGCTCTACCTTTCCACGAAACCTTGCTGGATCTCAATCGTCGCAACCTGGGAGCGCGGCTCAAACTGGAACGCCTGGACCAGGAAAAAACCCGCGCTCTGCTGGCAGTGATCTTCTCCGATGAGATCACGCCCGAATTCCTGGCTGGAATCTACACCGAGACCGAAGGCAACCCCTTCTTTGTCGAAGAAGTCTGCAAAGCACTGTTGGAAAGTGGGGATGTGTATTTCGCCAATGGGGAGTGGCACCGCCCGGAGATGGCTGAGATGACCATCCCACAGAGTATCAAAGTGGCTGTGCAATCACGCCTCAGCAAGTTGGATCAGACTACGCAGGAGATCTTGCTGAACGCGGCCGTGTTTGGTCGCGAGTTCGACTATGAGACCCTGCTCCAAGTGACCGGCAAAGATGAAGATGCTTTAATAGATGGGTTAGAAGCTGCGCTGAAAGCCCAGTTGATCGAGGAACTCACCGAGGGGGATGGTGAACGCTTCTGGTTCTCCCATGCCCTCATCCCGGCATCTTTGAGAGATAGTCTCAGCGGTTTGCGGCGGACGCGCCTGCACCGCAAGATCGCCCAGGTGATGGAGGTTGTTCATTCCGAAGCCTTCCAGCGGCTGGCCTACCACTGGGGTGAGGGGGGCCATGATGAAAAAGGGCTAGCTTACACCATCAAAGCTGCCGATCGGGCTAAAGAAACCTTTGCCAATAAAGATGCCATCCGGTTGTATACCGAGGCTCTAGATTTGATCCCGGAAAATCACGAAACACGTTTTGATTTGCTGGCATCGCGGGCGGCAGTTTACGATGTGACTGCGCAGCGGGATGCTCAAATTACCGACTTCGAATTGATGCTTAATATGGCTGAAAAGCAGGGAAATGATGCCCGGTTAGTCGATACGCTCATCGCTCAAACCATGCTTTACTTAGAAATTGAAATTCCAAAAGCTAGAGAACCCGCTGACCGCGCCATTGAAATCGCCAAGGAACTGGGTGATTTTCAACGATATGCCCGCGCCACCGCCAACTTGGGTTGGCAACGTGGGTATAGTGGTGACAACAATCTCGCTCGCACATTGATGGAATCTGCGATTACAAAGGCTCGCAAAGGTGGATTTAATAACGATTTAGCGGAATATCTTAGCAGAATGGTTGTTATGCTAGTCACTCAAGGTAACCATGAACAATTACTGCCCCTTGCTGAGGAAGCCGTAGAATTAAGCAAGTCGGTAGGCAATAGGCGTTTAGAAACGATGGTCACCCGGCGATTGGCCGGTGCTTACTGGACGATGAACGAGTACACCCAAGCCTTGCCTTTTGCAGAATCGGCTCTTCAGATTGCGAGGGATATTGGAGATGTAGATAACGAAACAGGGGGGCTAAATGTATTGGGGTTGATAAAACGAGATATGGGATTATTGAATGAAGCCGAAGCACTTTTCCTTGAAATCCTACAGACGCCCGATCTGTTTGATACTCTTTCACCAGGGCATGCAATTTCCAATCTTACCGTTTTATACACGAGAGCTGGGGATTATGAAAAAAATTTACTTTTGAGTGCAGATATTTTGGAGCGAGCGCATAAGGAAAATAATCAGTTTTGGATCGCACAATTTCAATTATCATT
>CAYVQU010000342.1:0-3162 GCA_964453155.1 uncultured Anaerolineales bacterium | reverse complement strand
TAGTTTTTTGCCTTATCATAATTCATGGCTTGAAAGAACGCAATTGGTATAACTTGTTTTTCTCCACGTACTTTGCGCTCTCCGCGGTTTAATCTTACAACGACCGAATCCACCCCGTGGAACCAAACGTATACCGGAAAGCGCCAAACTCGATCGCACCGGGGGAGGTGCCATCAAAGATGTCAGGATCAAGACCGGTCAACCGTTTATACTCCCGGGCAATGGAGGGGACTTCCCGCGCCAACGCATCTTTCTGTCCAAAGACGGCCACCGTCCCCCCGGAACCACCACCGGTGATCTTGGCCCCGTAAATACCTTTCTCTGGCCCACGCGAACGCGCGGCTTCAACCAGAAAATCAACTTCAGGGACCGAAAGCTGGCAGTTATCCCGATAGCTTTCATGCGAGCCGTACATACACTCACCCGCCGCGATCAAATGGTCGGTTTCATCGCCGGTTTTGACTGCGCGCAGATGCTCCATGAATTGCACCACTCGTTGATTTTCATAAACTGGATGTTGAGCCGGACCGGCAACCCGATACTGGGCATCGGGCTGAACCTGGGTGACGGCGTCGCCATGGGATTTGTATTCGGCTAAAAATTCAGACCCAACCACGGTTTCGGGGAGGGTATCCAAATAATTCTTTTCAAAGGATTCAATACTCAATTCCGTCAAGTGATCGATGGGCGTTTTCCCCGCCTGAGAACGCACTCGGTTGATAATCCGTTTGCCCATAAAGGCCCCAATGCGGACATCCCCATAATCAGCGCCCGCGACTGAGTGTTTGACCATCGAGTTGATCCCCACTAAGGCGGTTCCTGGCGGGATTTCGACTTCGCCCATCACGCTGCCGGGGCGGCATAAGATATGGGTCAAACGACCCTGGCGGCCGCTGGTGACCGTGATCTGATCCATAATCCCGCAGGGGGCTCCGACGACCAGATTTTCGGCCAGCTGGCCCAACTGCGCCAGGCGGGATTCGGAGATATTGAGACCCAGATAATTTTGCAAACAATACAAAGTCGCAATTTCAGTTGAAGCCGAACTACCGATGCCCACATTCATCGGCACGCCGCTCAACAGGAGCAGGCTGAACCCGAAGGGCAGATGGATGGCTTCTTCTTTGAGCATTGTGAAGATACTACCCCCGATATAGGCCGCCCATGAGGAGAGCGGATTGGAGCGGCACAACTCTCGCACCTGATCATAGGGTACAAACCCCTCACCCATCTCGAAATAATCCAACGGGATACGGGTTTCAACCGGTAGACATTTTTGATCGGCCTGCATGGTGCGGATGCGCAAAGTCCGGTCGGTGCGGGGCTGCAGGGCAATGACCATCCCGCGCCCCAGCACCCCCTCGCAAACATTGCTCCCCGAGTAATCAGAGATACCGCCCATCACATCCAACCGGGCTGGGACGCGGGTGACGTAAATCTCACCACTGTTGAAAAATCCGGCAAATCCGGTCGGGTCGCTATTCGGCTTTTTGAGCAGTGATTCAAATTGGACAATTTCTGAAGGTAACTGGCGTTTATCCGTCATTGGTGGCACTCCTTGGGTAGTGTAAAAGATACCCCAATAGTATAAACTAGGGCAATCGCATGTTCATGAAAACAAGGCGACTGAAGTCGCAGCAACTGGCGCATATGCGCTGGAAAAACCTGCCTTCGCAGGTTGAAACTCAGTCGCCGAAGGGCGACTTCGCAGTTGTCGGTGCAGTTTTAACTGCCGTTTAAGGTTACATGCGATTGCCCAATAGTATAAACCGCGTTGGAGGTTCCGACCAGAAACATCGGTTACAATAGATTTGGACTCGGGTTGGTAATTCATCAGGAGGCTGAAAGTGTCCACCGATTTATCCCCAAAACCTAGCGACCGGTTCGCTCTACTCTATAACCTATCACAGACTTTCAATTCATCCCTGGATCTGGATGAAGTTTTAAACCGCGTCATCGACGAGGTGATTACCACCACCCACGCTGAACGCGGGTTTGTGGCCCTGCGGGATGAAACTGGCCAGCTGGCCTTTCGCACCGCCCGCGGGATGGATCAAACCACCATCGAGGACCCCGAATTCCAGGTCTCCAAGGGGGTGGTCGAAGAGGTAGCCCAAACCGGTGACCCCATTCAAACCAGTAACGCCCAACTCGATGATCGCTTCAGTTCGCGTGAGAGTGTAATGATCTTAGGGCTGCGCTCGATCATTTGCGCGCCGCTCAAAGTTTTGGATCAGGTTACGGGGGTCATTTACGTCGATAACCGCCTCAAAGCTGGGCTATTTACCCAACCAGACCTCGAACTGCTGACCGCGATCGCCTCCAGCGCGGCCATCGCCATCGAGAACGCCCGTTTGTATCAGGTCGCGGTGGATAAAGGCCGGATGGAGCGCGAGTTACAGATGGCCTACCGGGTGCAATCCAGCCTGATTCCGGAGGATATCCCCCAAATTCCAGGGTGGGAGTTTGCGGCTTCCTGGCAGCCGGCGCGCGAAGTTTCCGGCGATTTCTATGATTTTGTCCCCACCGATAACAATAATTTAAACCTTGCAATTGCGGATGTCACCGACAAAGGAATGCCCGCGGCCCTCTTCATGGCCCTAACCCGCAGCATCGTCCGGGCCAGCATGGATCATGCCGACTCCCCCGTGGAGGGGATCACTCGGGCTAATCGCCTGATCTGCGCCGATTCGACCTCCAGCATGCCGGTGACTTTATTCTTTGGGCAGTTGGATACTGCCTCAGGCGAACTGACCTATGTCAACGCCGGGCATAATCCCCCCATATATTTTTGCGCGGCGAACAATGAATTCTCTGATCTGGAGCGAACAGGCATGTTCCTGGGTTTTGACGATGAAATTGAGTACACGCAAGCCAGACTGATCCTCAAACCCGGTGATTTTATCGTCACATACACCGATGGGGTGCCCGATGCGATTAACGCCGCCAAAGAGACTTTGGGGATGGAACGATTTCTGGAAGTAATGCAAGCCAACCGGGCGGCCTCAGCGCCAGAGATATTGAAACGAATTGAAACTGCGATTCAGGAATTTATCGGCACCACCGCGCCCTACGACGATATCACCTTGCTGATTTTGAAACGTTTGTGGTGTCATCTCAAAAAGTAGCGGTAGAACAGAAAATTAACGAAAAACATAGGCA
>CAYVQU010000341.1:0-3183 GCA_964453155.1 uncultured Anaerolineales bacterium | reverse complement strand
TCGATAAAATGTGGCATTTGGCCTACAACTCACCCCCAAGTTGAAATGCACCCGAAATTCACTGAAGGGTTGATGGCATTTTCATAGTTTCTGAAAATATTTCTCAACTTAATTTGGGTACTCGTTGGTAATTTCCAGGTAATCATGAGATATACTTTTATATAAATGGTTCAATTTTGAAGAAATTCAGCATGAAATCCCAGCGGCGGCCTAACCCAAGTTGGAGCAGAACCGGCTTCGCCTGGGAGGTACGCGGCGCGAGTCGCCCAGGCGAAGCCGGTTCTGCTCAACAAACCGTTGTGCGGCACCTGATTCTTTGAGAGTGAGAAGGGAGAAACATGAAATATCGAATATTAATAACCATTCTTATATTCGGAATTACCGCTGTCTTGATGTCATGTACGATAAAATTAGAAGAAATTACTCAAAATCAACCTGAACAAGATATTACACTAAACAGAACAACTGGTTCACCTACCAATACCCCAACTTCCACAACAACCCCTACTTTTGCTCTTTCTGCCACAGAAACTCTAACCCCGACCGTTACACTGACACAAACCCCCTCATTTACACCCTCACCTACTCTAGGAGTTGGTTCGTTTAAATTTTCAGAGATAGATGGCATGAAACAGTTCTATATCCCAGCAGGAACTTTTGAAATGGGTGCGACAGAAAAACAATTTCAATATAATTTAAATCATTGTGTGGAAATAGTGGGTTCAATAGAAAACTGTCATCTCTGGGAAGATGCATTTTTCCCCCAACATCCAGTGTATTTGGATTCATATTATGTGGATGAACACTCTGTAACCAATGAGCAATATAGGTCTTGCGTAAGTGATGGAGAATGCTCAGAACCGATAAAAAGTGAAGGAACTATCATTTATTCATATGATAATCCAGAATATGGTAATCACCCGGTAATTAATGTTAGTTGGAATCAAGCAGATACGTACTGTAAATGGGCTGGCAGACGCCTTGGAACAGAAGCCGAATGGGAAAAAGCGGCAAAGGGTCCTGAAGGGTATTTTTGGCCCTGGGGAAATGCTTTTGATTCTAGTCTGGGAAACTTTAATGATACTTACAATGTTTATTTTTATTTAATTCCGAGGTATGTAGAAGGACCAAATGATCTTCCAGGCTTTGATATTTTTAGCCGGGAAATTGTTTCCATGTCGAAGGAAGATAGTTTAGGTGTAGATGGATATGACTATACCTCTCCTGTAAACTCTTTTCATCCAAATGGATATTTTCTAACAGATATGGCAGGTAATGTGTTTAATTATGTTAGAGATTCTTATCTGAGTCCAGATTATTATCAGGAATTATTCGATGAAAGTGAAGGGACTGGAGAACCGGCAAGAAATCCTCAAGGCCAAGAAGGAGGATTTTTCAAAATTTATAAAGGATCTTCTTTTGAATCAAGTGATATCAACACAGTTAGTAATATGTGGAAGTATTGGCTAGGACCAGATGAAATTAAATGGCCGATAGGAATTCGATGTTTTGATTCAGAATATAAAATTGCGGCTGAACAACCAGAACAAGATCTGTTTACGCTACCGACACCAATCCATCCGAGTGGTGAAGTAGTATTTCATCAATCGGATGAAACAATAGCTTACAATTGGTTCACTTATATTCCCACCGGATTATCCAAAAAACGTCTGAACTATATCCTGATCACAGGTCTCCACGGAAATGTGATGTCGGGTGATTATCACGAGATAACTGAACACACAAGGGATAAAATGGATCAAAGAGCAGGATCAGGAGATATATACGATGAGTTTATTCTGTTGGTCCCTGCCATCCCTAGAAATCAGACTAATTATCCTGTCTCATTTGATTTATATAGTTTTGAATCGAAAACCGATCCATTTTATCAGCGCCCCGATTTGGAAATCAATCAGATGATCGATGAATTGCTGATCGTATTGCGAGCAGATGGCTACAATATGGCGGATCAGGTATTTATTGAAGGATTCTCAGCTGGCGGAATGTTTGCCCAAAGATATACTTTGCTCCACCCTGAACGTGTCCGAGCCGCTGTAATTGGGTCTCCTGGAGGTACTATTGTTCTACCAGAATCAACTTATAACGATATGCCAATGAACTGGCCAGTGGGGATCAATAATTTTGAAGAACTAGTTGGTTATGATTTCAACCAAATTGCCTTTCGGGAAGTTCCGCAATTTATCTACATCGGTGATCAGGATACGCAAAATTCAACTGTCTGGTCTACAAGTTGGGGTACACAAAGTATGTGGGAATCGGTTGATCAGTTAAGATTCCTCAATCAGAATTTTGGCTCTCTAGATCCAGCTAGAATAGTGAATCAAGTCAATTTTCTTAATAATTTAGGTTACGATAATATCATCATCAAACTGTATCCCGACATCGAGCATAAAATTACGGAGCAAATGGAAGAAGATTATTGGGACTTTTTAAGGATGAATCGCGAGTAATATATATGATGAGACGCCGCACAACCCCGCTTGCAGCCGGAGAGTAAGCGGCGCGAAAAGTCAGAAATTCGTATCAGTTAGAAATTGCCGAAAAGTCACGATGCCGGGTCGCGAGGATGATTTGTTTCAAAGGAATTAGGCAGCGAAGTTCAGGGTCAAAATCGCCGGGTCGCCTAAAGCAAACGTTGGGCGGCACAATCGCGAACATGGTTATGAATAAAGGATGAAAAGATGACGTCAAGATGGAAGAAAATATTAATAATACTTATTTCGATTCTCCTAGTTTCTTGTAATTCCGTTGAAGAAAAATTTGAGAAGCCTGTCTTGACTGAAACAGTAACGATTTCTCCGACAATCATGTCCCAGTTTCCAAATACTGAAACACCCACCATCCAACCCAGTCTAACCTATACAGCCCAACCGACTAAAACCCCCTTTCCCACAAGTACACATACACCGACAGCAACCCTTCTTCCAGCGGGTTATTCCACCCAAGCCCCAGATGGATCTATCATGGTCTTTGTGCCAGAACGGACCTTCACAATGGGAACAGATGATATTCAGCCTCTAATAGATGATACCCTAACATATTATCCACCAAATGGCCCTCCAGAAGAATTCGATAAAGACGGTGACGGAATAGATGATTACCAATCAAAATCTTGGCATCGACATTTTTATAACCAATTTCCTGCTCACGATGTCTTTCTAA
>CAYVQU010000340.1:0-3202 GCA_964453155.1 uncultured Anaerolineales bacterium | reverse complement strand
ATGATCATAACCCGCGCAATCACCCCATCCTGGCGGCTTTGTTGTATACCTATTGTCCTGCTGCCGCCCGATGGTGGCTGGCAGGTGCCGACCCGGTTCCGTGTTTCGATCCGGTCTGGCAGGCCATCAATGATCGCACCACCGGCCAGACATTGAGCGTAGCCCTGAAATCGTATGATCTCCAAGATTTGGGTGCTGAAATCCGCTCCTTCATTCAACGGATAGATGCCTGCCGTCGCCACAACCCTGGCATGCCAGCCCCGGAGTGTGCGAACACATTCAATGGCTGGGGGTTGAGCATAGATCAACTCCACGGGAAAAGCCAGGCCATCCAGAACCTGGGTGGGAAATGGGAGCACTTACGGGCCTATGTCCATACCTGGGTCTTTCTGATCCCTGATTGGAAAATGGCTATGCGGTATGCTCAGATGCCGGAACTACAACCCATCAAACTCGCCCTGATCGCACCTGGTATCCGCAAACCGGTTCAGTGGCCGGTCTGGCAATGGACGCTCAAATCTGGGAGTAATGTGCGGGTTAACTTGGGAATCTTAGTAACAGGTGATCCCAATCACCCCAACCAAACCTTGTTTTCTCTGGCCCAAACTGGTCAGAAGATGGGTGAGAAACCTTGGCCGGTGCAACCTGAATTATGGGCCTTGAACCAGGTGGATGGCACCGGGCGTAGTTTCCGTTCACGTTTACCGGACCAACCGGACATTGGCGAGATCATCGTCAATCTGGCTAAGATTGCCAAAACAGGACCCTATCCACCCCTACGAGCCTTGGAATCACCTGTCCGGTGCCGGTTCTGTGGGTTTCAAGCTCAATGTTGGGTAAAACTGGAAAAAACTCCCAATAATCCACCCCGACTATCTTCCCTGGCACTTGGTAATTGGCAGCGGTAATGATGAAGACTCAATTGATCCAGACTACCAGCATCATCTTGATGCTCTTTTGGTATGTTCCGGCTGTCAATGCGTCTACGCCGCCTCCACCCCAGGCTCCGCCAGTGCCATCCCAAAGTACACCGGAACCACCTGAAACACCGCCATCGAAACCCAACCTCATTCAGCAGATCACCCAGGTATTGCATTTCCCAGTTCCTTCGATAACTGAAGCCTTGAAGAAGGTTTTCACGGAAGCAGCCCAAGAAGAAACCCGCAATCTCAGTCGGGAGATTGGCGCCTGGAGCCAGATCTTCGACGAGATTTCTCAAGTCCCCCCGACCAAATTCTATAGCGATCTGGCCCAAAGCAGCTTACCGGCTGCGGGTGCTCTAGCAGGAGCCTTGTTTCTCCTCCGCTTGGCCATTCACCATTGGAGCCGATTGGCGGGGGAGAATGAACCTCTGACCACCGTACTCTCTGACTGGTTAGTAGCCGGAATGCTGGCAGTATTATCCGGTCCATTTCTGGATTTACTGGTCCGCATCACCTGGTGGTTATCCGGTGCCGTACTGGGTGAAAGCAGTGTTTTGGCCCAACAATTTATGGATACCATCACTTTGGGCAGCCTGATCCGGGGTGCTGGATTGCTCTCCAAACCTTCGATCTTTACCACGCTGCTGGTTTTGGGATTATCCATTGGTGGTTTTCTGGCTGCGACTGGAATGTTATTCGCCTTTGGCAGTGCCAACGCCATTCTGTTTATTCTGGCTTTCTTGGGTCCACCAGTGGCTGTCGTTGCCGTCATTCCCCAAATGCGCTGGCTCAGATCATTGTGGCTCAAGGCCGCATCCCTGGTTGCCATCCTACCTTTTGTGGGCGGCGGAATTTTCAAGGCCAGCATCGCGCTGAGCTTTCTCAGTTTTGGGGGCGGCTTGCTGTCTTTGTTTTTGCGGGTTTTATGGTTGTGGGGCGCGGCCGGTTTCATGATTTCGCTGGCCGGAATTCTCAGCCGGATGACGATTGCCACCAGTGTGGACGCCCTGGGGCAAGCGGTTGGAGCCGTGAAGGGCATTATCGATAAGGCTGCGATGGTTGGAATGGGCGTGGCTACGGGCGGCGCGGGTATCGCGGGTTCCAGTGTTATGGGCGGCAGCGGTGATTTGGGCGGTCCTGGCTTGGGTGGGGCTGGTTTGCCGCAGGCGGCTAGTCATTTTCAGCAATCGCAAGACTGGACATCCGCAGCCCGGGGCCTTAACGCGCTCGGCTTGCGCGACACAGCCCAGTATGTCCAAAGTCTGTCTCAGGAACATCAGATTGCCGGACGGCAGGCCGAGTTATCAGATCGCATCCAACGATTGACCGATCACGGTGATGTCTTTGATGAATTTGATTCTATCCAGCCCGAAACCGGCAATCCTTCTTCATCAAATTCTCAATCCCTGGTGCCGGGAATGAGATTGCCCGAAAATGTGTCCCAACGGGTGATGGCTAATTTTACTGGCAACCGGGAAGATTTTGGAGCAGCCTATCGCGGCTTCTCACAGGTAGTGCAGGAGAAAGAAGGAGCCCGGTTCCAATTGGATACTATCCTGGCCGCCCACCCCGAAGAGACTGCCCAAATGGTGTTGGATTACTTTACCGACCCAGAACCGATCACCGCTGCTGACCAACCCTTACGCCAGGCCGCCATCAGCAGTGGGGCAAACCAGGTTCTCTTTGAAGCCTATGGGGAACGACTGAACGCTGATCGTGAAGCATGAATCTCACCCAGCTTATATTCCTGATCATCTTCCTACTTCTCAGCCTGGCCGATTTGCGCTACCGGGTAGTACCAGGCGTTGAGATAGTTTTCTTTGGTGCTATTTTGGTCGCCTTGCCATCTAATCCTTTGGCGACAAGCGTGATTGTGCTAGCAGTTGCCTGGGGTTGGTTGCAAACCTGCCCGAACACGCTGGCATTACCATTGATGTTCTATCCTGGGGCCTGGCCGGTGCTACTTACCGGCTCTGGTGTGCGGCAAGGGTTTGTCGGACGCGGCGATTTGTTGGCTGCGGGCAGTCTGGCACTGGTTTTCCCCTGGTCGGCTTCAATCTTGGCTTTGATTGGTTTGGAAATCTGGCGGAGATGGTGGGTGAGACAAAGCTACGAATCGATTCCGGCTCTACCGGGGATGACGTTTGGAATTTTATTGTATTTTGTGGGAATGAAAACTTTGTTCTCAGTATGAACGATTGTCAAACTCAAAATGGGTATTTAACTCAGCAACCGCCTTACCACCTTCAAATAATTTTGCATTTCGACAGGATCAATGT
>CAYVQU010000339.1:0-3217 GCA_964453155.1 uncultured Anaerolineales bacterium | reverse complement strand
AACTACCCGTTGTTAATTTGTAAAGGTGCTTTTACTCAAAATCTAACCGTACCAACTTTTTCATGACCGACGGGGTTATCATAGCCGTAGATATATCGAAACAGTGGCTTGTTCTCATCTTTAAAATAATTCTGGAAGCTTCTCCACCAAGATGTGCTATTGCGCGTTGTCAGAATAAACCGGCTGCCAGGGTACCATTGATCGAACTGTTTATAAAATAAAAACCAGGGCGCATCTTGAAAAGCATCGAAAAATGCTGACAGTCTCTTCAATTCAGACAGATCGCCTTTTTCAAGTCTCGCAGTCAATTTATGATCCCAATTTTTATAGGGACTGGCAACTTGATATCCCATATCCTGCAGCAAACGCTCCAGAGATGTCGTACCGGTTTTATGGAAACCGAGACAAAATACCTTTTTCGTATCCTTTACTAAAATATTAAAGTAATCAATCTGGGGGGCAGAAAGGGGCTTAATCTCTCCGAATTTTTTGGTTTGATTGAAACGTTGCGTTGACAAGTCGCGCAAAATTCTCATCGCGTGCTCAGAACTTTCAACATTTGAAACCTGATACAAAACACTTCTGGTGGGAAATTCAAGCAAAGGTAAATTATGTCTTTCAAAATAAGGTTTGATTTTTTTGTGATTGGCGATCGTGATTAAAAATTCAGAATCAACGTGTTTGAACAATTCATTTTGTGAACTCGTTTCCGTCACCTCTGTCCCAATGAATTTTTTTAACAATGCGTAATTGATAATATTTCCAGTTCCGCAAATTGAATTCCCGGCATAGATCGGAGCGACCCGGTTGCCAGCCAGTTTGTAGCCATAGACCATAAGCCAACCATTTTCCCCGGGATAAGCATTAGCATACGCAGAAAGATCATCGCCAATATAGTCATCCCCATCAAATATCACTACATAATCAGGGTCATATTTTTTTGCAGCCAATATACCAATCAGTAACTTTGTGCCCATGTTAAGAAATACATTCGCAATATGAAAATATCCATCTGGTTTGCCGACCGCAAAATCTTCTTCATCCCACCGTAACCACCAACCAGCATCTGCCAGCGGCCGGGATAAATTGCCCAGTCGATCAAAGTCTGTCAGAACATCCTGGCTGTGGCTGGGAAAATCAACCTCTATGAAATCTACATATTGATGAATAAGCTCTGCGTGATGATAAAGCGGGAGTTGCTTATCACAGACTACAATCACGCGAAAATCGGTATCTTGTTGGCTGCAAACTGATACCAAAGTGGCATTTAATAGCTGCCAAACTTGTTCGTAAGATTGACTGTTATCAGGGTGTTTTATACAAGCGACAAATACCAGCATTATGGCCTCCAAAACCCAAGTGAATATACATTTCTGTTGATCGTTGAAATTATCTGACGGCCGAAATCGGCCCAGCCCATCTCTTAGAATTCGTAGTTGAATATTTGAATGTCTTTCTTGTAAAGCTTTGCGACCTTATCTTTGGTTTGCTCGGAATAATATTCGCGGTAATCTGCTTTTCTGGGGGAGGCGTTCCTTTTTTTTATCACCGCATTTACATCTAATATATTCATTACTTCTGTAAGATCATCTTTGAATTTTTCAAATCGACCCAAGAAATCAATATGATTTAAATCGATCAAACTAGATTGTAACCGGAGATGACTATCCCCAGTTTCGAGATCCACATTCGCGACTATATAATCGATAAAACTTTCAAAATCATTTTCACCCTCACTCAAACCGAAATATTTCCTCCTGACCACTTTATCTCGCCAACACGAGACAAGCCGGTCCCAGGGGTTACGCACAAAAGCAAATCGGAAATAATCTTTGTAGATATTCACCGGATAATAAATATTATGAGTGTGTTCTGCTGCGAGTTCAATATTAGCTTGTCTAAAAATATCCAAGATCGTTCTGGAACCAACTTTTCCAACCCGAAACCATACGAATTTACTCTTATCAGAGATCGTCAGGTTGTATCGAATATCGGATGGATGAATGGCTGTTTCCGCTATAAATGCGCTAAATTTTTGATAACCCCAGCTCGTTTTCGTTAATTGTGTAGCGAACTTAATCCGTTGATTATCTCTTCGGCTATATTTTCTGGTCTTCAATAACAAGACCCTCCGCAGATGAATTATCAATCTTTTTTTTTGTGTGCTCATTGGTATTTGTTTATCCTGTCGGGCCGCTTTTATATTCCGAATTGAAGAAAATAATGAAATAGTCAATTGAGTCTTGCAATATCAGAGATATCGTAGCATGGTTTTGGGTTTTTTACTCACAAAAAATCGTAATCATCTTGATTTCAGGGGGTAGCAATCTTGGGATTCGTGTAGATTTGTTTTCTTTCTTTTCAATAAAAGAATTCTGTCCTAAGGAGCATCTTTTGATAAATTCCAGTAAATCACAGATTCAAGTTTTTAACGTCATTGCGAGCCGAGTGAGGCAATCCTCACCTCTTGTATCAGATTGCTTCTGCGATAAAACTGCATCGCCATGACGTTAAATCGTGATTTACTGAAATTTACATAAAATATGCTACACTTAATCAATTATTTGACGCTGTTTAGCACCCTGATTCGCCGGGGTTTAATGCGGACAACCCATCGCCAGTTTGTAATCACCTAAACCAGAAGGAAAGCATCTTTGAAAATCTAAAAAAGATGTTATTAGAAACCACTCGGTTTTGGCTTGTTAGGATATATCATGAAAACATTTTTATTAGGGTGTGGAGCTCAAAAAGCTGGCACTACGTGGCTTGCCAAAAACCTTAGTAATTCTCCAGAGTACTGGAACGGAGGCATAAAGGAATGGCGCTTTTGGCCATACTATTTCGATAGCAATGCCAGATTATCCCAACTTTACAAGTTGGAAGAGAGACTTCTAGCAGCAACTGCTCCGGCAGGACGCTTAATCCAGGAGAAAATAAAATGGAGAATTTCGGCGTTGCAATATCCTAAAGCATTTCTTCAAGACATCGTTGACAATTTTATTTCAAATGGAAAAGTCAAAGTTTTAAGCGACCTGACGCCTAGAAATGGCACATTAGATATTGATGAATTTGCTTATATCAAAGCATATTTTAAGGAGAGCAACATTAACGTAAAACCATTGCTTATAATGCGGGACCCTTTTGAGAGAATTTGGTCATGGGTTAGGATGACTCTACTGCAAAAAGGGTGCTAGACCCTCCTCAAAACAGCAAAAGT
>CAYVQU010000338.1:0-3226 GCA_964453155.1 uncultured Anaerolineales bacterium | reverse complement strand
GTAAGATATAACGGCCCATATTTAACAACTCCAGAGCAAGATACCTGCCGACAGCATCTGGGGGCAGCCAGCTGGCTGCCCCCAGTAATCAGTAGTCGTTTCTTAGATGGAATTTACTCTCCAACCATCTCCCATAAGTGGGCATTATCCATATATGGTCCACCACCACCGGCGGGCTGCCACCAGAAGCTATCAACACCGGTGTTCGCAGCACCATAGCGGTTGCCGACCCACATTTGTAGATCTGGCACTAATTCATTGTGCAGTGAGCAGAAATCGCTCATCGCGGCGAAGTAGGCGTCATCGGTCTGAGCGTCATTGATTGCGGCCAGAGCGTCTTCCAAACCAGAGCCTGCCATGTCGTAACCTTTGAAATCACCACCTTGGGAACCCACATTACTCCATTTGCCACCAGGGTTAGCACCATAGATCGGGTAACCCCAGCCACGATATTGCATTGTCCAGGGGCCATCTGCCGAATACTCTGCCCGGAAGGTGGGAATATCCAGGAATCTGTAGGTCATGGTGACGCCAATGTCTGCCAGGTAAGCCTGGACAGCCTGCAAAGCCGAGTTGTGCAAGATGTTGTCGTAACCAGAATGGCCAGTCCATTCCATCACGATATCGGCCGGGTCTACACCCGCTTCAGCCAATAATTCTTTGGCTTTCTCGGGATTGTATTCGTACCAATCCAAATCGTCAGCCCACATATCCGGGAAATGAACAGGGCAAGGGATCTGGTAGTAGGTGCCTAGTAGAACCTGCTCAGTAATGGCTTTGCGGTCAATGGCATGCAAAATTGCCTTACGAACATTGACATCCTGCCAAAAATCTGGCGCGTTTTTATAATTAATATCCGTATAAACAATCACTGTGGAATTGTTTTCGAAGATATTAAATTCTTGTTGGAGGCCTTCCAACGTTGGAATATCTGTTGGATCGATGTAGGTGAAGTCAATTTCACCCGCGGCCAAAGCCAAGACGGCGGCAGTGATGTCGCCACTGAAGAAGCGGACCACGATCTTGTCCAGCTTGGGTTCACCATCAAAGTAATAGGGATTCTTCACCAGGGTCATGAACGCATCAGCTTCATATTCACCCAGCACGAAGGGACCGGAACCGACCAGCTTGTCGCCATTGCGGAACCAATCGGTAGTCGAGAATTCAGAGGGCGCGAAATCAATCGCATGGGCGGGCAGAATGTAGGTGCGATATTGGGTGGTGAAGTGGCGCGGATTACTAGCTGTCAGCGTGTACTGAATGGTGTACTCATCAATAACCTCAACCCCGGCCAATCCTTCGGCTTCACCAGTTGTGGCTTCGGCGAAGCCAACCGCATCTTTGAAAGCCAAGTTGCGATGAGCCATTTGGTTGGAATCAAAGTCAGCGGCGGTAACGAAATCAGCCGTGAATTTCCAGTCATTGGCGGTCAAAGGCTCGCCATCACTCCATTTGATATCTTCACGCAGTTTGTAGGTCCACACGGTGAAGTCATCATTGGGTTCCCATGATACTACTGCATAAGGAATGATGTTTGTCAGGTCTTCGTTGAAAATTGTGGGGGTTACAAACTGTTTGATGTGCGTGGTATGCGCCGCACCACCCGACCAGGGACGCTCCATATCAGCTTCGCCGCCACCGGGGCCAACGCCCAGGGCTGCATGTAGAACCTGCTCAACGGGTTCGGCTTCGGCTTCAACTTCCACTTCAACGACAACCGTCTCAACGATGGTTTCGCCATCTTTTTCAACGACGACGGTTTCGATAATGGTCTCACCCTCTTTTTCGACGACGACAGTCTCAACAACCGTTTCCGGCGCACAGGCCGCCACGAAAATGCTGATCACCATCAACAGTGCCAAAAGGGCAAAAATTTTCTTATTCATCTAACTTTGTCTCCTGAAAATGCTAAATCGAATATAATTGTTGTGGGTGTATTTCATTTATTTTTTTTTGGACGAGGTCGGACTTGTTCTGATGAAAAAATGAAATGCACCTTTTTGATTCACAAACCTGGGGATAGATAATTTGGATGGCGGGCACCTCCTTGCATCTGAATACGGATTACTCCTGTACCCAAATGGTTGCGTTTCTGTTTTTGTACTAATCCGATATTTTTAACCACAATTTGAACACCTGAAGAATTACTGGTTTTCTAACTTGGTAACTCGTTCGTTGAAACCTTTGAAGTGTTCAAGCAAGTTTTGGCGGGTCAAATTTGCATCGCGCTGCTTGATCGCCTCTAAGACGGTGCGATGCTCTTGGATAATTCGGTCATAATCTTCTGAGATCAGAACATCAGCGCCATAATTATCAAAAGCCAACCAGAATGCATCAAATAACTTCACCAGGGTATCGTTCCCGGAGGCACCTAAAAATACTTCGTGAAATTCTTTGTCGAGATGGATGTAAGGTTCCCCCGCCTTGGTCGCCTGCTCTAGCCGCAGCATGAGAATGTCCAATTCCAACAATTCTTGATCGGTGATATTGGCGATCACGATATCAACCACCGAAACTTCCAGCCAGACTCGAATTTGATACAGTTCGTGCAGGGTTTTGGGGCTGATGCGCATCCCATAGTTGAGGGTTTCCAGCACCGGATCAAGGTTCCACTCTCGGACGAATAAACCTTCCCCCTGGCGGGCCTCGATGATCCCTAAAGATTGCAAAGCTTTAGCTGCTTCCCGGACCGAATTACGGCCCACCCCCAAATCTTCCGCGATCTGCCCCTCCGAGGGGAGCGGATCGCCAGCTTTCAGACCATTATCTACAATGTAATCTTTGATATGATTTTGAATGGCTAACCCGAGGGCGGGACCGCGCAACTTTTTCTTCATGACATATTATCCAGATCGTTATGGTTAGTTATAGGATAACCAATATAGGTTATGGGATATGTGACACGAGTCTATATGATTTCTGTGGCGTTGTCAAGTCAAGACTCGTTACTTATGACGGTTTACGTCCGGAATACGATGAATGTCATCCCCTAGTGCAATCGCATATTCATGAAAACAAGGCGACTGAAGTCGCAGCGACACTTCCAAAACCTGCCTTCGCAGGTTGAAAACCAGTCGCCGAAGGGCGACTTCCCAGTTGTCGGTGCAGTTTTCGCGCAGCATGCCCTTGGGGTATAACACTATTTTCGACTATACACAATTATCCTATAACTTTTAGTTTCCGGTAAATGAAGCTGCTCCGAGAAGAGCATGGAGCAGTAAGAACC
>CAYVQU010000337.1:0-3244 GCA_964453155.1 uncultured Anaerolineales bacterium | reverse complement strand
GCCGTTTGTTAATTTGTAAAGGTGCTTGTCTGCTTTTCTAAACCGTGCCCAAAAAAGACTTGCAACTTTCATTTGCACGCCTTTACAATTTTTTGTCGAAACTGACACTTCTTGCTAGATCACTCGCTCTGCGAGTCTCCTAGGCGAAGTCGGGACTGCTCGAACTTGGGTTGGGTGGTATCGCTATATTTGCTCTAGTGACGTAATGATTGCATTCATTCGCTCTTGTACTCTCGGCACTAAATCAGGATGAGTACCGACATATAATTGATCTTCTTTAATGGCCCGAAATAACACCTCGGCTACTTCCTGTGGGGATATTCCTGTATCTACTTTATCTTTCAAATATTGCAAAACTGCTGCTTGCTCTGGACCCAGCTCTACAGGTGCATTCTCAGATTCTTTGGGGCGATTCCTATCTGCTTCCATTATCCGAGTTTTTACATAGCCCGGGCATAAAACCGAGGCTCGAATTTGGGCCTTCTTTTGGATCAATGAGTAATGAAGATTCTCAGTCAGGGCAATAACTGCGTGCTTTGTAACTTGACAAGGGGCTGAGGGGTGTTGCGGCAACAAGCCTGCGATGGAGGCGGTATTTACAATATGACCAGGCTCACCTTGCTCCAACATAATCGGAGCAAACACCTTAATCCCATAGATGACTCCCCACAAATTTACACCCATCACCCAATCCCAATCATCCCAACTACTTTCCCACACGGATAATCCAGCCCCAAAGCCAGCATTATTTACGAGCAAATGCACGGCTCCGAACTTACTTATCACTTGCTCCGCCAATCTCTCAATATCTTCTCGTTTGGACACATCGGTCTGCACGCTAAATAGCTCTGAGTCAAGATGGCCTAATGCTTTTTCTGCTTTGTGTAGATTTTCAAGATTGATTCCGGCTAATACAACTTTCATTCCCTCCTGTGCGCACCGCTCTGCTATCCCAAATCCGATCCCACTTGATGCCCCGGTGATAACCGCAACTTTTTCCTTAAATTCTTTCATGATTTTCTCCTTTGCCTGCCGGTGTTGGCGATCAGTCACCGACCACCTAATGTGTAATTTTTGGGGACGCTATCGCAGAAAACATATCGTCATTCAACGCCACTAACCGTGACAAAAAACGAATTGGAACGCAACCCCTCTCCGCCGCTCCAGATTTCAAAACCAGCTTCCACACCAATCAGGTACCAGGAAGGCTCAATATAACCACGGGCCACCGCGTCATTGATGAACGCCATAATATCGAGGTCTAGAGAGTTTGTGACAATTGCCTTCCGATATGCGATATAGCTCAATGGGTTATGCTGAGCGTAGTGAAGATGGAAGCTATTACCATCAAGATTCACGTTGGCAACCTCAGCCGCGCCAGGCCAGACACCACCCCGATGATTGAGCCAGATCATTAATTCGGCTCTATCGGGTACACCACCGGTCACGGGCGTGGAATTAAACCAGATGTCATAGGTCGCATTCCAAGCCCCACCAGCCGGGGTTATACTCCAACTGCTGGTTGCGCTGATAATATCGCTTACCAGGATCGGCATGGTATTTGCACTCGTGCAAGAACCCCAGTGACAACCCATAGAAATAAACGGATAAGAAGCTGGCGCCCCATCCGGTGGTTGACTGAAGGTTTGAACAGTAACTGTAAAAGCTCCGGTTAGATTATCGATACTTAAGCATTGTTCGCCTCCAGTTGAAGGATTCCACACATTATTTTCAATGATATATTTTTTGTGATCGATATCTACAATGCCGTTTTGATCGCAGGTGGTTACAATCCCGGGTTGGAATGTAGGTGTTGGTTTTTTTTCCGTAATTGGCGTAACATTAAAGCCGCCTAATTGATTCTTTTGCTCTTCCGTAGGGGTCAATGTTGGCTCTTGGGTATCCGTTGGGACCAATGTCTTTGTGGGTGCCAGGGTGGCTGTAGGAGCTAAGGTTGTTTGGGTTGCAAATATCTCTGCGGCTGCATTGGAAGATACGACCTCACTATCAACTTGGGATGAGCTACATGCGCCTAAGATGATCATTGTAAAAACGGACCCCAGTACAAACAACCAATTTCGCCAGTTCTTCATTTTTTCCTTGCCTCAATTCAAAGAATGTGACTTTTTCATCCGAAAAAATTAGTAGAAGTCACTTTGACAGATTTTTATATTGTCTTTGTCGCTGTTGCCAGGTATTTGCATGTGGCGTTCTGGAGAGAAACACTGTGTTGTAAAAGCTAATCTTAATTAGACAATTATATCAAGTTTACCATCCATTGTTTGCGGCCCAAGGGGTTATTTTAGGATAATCGCATGTAGCTCAAACCAGCAGTTTGTAACTGCATGTACAATTGGGAAGTTGCCCTTCGGCGACTGGATATCAACCAGCGCAGACAGGTTTCGCGAGAACGGAGCGTTGGTTGCTGCGACTTTCGCGAAGCATCCCGGAAGGGCAGTCGCTGCTTTAACATGACATGCGATTTCCCAACAGGTTATTCTCCTGCCAGCCAGGTTGAGTTTTTATTTGAATTTCATCAGAATTGCACTCAATTTGAAACGGAAAACGATAAGATTTTTGGAGTAACAACCTAGACTTATACCCTAGCCAGCTGAGGGATTTCGATCCATTTTTAAGGCGGTTCGGTTACTATTCCGATATTTTTGGGTCCCTTGAATGGAAATGTAACTCGGGAATAAATGACACCATTCTCTCGATAATATTCTTCAACTGCCGAAACTAATTCGATTGTGCCCAACTTTTTTTCAGACCAGAAATTACAGCAGGGTAACATCAACGTTGGCCTGACAAGTGCAGCTTCGGCGACCGACCGCATGGCTTCGTCCGGATGTAAACCAACGATCAAGTCGTAATAAGAAGCCCAAGCGGGATCAAATTCCACCGACCGATTGTCAACCCCCTTCAAAACCCAACCGCGCGGGTCAACGACTTCACACACATAGTTATATTTCTTTTCCAAAATTCGACTGAGCATGCCCCGGCCCCCGGCCACATCAGCAATATACTTGACGTCTTTCCAATATCTGTCGGCAATAAAATCAGCGACGATTTTAAAACGTTCAGGATTGCCGTGAAACCGATGTCGACTCATACGCTGTCTCTTTTAGTTTTGGATTTCATCATGCCATTTTTGCCAAAGTGTCGGCCCAAACGCGCATTGGACCCGGTTGTTATACCAATTGCTTATTGAGACGCCATGAATGGAACGACTGCGTTATGAACG
>CAYVQU010000336.1:0-3260 GCA_964453155.1 uncultured Anaerolineales bacterium | reverse complement strand
CAGGCTCCTCAATCATCCTAATTCTCACAAATCCTATTCGCGATTAGTATAGTAGTTTCCGGTGTGGAACATGCCGAGATTATCAAAGCCAATACAATAACCGATAAAATTAGTTTCGCAATCTTCATGTCTGTTTCTCCTCTGAACAACGAATAATTCAGAGAATATAACACAAATATTACGATTCCGATATGCCTTGTCCTATTTTTCGTTGGACGTTCAATTCTGTTTGTAAAGTAGAACAAACAGGTGAACCAGATATTGGACACCCTGCAATGTTTATGTATAATTTTTAGTGTCTGTGTGTTGAAAAGTAACAGGGCTTACACAGATTGTACATTTCCAGGGTAGAACCCCAACCGCGTTAGGTGTCGGTTAGCCCTTTCCCAAGTGCATAAGTCCTGATTAAAAGGACGTATTGGCTATCTGTTAGGAGGAAGTGATGGACGAGAAAGATGAAAAATATAACGAGAAAGAGTTGCAGAAACATGAGGAAAAATCTGCGGAAGAAAAGAGTTTCGAGGAAAAATACCGACGTGATCCGTTGGGGACTCTGGTTTGGGCCGTGATCCTAATTTGGGCCGGCGTGGTGATGCTGGCGAACAACTTTGGGTTTTTTGAACGCATCCGCATCCCCTTCGCGGAATCGTTTTCGGGTTTCCCATTCTTTGGCGACGCTTGGCCGTTCTTCTTCATGGGGGCTGGGGTGATCCTGCTGATCGAGGTACTCATCCGCCTGACGGTGCCAGAATACCGTCGCCCAGTCATGGGGACCTTCATCCTGGCGATTGTTTTCTTTGGGATTGGGCTGGGAAACTGGAATGTGATCTGGCCGCTGATCTTGATTGTCATCGGGGCGTCGATTCTGTTACGAGGCATGTTCCGCAATCAAGAATAAAGCGCTATCAGTTATATTTCTATAATCCTGCCCGTGTAAAGAGGTTTAAGTTTTTCTCCCATGACGCTTTCCAGCACCTGGAAGGCTTTTAGCCCGGTGCAATGCCCGGTGTAGTAACGCTGCACCGGATATTCCAGGAGTGCCCGTCCCAGTTCTTCAATTTCTCGCTGACTGCCTCCCATGGTATTGAACTTGGGAAACCCGATCAAGTGAAATCCGCCGATCACGGCTTTAATGGGGGTATCTCCAAACTGGTCTATGACGGTCTCGATCATGTTGAGAATTCCGTTATGGGAACAGCCTGAAAAAACCACCAGACCTTCACCTTCGCGTACTGCCAGGATTAACTCGTGTTGGAAATCATCTCGCTGCCAGCGCGTATCGGTTTTTGTGAAAAGGTAGCGATTGCTTTTAGGTTGAGGGTGATGCTGAACAATTTGGGGGAGGAGATAAACCCCGGGCTTGATTTCCCTGAAATCCTGGACGAAGTCGAAACGCTCGGGATAGATTTTGAATAAGCTTTTATCCAGGTCAATATATTTTCTTACCACCCACAGCGCTCGTAAATAAAGCTCACCTTTTGGATGTTGCTTTAAATATACTTTGGCCTCTGGATTGGTTTCTAAGATGTGCTGTAAACCACCACCATGATCATAATGGTGATGGGAAATGACCACATCCTGAATATCGTTTAAATCTTGCCCTAGCGTTTTGGCGTTGCTGGCGAAGGCATCGGTTACGCCGGTATCGAAAAGCAGCCGTGAACCATTGAATTCGATCGACAACGATAAACCGTGTTCAGGTGTAAGGTTATCAACACCTGCAGGACATGAGTTTTCAATCAAGGTTGTGATTTTCATGTGCGATTCTCCGATAGCCTGAGTAGCTGATAGGAAAGCTTAGTTTATTCCTGAGCGGACACTGAGCTTGTCGAAGTGGCAGTCGAAGGGAGTGATATGCGTTTCGACTACGGCTAGCGCCTCCGCTCAACGAGGAGATAATGATAATGCAACTCAGGTCAGTAGTATTGCGAATAGGCTTTTGTGATTTCGGTGTTATAGCTGCCCCAAATTGAAACTCGCCAACTCATTCCACCAATATACCCATGGAGTCCACCACTGATCGCGACCGATGCAGCGAAAGTAAGGGGCCTTGTGTGCCAGGATGAGATCGCCGATCTTATAGCGCGGCAAGATGGGAGTAGAGACCACCAGACTGCCCATTTCGCCGGGGCGCATTTCGTGGAGCATTTTCGTTCCTTGGCGGGTTTCTACTTCGAAGAAAAATAAATCGTAGTTGGGCACCCAACCGCGTTTTTCATCAAGCTGCTGACCGAACATCCCCTCGGTCGCCCCGTAGATTTCGCGGATCACGGCCTGACGTCCGTACATAGCATTGAGGGCTGGTTGGTGTTTGGTGTTGATGCCCGGAGTGCTGCCCAAGGTCATGACCTGTGTGCTCCACAAATCTTTGGGATAGACTCCGCGTGCCTTCTTGAGATGTTTGCCGAATTGCAGGGCCGTGGGAGCCACACCGCCGACCAGAGAGACATTTTGGTTATTGCATTTTTCGTACGCTAACTTAAAACGGGCTTCCCAATCTTCCCAGGTTTTACCACCGCCCAGCGCATCGATCTCCTCTTGGGTGGGAGCAGATGTTACCGGTGAAGTGCGTGAGACATGTTTTGTGTAAATGCCGGAGCTGTAGCCGTATTCGATCTCACGCCTGTTGACCTCTACCGTTCCAACCACCGAGGGGAAGTTTAAATTGAGATTGACCCCTGCCAAAATCTCGAATTTGTCACTGCTCACCACATAGTTCATCACGGCCCGACCCGCGGATGCGCGGGTCTCCATATCGGTGGGCGTCATGGGGATGAACTTGGATTCACCTTTGGTCGTCCCACGCGTGATTGCCCACCCGATGGGTTGCTCCCATAAGAGCAGATCGACATCCCCGCCCATAACGCGGTCGATAAGGGGTTTGAAGCCTTCTCCCGTAGATGTATCTTCGTAGGGGGTTATAGGGAAAGCCTTCCTGTAATCCTTGATGGTCTCGATATTTTCAGCACCATGCTCTACCCCGTACGAAGTTTTGGCGTAATCCTTGATCAGATTATTCAGCACGGTTTCTTGGGTTTCCGCTGGGTTGGCAACCGCCTCATGCCAGGGCTTGAGCATGTGCGTCAGCATCATCTTTGCAGCCTGAGGGTCGATGGTCATGTTGATTTATTCCTTGGTCTGTCACTAAGGTATGAGTTGATAAGCAGTCAAAGCGTAGCAAACCCTAATCCCCCAGTCAAGTAATTTTTGGGCATGGCTCATTTCGCACGATAAAAAGAGAAAAAACTGGTTGACAAATT
>CAYVQU010000335.1:0-3315 GCA_964453155.1 uncultured Anaerolineales bacterium | reverse complement strand
ACCTTACGCACTTGTGCTATGCTGTAGACCTCTTTAGAACCTGACAAGCAGCAATCACCGAAAATGCCTAGCGCAAGCTGGGTACTTCTACTTCCCCTGAAAACGCTGTCTTCCGATGGCGTTTTTTGCCTTTCTTTTCCTATTCCATCACAACGCGTGTCAGGAAATCCCTGACCGTCACATATTTTCTCATCGGAGATGCCCAATGGCTGTACGTCTGTATCCCCATAACCAGTCTCCCGAAATTCCACCCCCGAAGGGGCAACGTCTGGCGAGTGTCCCCCCAGGAACCTACCAGCGTTTGATGGACATTAGAGAACGCCATCCCCAGCGCAACGATCCTGACTTGGACGCGCTGGAGAATCTACTGGTCTACGGTTGGGGACGTCTGACGCCGTTGGCCCAGCGCGGGGTCAATGTGTTGGGTTGTCCAAACTGTGGTCGTTTGCAGGAAATAACCAAGGTACAGCACCTGCTAGCGCTTCAAGCTGTTGACCTGCATGATGTCGCGATCCATGAACTCGATGGGGTGTATTGGGGGTAATTCCAAAACAACTAAATAAGACCGGATCGTTTGTAGCCGTTTTGGCTGCATTCGATCTACCAACGGGCGCAGCTCGGAAGTTCCGGGCTGCGCCCGTTTTGATTCCCAGCCCGAAACTCTCAAGAAAGGAGCTCTATCGAACGGATTTTTTCTTACGCACCTGTATTTCATGACCGCGCTCGCGGCCAATGGGGGAAAGCAACCATCCCAATTCATCCAAACCAAGGAGAAAACCATGTTTCCCATTATCGTCTTTTTGTTGGGCTTTTTTGCCCTGATCCACGGGGCCAGCCTACTCCCGCAGGATGTTTTTCAGGCCGTAGGTCTGATCGTCCTGGGGGTTGCTGTGATGGTGGTTGGCTTGACAACCGCCCGCCCGGCAACCCGCCGTTCTCATTCATCCCATAGCGCTGCCGTTTCGCGGTCACCCGCTAAGCGGGGCTCATGATTTCCGTAAAAAATGCAAATCCTGTGCCGTAATCCTATAAATACTGAAAACAGAAAGGAGTTTGTCCCATGTCCCTCCAAACCTTCGCTGCCCTGATACGTGGGCAGGTAGCCTTGGGCATTCCCCGTGCCGAGGCGGAAGATGTCGCCCGTTTCGTGACGGGTACCTTGTCAGCAGCCCAACAAGGCTCCGGAAACGAAAAAGCGACGGTTGCACCCGTCGCTTCAGATGTGCTTTCAAAGCACAAACTAGATTACGCTGATCTTAGCACAAAAGAGCTAAGAACGCAAGTTTTTTGCCCCACAAATTCGCAAAGTTCACCCCTTTTTACCCCCGAAAGCCCCCAAAAACTGCTCGGAAAAATCTAGACTTAACGCCATGAAAACCGCATGTAGAGACAGTTTGTTGGCCGGTGATCAGATCAGTCCCAAACCGCAAGTTGGATGCCAGGATGGTCTTCACTAGGTTGCGGTCCCTCCAGCTGGGGCCGCAATGATGCATGGTTATGGGTCACTCCCAATCGGATTGCGTCAACTCATAAAACAAGCTAAAAGGAGGTTCCCATGCGTACCCTGGCATACCTGCTCATCCTGCTGGCCATCCTGGTCAGCAACCCATTCCAACTACTGAGCAGCCAGCTCGATCTGCTATCCTTCGAGCTAGATTTACTCACCCAGGCAATTGCTCTACTCAATATTGCCTTTCAACTGGTCGGAAAATAGAAAAGCTGGGGATATTTCATCAGCAGTGCGGATGTACATCCCCAGCCTGACGTTTTGATATAATACTTACACTGTAAGTACATTTTGGAGGTTCCTATGTTACGAAAAGTATTCAAAACTGGTAACAGCCTGGTCGTTTCCCTGCCGAAAGATGCCCTCGAATTTCTAAAAATCGATGAGGGCCGGGATGTCAGCGTTGAGTTAGACCGGGACAAACGCCAGATTGTGATCACCCCGGCTGATCCATCCCTGGCTATCGCGGGAGTAGATCCAGAATTTGCCAACCAGGTTGCAGATTTTATTGAGCAATATCGCCCTGCCCTGGAAGAACTGGCGAAATGAACTACCTATCCCCAGAACAAATCCTGTTTATCCATGCCCGTTTGATCGAAGAAACCGGTGGCAGTCATGGCGTGCGCGATTTGGGAGGTTTGCAGTCGGCGCTGGCCAGACCCCAGGCCAGTTTCGATGCCCAAGATCTATATCCTGATGTTTTCCACAAAGCTGCGGCCCTGATGGATTCCCTGATTCGCAACCATCCATTTTTAGACGGCAATAAACGGACAGGCGTTGCTACCGCCGGCATTTTCTTGCTACGGAATGGTTACCAGCTCACAGCCAGCAACGCTAGCATGGTTACGATGGTGATGCAGATCGCCCAATCCCAAACCGATATCGCGAAAATTGCTGCCTGGCTGCAGGAACATACAAAACCCATCTCCAAATAGAACTTTCTTCTGGTAAAACCGACTTTTCAAACGCTGCTCTTCGGGGCAGCGTTTTTTGATTCTTTCAAAGGAGTGCTAATGACCAACGCAATTGACATTCTCAGTGAAGCCATCCAGATCCTCGGCCCCCCGGTCAAGATCGAAGAACACCGCGGCTGGGCGGTCTGGTGGTGCCCATTCCACAATGATGCTGCTCGCAGCGGCAAATCCAAACGACCCAATTTCGGGATCAACTTTTCCAGTGATACGGGCTATTGGAAATGCCTGCGGTGCGGGGCCCAAGGTCCCAGCCTGAAGAAACTGCGTCAGCAGATCGGAACCTATACCCCTTCGCCGGTAGCGACCGAAAGCGTAAAGGCCAAGTCAAGAGTTTACGAACTGGATGAAGCCCTGATCGCGGCCCGGTCAGTCCTACGACACAGCAAAGCCTGGGCATATCTGACCGAAACGCGCAAAGTTACACCCCAAACCATCCTGACTTACGGCCTGGGGTACGGCCTCAGCCGTCCCGAAGTCCACCTGCAGACGCTCAAAGCAGCTCAGTCGTCGCGGTTGGTGGCCCGCAAAGGCTGGTGGCTGTGGGCGCAGGGCGTGGTCTATGCCGAACCCCTAACCCGACCGAAAGCCATCCAGGTCCGCCACCGCCGCCCGAAAGCCCGCAACAAATACCAGACCTGGGGCCGGCAGTTGGTTCCATACGGTTCATGGCGGATATGTGCTGATACGGAAACCCTAATCTCGGTAGAAGGGATGATCGATATGCTGATCCTGGCTCAAGCCCTCGAAGAGCGGGGTCACTCCCCAACCATCCTGCCCATCTATACGGGTGGTTCCAGCCCATCCCACTCGATACTGAACTGGTATCAAAAGAAT
>CAYVQU010000334.1:0-3327 GCA_964453155.1 uncultured Anaerolineales bacterium | reverse complement strand
GTCTTTTTTCGCTTTCAACCTGATAAACTCATCCTACATGTAGGGTAGTGAAACCGTGGCAAAAGATGCCCCAGTACCTGGAAGAGTAACTCCTAACCCTTTTGGAGAGCTGATCGAGGTTTTAACCCAATACTCTGAGGCCAACAAATCGTTCACTTTTGAAGTTTCCGGCCCGGCTCCCATATTCAGTCATACCGCCAACCATACCAAAGTGACTGCCCAAGGTACGAAACAATCCCTGGTAACCTTCGACCTGCAATTAACCCCTAAAGGGCTCTTCAAGCTGTTCACTCCGCTACTAAAAAAACGTTTCCAAACCTCGAAACTTGGTCCGGCCGGGATGATCATGGATTTGAAGGCGCTTGTCGAAAATGGACAGGCTGCCTAGTAGGTTTTACGCCAAGAGTGAAATTATGAATGATTCGATGAAATTTCCACGCTGGTTCAGCCTCTTGTCCGGGCTGTTCTTTATTTCCAACCTGTTTGTTTTTGGGCTGGCTACCCTGCTTCGTCCCAGCTTGGCATTTCCGGACGCAGGTGCAGCAGCCGTATTCCCGATCCAGTTCTTTGCAGTCCGCCATATCGCGATGGCTTTTCCCTTGTTGTATGGTTTAGTATGGAGAGATGTAAAGACTCTCACAATAATGTACACTATTTTTGTGACGATGTCGGCCTTAGATATTTTGCTACTGGGTATTTATGACTACCCAATCCCGATTCTGGGGTTGATCCCCTTCATTGAGAAATTACCGACTTGGGGAAGTGTCCTGGTTGGAGTTGGAATGTTTTTGGTGCCGATTGGGTTGGCTCTGAAATACTTGACCGGGATTAAAGACAAATAGCCGCCATCTTAAAAGATTTAACTGTAGAGAGCGCAGAGTTGCAGAGCAAATCCGTTTGGAATAATTCCCCCCAAACTCTGTAAATAAATATTGGAACGAACTATCATGACTGATATCGTCTCACCTGAATTAGTCATATATTATGGAGAAATTTATCATGAGAAACATTGCAAGAGTTTTAGCAGGTTTGATCGCTTTATTGTTTTTAGTTTTTGGTTTTCGATTTATGTTCTTACCCCAAGTTGCCCTGGCATCGACTGGGCTTGAAGCTGTCAATAATCTAGGCTTAGCAACGATGCGAGCCTTTGTGGGCGGTGGTTTTTTATCCTTTGGGATTCTGCTGGTCATGCACACGGTTGTTAATCAGCAAACCGGCGCGTTGAGGTTCTCGATCCTGTTTTTGCTGTTATCGATTATTGGTCGAATCATCAGTCTTATCGCAGATGGAACTGACCATGGAGCGGTTCGGAATCTATTCCCAGTAGCTCTTATGTTTATCGTAAGTGTTGCCTCCTTGGTAATATTCCAAAAAACCGAAGAATAGAAGGAGTATTATCTGGAGAAACAACGAAATGGTAAGGGCCATATATTTAATTAGAATATGGATTGGTTGCGGTGCTGATTTATAGAACATATTCGGGGAACGGGAAGCAACTGGGTAAACCCGAATTCCCGTTCCCCGAATGTTTTATCGCCTAACTGGTGGTTGCGACCAGCGCGGCTAACTTATCAAATGCTTGTTCCCAACCACCGCCGGCACCTGAACTTGCGGGGACACCGGCATGGGTCAGCACCATTTTCGTGCGGCCACCCAGATCATCTAATGTCACGGTGACTTCGGTCGTGGCAAGGTAACCCTCCGGCATCCCCATCGCCGCGGGTGAAACGAGGTTGCCGTGTTCATCGGCCGGGCTCTCTGTGTATACCAAACGCACTGTGGGGACAATTTCCGTATACTCTCCCGTCGTCCACATTTTCATACTGCCATCTGGTGACGTCATGCAAACCAGCCGTTTGCCGCCCACCCGCAAATCCAGTTCGGCAACGGGCACTGAAAATCCGGTGGGGCCATACCATTGTTTAAAATGTTCGGGATCGGTCCACATTTGCCAGATTAGGTCTGGGCCAACCTCGAAAGTTCGTTCAATTACCACGGCTTCTTTAGAAATTGTGTTTTCACTCATGCTCGGTCTCCTTACCAATAAGTGCGTAGCGGTTTGCTCTTTGATTTGAAATGAGAATGTTACCGCTACCCTGAGCAAATTCCGGTTTGGACAGTCTATTTATTTTCAGTTATTTTCCGAAATTTGCGTAAATTGATTGACATAATCATCCAACTGGTCAAAACGGGCCTCCCAAATATGGCGATACTGCTCTGTCCAAGTGGAGATTTCTTTTAACGGGCTAACATCGATCGTGCAAGGCCGGTATTGGGCTTTCTGACCCTGTATGATGAGCCCGGCTCGCTCTAATACCCGGATGTGCTTAGAAATCGCGGGTAAACTCATATCAAACGGGGCGGCCAACTCATTTACGGTGGCTTCCCCTTCAGCTAGACGGGCTAAAATCGCCCGGCGGGTTGAGTTTGCCAAAGCGGCAAAAGTCTGACTCAATCTGTCATCCGAACTCCTTGTCATCATTTTAATTTCCTTTTATTTAACCGCTAAGTTAATTAACCGATTGGTATAATACTTGATTTTTTTAACGCCGTCAAGTTTTTTAGCCAAATTGGGTCTAATTTAGATATATTCCAATTTACCAATCCCCCTCTATTTATATTTCAAGAGAATCTTTTCAGATTCAGCGGTGATTATGCCACCCTCTTTCCGATATATTGAACCCCATATCCAGGTCCATTAAGTAGCCGAAGGGATATGTCGGGACTAGGGCAATTGCATGTAACCTTAAACGGCAGTTTAAACTGCACCGACAACTGCGAAGTCGCCCTTCGGCGACTGGGTTTCAACCAGCGGAGGGAGGTTTTGCCAGCGCATATGCGCCAGTTGCTGCGACTTCAGTCGCCCTGTTTTCATGAACATGCGATTGCCATAATGTCGGGGCATGTTCTTTCGCAATAGACTATAATTTAGCTATGTCACACTTTACCTCTCGGCGAGAACGGCGTCTGTGGATATGGACCCTGGTTGTCATCATAGCAATCTACACTACGTTGGGTTTTGCCGGAACGTTGGCGGCATATCTCCGGGCTCGAAATATGCTCAACAATTCGTTTTTTGCTGCCTTTCTCATCGTGGTCGCGGTTATCGCGGGCAGTGGTTTAATTCAGCGCCCCCGATGGCGTGAAATACTAGCTGCCTTGGGTATCCTGGCCGTCTATGTCACGATGGTGTTCCGACTATTTGTGAGGGCCGAAGAGCGGACTCATTTGTTCGAATATGGATTGGTGGCCGTACTCATTTACCAGGCCCTCATTGAACGGCAACGGAATGGTCGTCCGGTGCCTAACCCCGCTGTCCTGACAATT
>CAYVQU010000333.1:0-3329 GCA_964453155.1 uncultured Anaerolineales bacterium | reverse complement strand
TTCACAGACCCAACGATGGCGAACTGCCGCTGCTAATTCTGCATAAACTCTATTTATCAACGGGATACGCGTCCTATTAACGATACGCTCTGGTCCGCATTATTAGACGATGATCCGCAATTCATGAGCGAATTGATTAGCACCGGTCGCACACTGCGAGCCGCGCGTCTGAAAGATATCCGGCGAACACTGCTCCGCCGGGGATTTGCGGTGGAATTTGAAGGACATCACACCCTCGTCATCAACCTGCGGGGATCGGGAGATATTGGTCAACAAATCCGAGATATGGGGTACGATCTGGCCTATTGTTATGTGGATTCGCTCCAGAATGGGGAGATAACCACGTATGTGACTTTGTATTCAGTCGAAGTTGATGTTGCCCAAATTGCAGAACGATTTGGCGGGGGGGGCATGCTGGAGCCGCAGGTTTTCATTTCAAACGGGGAGTTTCACCTTTTCCGATAGGGGCCGCCATTGATCTAAAAGCCTATGACGAAAATGCCTGAAAACATTAAATATCCCCGAAAACTAATTTCCCGGTGGCTATTAAAAAGAGTTGGCAGACTCTTGTTGCGAGTATTATTCAAACTAGAGATTTTGGGCCGAGAAAACCTGCCCCAACGCGGCCCCTTCATCGTGGTAGGGAATCACACCGCCGCGTTAGAAGCTGTGCTGATGAACGTTTGTACGCCCTGGCAGATTGAAATGCTGGGCGCAGCCGACATCCCCCACGAGTTAATCTCCCAAATTTTTATGAGAGCCTATGGTTTGATCCCCATCAGGCGCGGTCACTTTGATCGCACAGCGTTACAAACCGCTGTAAACATTTTACAGCAAGGCGGCATTGTGGGAATTTTCCCGGAGGGCGGCATCTGGGAACCAGGTGAAATGAAGGCTCAATCTGGGGTCGCCTGGTTGAGTTTCCGCGGGAAAGCCCCAGTTTTACCGATTGGTTTTAGTCATACATTTGGGGCTTTGAATTTGGCTTTGCAATTTAAACGTCCGGCAATTGAAATGCGGATCGGGGATGTTATCGCCCCCATTCAAATTGCGACGGGAACATCCCGGAAAAAAGGTTTTGCAGACTATTCAAGAAGAGTCATGGCGGCAGTACGAGCGCTCATGTCTGCTGATGATATTTCGCACCAGGTCGATATTCTAAACGAACAATTTGAACTAAAAATCCAGGTAAAAGACCTAGAACTCAGGGATATTCCTGCCCCCCCAGACTTGATTATCAAGCATGACCTGGCATTAACAAAACTACTACATCGACCGGCAATATTAAAATTATTCCGCAAAAACTTGGCGCTGGATACTGCTTCACTGGAGAATTTAGATCGCGTTCATGACCCCCAGATATTGTCAAACAGCCTGCAGCAGATAATTGACTATCTAGAGAATCACAATCCTTATCTACTGACTTATCGTTTTGGTCCCAAAACAGCCGAAAATATGTATTTAGGGCTAAAAGAATTGGCCGCTGTTGCTCAATGGGCTAATGACAATCAGGCTTTTCTATACATCACCCCCATTCGCCGCTATTTTTCACAATCAGCTAACCAGGAAATCGTCCAAACAAAACAGGGAAATTTCTCAAACTGGATGTAGTCGAAATTAAGCCCTAAGGGCGGAGATTTTGCCAAATTTGAGATAAAAATTTAGGACTTTCGCAGTTTTCCCTCCGAAATCAGGAGGACTAGAGACTGGCCTGCAATCAAGTGCGTAAGTTCTAATATTATTTCAACAACAATTTATCGTAATCTGGAGGGACAAAGTTAGCCGCGGCACGTAAGGCGGCTAACTCAAATTCTACTTTTTCAACCGCGGCTGAGTAATCATTTGGAGGTAAATAAAATGGTCCGTGAATTTGAAGTTTGTGTTGGGTGAATAAAGGTGCGTAGTAAGATTGGAAAGCCCCCCAATCAGGATAAGCGCCGGCAAAATAGATGGGGACTTCTCCCTGACTTTTTGCCAACACCATCTTAACTGAGCGATACAGCTGAGGATGCAGTGCTTTTTTATCGGGAAAACCAATTCCTGAGAATGGCGTCAGGAACCCGAGTAAACCATTTGAAGTCTCTGAAAATTCCCGGATCAGCGTTCGAATATATTTGGTATTGATACCTTTGAACTTTTCATTCACTATTTTGCTCATTCGGGGAGAGTTCATTTCAAATTCGCGGGCGACAGGTAAAAATTGAATGCTGGGGTTGTGTTGAATCCCCCTCATAAACCAGTGAAAGGCCTTTGTTCGCAAGCGATACCGAATCGAAAATTCACCTTCCCGTCCAACCCCCATATCCAAATGAATGGCGTAGGGAATGATAACCCCAGTGATATTTTGAATGTATCGGGCAAACGCTAATCCCACTGGAATTGCGTCAAATGCGTAATGGTGATCAAAAAAGAACAACGCATTCCGGGATTTGAGATCAGCATTCAAGGACTCAATTACTGGAAAAAACGTATCAATATCATTGATCTGGGTGACCCGATCTCGCCAATAGGGCATTATTTTCTGGATGGCCGGGTTGTAACCAGAATAGATATCAATTCCTGCGTTGTGATTATTTTCCATGAAAGTCTGAGGGGTGATTCACAAAATAAAACGCTCCAGATTTTATTCGGGAGCGTTTGGATCAATTTGTTGATTTATTTGCCATTTTCCGAACTTTTTGGTTGGGCTTTTTGATCAGATTTCTTCTCGCCGGAGGCTGATTTCTTTTCCGCCTTTCGATCACTATCCGATTCTTTTTTAGCTCTTTTAGCACCTGATGGCGACCGGTTATCGGTTGCATAAAACCCGGAACCTTTGAAAACGATCCCGACCGGCATATAAACTTTTCTCAGCGCTTCCTGATCACATTCTGGGCAAACTTTGAGGGGATCATCCGAAAATTTCTGGCGTTCCTCAAATTGAACACCGCAATTTTCACACCGATATGTATAAATTGGCATAACAATTATTTACTCCTAAAAAACCAGGAAGATTATAGCGCGCCTGATAGGGGTTGACAAGGGAACCCGATTTTGCAGACTTTGCACTCTTGTAATCCAGTACCAGCGCTCCATTGACCATGATTTCCTTTCCTAGAGATAATTTGGTAGACTAAGTGCGTGGCAGTTGATAGTACGCCTAACACCAGCCATAAATTCCGCCCCGCTAAGCAGATTTCAGACATAATGCATGCTTAGTTTCCTTGCTAAACCGAAATCTGCTCCCGAAGAAAGTCTTTGTTGAAAGAAATCCCTAACGATTTTATTAAGAAGTTTTCGGGATGGTTCAAAAACAGCTAGAAATTAGTGGACACTTTTTTGCACCTTGA
>CAYVQU010000332.1:0-3351 GCA_964453155.1 uncultured Anaerolineales bacterium | reverse complement strand
TCGATAAAATGTGGCATTTGGCCTACAACTCACCCCCAAGTTGAAATGCACCCCTCCAAGAACTGTCGCTTGACTTGTAAGCGAGTGTGCGGGATGATTTCTTTTAATTCCCCTAATATTTCCCAACAATTTCATACCGCATTCTTTTCAACCGGCACATCACCGTCCAAGCGGCTACCAAAGCAACTGGATATAACATTCAGTACCTGGGCTACTATGCGGCGGAAATGATTTCAGGAATTAGGCGTGACCAGGCAGGCAGGGGGATAACCTGTTCGGCGGCAAATCAGCTTGGTTTTCGTTCGCACTCCCTATCTGGGGAAATTAATGGTTTTGAACCACTTTAAACGCCCGTTGGTAAGTATTTTAAAGATAGTCCTAACGAGCATGAAATTAAGCAATGTAGGAGAAAAAATGAATAAGGGGTATGAAGTTAACAATCTGGGTGGGATAATAACCATCTCTCTGTTGATGATTCTTATGATGGGATGCTCACAGACAGAAGAGCCTTGTCCAATCCAACCACCGGCTGATTTATCAGGGGTACTTGTCTATGCTGAAGATGACCAACTTCCATTTCAGTTTCCGCTAGATGAGCTTGGTAATGAAAATGTGCGCCCATCCCCGGCAATTTTCTGTACACATGGCTGCAACCAGAAAGAATGCGAATACCATGCCGCCGAAGATTACCACTTACCCGCAGGAACACCCGTTTATGCCATCGCCGATGGATCCATAAGTTTCTCAGGACCTATGGGCGGATATGGCTGGCTGATTATCATCAATCACCCCCAAGCCAATATATACTCATTGTATGGCCATCTAAGTCCCAGCCGGTGGCGATTAGAATCAGGGGATGTCGAAAAGGGAGATTTAATCGCTTATTTGGGCGATCCAGATGAAAATGGTGGTAGTCTCGAACAACCCCTTGTAACGCATCTGCACTTTGGAATCCGTGTAGGTCAGCGCAATGATTATCCAGGAATGGGAGAATGGCGTTGGCAAGCCGGATGGATCAAACCTTGTCCTAAGGATTTAGGCTGGATGAATCCCTCATTAGTGATAACTAGTCAAGATATTCATATTGGTGAACAGCACAAGCCAACCACGGGGTTTTTAGCCAAATGGTGGTTTGATATTTTGTTTTCAGGCATATATATTTTTGGTGGAATAAGCACGTTGATATATGCCGAAGCTAAAAAGAAACCACTGGCTATCGTTGCATCTGGAATTGTGTTCTCAATAGCAGCGTGGGTTTTTACGGATAAAGGAGTGATATTACACTATGTGCTTGTGGCAATGGCTGTACTATTCCTCCCCATAGGCATATATAAAGTATTTCGCGGCAGAATAAAAAAATCACAGGCTGAATAAAAACTAGAATACCATCTCGTTGAGGATAAAATGAAACATCATAGAATTAGAATACTTGTCTTTTGTCTCTGTCTTTTTGGACTGCTGTTGTGCATTCAATTCCCTTCTGGTGAGAATCCATCTTCTCATTCTGCAGTCGAGGAGCAAATTCAACCAGTGCACGATTTTATCTTACCCGATATGGGATGTACGGTCATTTATACCTCTGATGGCGAGATCACTTTAGGTGGCAATAACGAGGATTACAGTCTGCCTTTCACAATGGCCTGGTTCCTGCCACCTGAAGATGGGAAATTCGGGCGGGCTTATTTTGGATACGAGGGGTTTATCTGGGGCGGTGGAATGAACGATCAGGGGTTATTTTTCGATGCGCTAGCCGTTGACCAACCGATGCCAGCAAATCTCGAGGGAAAGACGCGTTATGAAGGCTCGCTTCCTGATAAAGCCATGACCGAATGCGGGACGGTTGATTGTGTCATCGATGTCTTCTCGCAATACTATACCTACGATACCTGGTACCACCAATTCATGTTTGGAGATGCGCATGGAAATTCCGTCATCATCGATGCAAATAATTTTTTGCGCAACGAGAAAAATTACCAGGTTGCTACCAATTTTTACCAGTCCACCACCGGTGCTCCCTCCTGTAACCGGTACCATACTGCCACTAATCTGTTTGAATCTGCGGATGAGTTTTCAGTGGAATTCATTCGAGATATCCTGGATGCCGTCCATATTGAGGTAGGTTCTCCTACGATATATTCGAATGTCTACGACCTAAAAAACCGCACGATTTATCTTTATCATTATCATGATTATGAAAACGTTAAGGTTTTCCAATTAGATGAAGAACTTGCCAAAGGATATCATGCGTATGTCTTAGCCGATCTGTTCCCAGAAAATCCGAAGTTTCAGGATTGGGCTAAACCCAGATTGGATTGGATCGAAAAATTGAGAGCAGAATACCAGCCCATAGAGGTTGATACTGCCATCTATGATTCGTTTATGGGGAATTACGATATCCCTGCAGCGTTAGGGCTTCCGTACCCATTCTATTCAATTGCTTTCGAAAACGATACACTCTACTTACAGATTAAAACGGACAAAGCCTGGCTCGACTTGCTGCCGCTCTCAGAGACTTCTTATTACCATGTATCATCTTTCGCCCAATTCGAAATAACCTTTATCCAGGATGAAAACGGGCAAGTGAACCAATTTCTATACCAGGAAAAAGGTAAAGAATATGTTTTCGACCGAATCACGGAGGATGATTCCGTACAAGTTACAGTAACGCCTTCCCCATTGCCGCCAACCATCACCTTTACGAGCACGCCGGAGCCACACACTCCAACCAGCACACCAGTACCACACACTGCAACACCAATACCCAGCGCTGATGCAGAAACTACCAGCCTAGTACAGCCGACTGAACCATCACTTGTGGAAGAATCTGACGGTAATTTTTACTGTTGGGCACTTCCAATTTTCGGGCTGGTACTCTTGTTGGGTTGGTTTATCGCCCGACGATCCAAAACATAACCGGCGCAAACACGGGCATCGTAATACCCTAAAGACGACCACCGAAGCTCGTAGAAACTGATGGATGTTCATGCCGGCGGTAGTCGCGAGCAAAGAAAATGCCACAAAAATCAACAGCTTTCAAGATGTGAGGTAGCGGGATGGTTTAGTCGAAAAAAAAGCCTGGAAAGTTAGAGAGACTTAGAGAAACTGATAAAGATGATCGGCGGCGCTTGGCACTATCATCGATGGCACTGCTCATCCCCGAACTAACTCCCCAACAGCGGGAGCAGTACCAGGTCGCATTGCGAATTGAGTAGGTCAGAAATAGCTGTCAAGTATAAACCCCAACTGCATATGGGTTGAATTTTCCCTGAACAGAAATATAGCGAGCGCTTCACTGTGGGTTACTAGAATATAGTGGTGGGGCATGGCAGATGTGTGCTAACCTTAGTTTGA
>CAYVQU010000331.1:0-3389 GCA_964453155.1 uncultured Anaerolineales bacterium | reverse complement strand
GCTTGGGGTTGGTGTGTGATTTTGTTTCACCCCCGAATCATTGAAAAGATACTTGTAGACGATCTCAAAGGCAACCGGCAATCCGATTTCTTGAGCATAATACAACGTTGTGATGAAATTGATCCCTTTGACAGCTCGATTTTTGGCGTGATCCCAATGCCAACAGATGATCTCATTCTCATCTGTGTATGGCTTTTCCTCAATCGAATCATCGATGATGATCAACCCATCCACTTGCTCGATTTTTCGCACTTCTGGCTTGACCTTCAGCCACCAATCTTTGGATGTCATTTTCCGACTGGCTAACATCCGACTCACCTGGTCATGACTGACATCGCCATTCATCAGTTTTGATAAACCCGTGGCTGTGGTTTGTCCAAATGAACTTATCAAATAGTCTGTGTACAGGTCTAGGATTTCTTTCCTCATGCCGACCTCCTTGACCTAATTCTATCCCGTTACGCTCTACTCAGTGCGTAACATGAGTTATGTAAATTAATTTTATATGCTCTAAGATGTGGGGTCAACAGCTTTTTTTACCCAAATTAACAAAGATGACGATGCTAAATGGCTAGCATCGTCATCTTATTTACAGGAATCTCAGTGGGAAATATCAGTCCATCAAAAGAACAGTTTCAATTTCATTCAACGCCCAATCGAGATTTTCCTTTGTAATGACTAATGGGGGTGCAAATCGAATCACAGTTTCATGCGTTTCTTTGCAGAGCAAACCAGCATCTTTCAATGCTTCGCAAAAACGTCGGGCACCGCCAGCACTAGGATGTAAGTCAACCCCGATGAGTAAACCGCGTCCCCGAATTTCTTTTACATGCGGACTAGGAATTGCTTTCAAGCGTTCAATAAAATAACTCCCCATCTCAGCGGAGCGTTCAATCAGGTTTTCATCTTGTAAAACTTTTAGTGCTTCCCGAGCAACAGCACTCCCTAATGGGTTACCACCAAAAGTAGAACCATGATCACCAGGGGTGAAAACGCCCAAAATCTCTTGAGAGGCTAACACTGCTGACACCGGATAAAACCCACCTGACAAAGCCTTTCCAATGACCACAACATCGGGCCGCACATCTTCCCAGTCACAAGCAAATAGTCGTCCCGTTCGTCCCAAACCCGTCTGAATTTCGTCAGCAATGAACAAGATATTATTTTGATCACAAATCTCGCGTACAATTTTAAGATACCCAGGGGGGGGGAAAATCACACCACCTTCCCCTTGAATTGGCTCCAACATAATTGCGGCGGTATTGGGTGTAATCACATCTTCCAATGCTTCTGGATCCCCATAAGGGGTGGTCACAAAGCCGGCCGGAAAGGGACCAAACCCCTGTTGATATTGTGTTTCGGTAGAAAATCCCACAACTGTGATGGTGCGTCCATGAAAATTCCCCGAACAGGTGATTACTTCGGCTTGATCTTCAGCAATTCCCTTGACCTGATAACCCCATTTTCGAGCGGCCTTCAAGGCAGTTTCCACGGCTTCAACCCCCGAATTCATGGGTAAAACCATCTCATATCCAGTTAGTTCGCATAATTCTTGAACCAGGAATGGCAGTTGGTCGTTCCGAAAAGCGCGCGAGGTCAATGGCAATTTAGCAGCTTGCTCAACCATGGCTTTCAGAATACGTGGATTGGCATGCCCCTGATTTACGGCCGAGTAAGCACTTAGGAAGTCCAGATATCGATTACCTTCAATATCCCAAACCCAAACACCTTCACCTCGTTCCAACACCACGTCTAAAGGTTTATAATTATTCGCATTGTATTTCTGTTCTAACGCGATAATCGCTTCAGTTTTCATCTTTACCCTCGGTTTTTCTTGGATATCGCAGCCTACGGCTAGCGGGATGCCAATCATAGTGCCCCAAGAACAGTGGGTCAAGAACTTTTTGTAATCTCAACCGGAGCAAAATTTCTTAACTTCAGGTTACATTCTATTGCTTGAATATGATACAGGTTTTCAGGAAAGCATCAGCAGCAAAAACAACCCCTTATGACCACTAAACTTTATTATCAAGATTCTAAAATTTGCCAATTTTCTGCCACTTGCCTTGAAACGCTCAAAAATGAGGCTGGATATCAGATCCGATTAGATCAGACGGCGTTTTATCCGACTTCAGGGGGGCAGCCCCATGATTCTGGGACTATCAATGGAATTCCGGTTCTTGATGTGTGGCTTGAAGAAGATGGGACAATTTGGCACCAAGTTACTGACGCGCCAAATTCTTCTCAAATTTCAGGGGAAATTGAATGGCACCGCCGGTTTGATCACATGCAACAACACACCGGTCAGCATATTCTGTCGGCCGTTTTTGTAGACCAGTTAAATGCCAATACAATAGGGTTCCATATTGGATCCAAAACCAGCACACTAGATCTCAATATTTCCAAATACTCTAGGGAGCAATTTCGTCAGATTGAAAGAACATCTAATCAAATCATTTGGGAAAACCAACCGATATCAATTCAAACAATCCGAGATCAAGACATCCCAACTATTCCATTCAGAAAACCACCAAAAGTCAGTGGGAAAATTCGGGTCATTTGGATTGATGATTACGATGTTTCGGCCTGTGGGGGCACCCACGTAGCGGCAACTGGCGAGATAGGAGTATTGAAGATTACCGGAGTCGAACGCTACAAAGGTGGGTTGAGAGTAAATTTCTTGTGTGGAGGTCGGGCTTTAGAGAATTATCAGGAAGTTCTGGCAAACATCCAGCAGGTTAGTGCTGATTTATCAATCCATACAGACGATCTGCCACAGACCATACGCCGCTTTCAAACCGAAAGTTCAAATTTGAACCGGCAATTACGCAGGGTGCAGAATGAGCTCATGAACTTCGAAATCGAGGCGTTGTGGCAAAATGCGCTCGATTCAGAAGGGATACGAAAAGTTACTGCTTATTGGGATAATCGTTCTTTCGAGGCGGTCCGGTCAGCTGCCGCGCGTTTACGTGAAAAGCCAAAAACAGTTGTTTTGTTCGCGGCCGAGGTAAACGATCAAATTCGGCTGGTTTGTGCCCGGAGTTCCGATCTCACCGAAATCAATGCTGGTGCAATTCTCAAATCCGTGGTCACTCAAATCGGTGGGAAAGGGGGCGGCTCACCAGAAATGGCCCAGGGGGGAGCGCCGAAGCAGGAAAACCTCGATATTCAAGCTTTATTGAAATCTATGGTACTAATTAAGGAGGGGAAATAAATATTGGCAGAGGTAAAATGGTTATCAAGCGGTAAGATATTCAGCCGTCAAGAGATTTTATTTGTAATTGACCTATCATGGTTCAGCAATCATTTAAGGAAAGGCAACTGATAAAATACTCTAGTGACTCTACTGCAAAAAGGGTGCTAGACCCTCCTCAAAACAGCAAAAGTTT
>CAYVQU010000330.1:0-3395 GCA_964453155.1 uncultured Anaerolineales bacterium | reverse complement strand
AAGAGTCTACACCATGACTGATCATTTGCATCCTAGATGTAGGGTAGAGAATTTCCATTAAAATAATTTACGCAAAAAGATGAATTCAGGTTGCAGCCTTGATATGGGAATCCATCCAAATCAGGGTGTGTTGGGCCCGAAATCCCAATCCTTGCAAGGTTTCAACCGCTCGGCCCTCTGGATAATTTAAAGACAGCGGCCGGTGCAAACGCCGTTCTTGGCGAATATAAGGGAGAACGGTCTGAAGGACCAGTTCATCGGCGGGTGAAAGCGCAGCCAACCACAGACGATCGGCAAAACTACGCGTGCCTTGCCAGGTGAGTACGCCCAGTAGTTTCCCAGATTGTTGAACGGCCCAATGGCGAATTTCGATTTCATTGAAGAAACGATGTAATAAACCCATAGGTCCCGGCTGAAAAGGTAAGAGTTTCAACGGGAAATGCCAGCGTAATTCGGAAGGGTAGTTGTAATCCAGCCAACCTCGTTGGCTGGTCCAATAACGAGATTTCCGCAGCGATAGGCGAACTTTAGGCAGGGCTTCTCCCTGAATATTTTCAGGATTTACATTCCAGGTCGTTCGTCGAACCCGCGGCTTAAACCCCATTTTTGAATATAAATTCAAGGCTGCGGGGTTGTTATCACGAACTTGCAGCCAAACCTGGTTGACTCGCCGCTGCCGGCAACGTTGTATTGCGGCTTCGGTAAGCGCCTCGGCAATTCCCTGGCGGCGATAATCGGGTGAAACTGCGACATTAGCAATGAGATATATTCTTCGGCCCTGATGAAAAAATGGCACCAGACTTAAATTCCCAACCACGCGCCCTTTGGCAACCCAAACATAACCGCCCAATGGCAAGGAAGTGGTGCTCGCAGCCATCGAGATCCAGCGATTTAAGCCCCGCCCCTGGGCAGACGCCCGCATTTGCCGGATGTAACGCCGACCGTCAGGATCAAGGGTTGCAGAAAAGCATGTCTCGATTAGGTCGGCAACTGCCAATAAATCACGCCGGGGGTCAAAGGGACGGATATTCGGAGGTAAAGTTGGTTTCAAAATTGAAGAAACAGCAGCCATAAAATGTTGTCATCTTTTGTTGTGTTTTGCCAGATTTTACCACCCATTCATGCGGTACAATATTCTTTATGAACGATTCGCCCCAAAAAAAACCATCATCCTTGCGGGTAGCTATGCGCTATTTGTGGCGGCGGATCGTGCCACCCGTCAGCCAGAAGCGCCGCGGGGAAGTTCAAATTCGGCTGCGGGACGATTCAACTCCCGATTTCGATTTCTTTTTGTTGGTACTGCTCTCCAGCGTGATCGCCACCCTGGGGCTGCTGATCGATTCTCCGGCAACCATTATCGGAGCCATGCTCGTCGCCCCGCTGATGTCACCTATCATTGGTTTGGGGATGGGGTCGATTCGGGGTGATGATAAATTATTGCGCGATGCGATTGCAGCATTGTTGCGGGGGGCGGTTTTATCCATTTTGATCTCGGCGCTGTTGACTTTGGGGAATATTTACATGCCGTTTATCGATCTACGGGTTTCAGCGCTACCTGCCGAGGTGATGGCCCGCACCCAACCCAGCCCCATCGACCTGGCCATCGCCTTGGCTGGCGGGTTGGCCGCCGCGTTTGCCCTGGCAATGCCCAATATTTCGGCGGCTCTACCGGGGGTCGCAATCGCGACAGCCTTAATGCCACCGTTGTGTACCGTAGGGATTGGTTTAGCATTCCAGCGCTGGGAGGTGGCCGGGGGAGCCTTTTTGCTGTTTATCACCAACGCAGTAACCATCGCCTTTGCGGCCATGTTGGTATTTGTGGTGCTGGGTTTCAGCCCGCGCAGCATCGAGAAAGCAGGCGGATTTGGACGGGTTCCGCGCAGTTTGGTGATCACTGCAGTGGTGACCGGGATATTGCTGGGGCCGCTAACATATCTCAGTGTTCAATTTGTCCAAGATGCTGCTACGGCCCGCGAACGCGCGGCTCAAAATACGTTATTTGAAGCTGCGATTGCTGAAGAAGTTGCCAAAATCAATAAGTCAGAATTGGTCGAGTGGTCTCGAACAGATTCCGACGAAGTTCTAAATTTAGACATCACTATTCGAACCCCCACCTCGTTTTATCACCGCCTGACCGTTGATTTACGGAATGCCATCGCTAACCGGCTGGCCGAAGAGGATCTGATCCGTAGCGATCAGGAAGTCCAACTCATCATCAACCAGATCATTGTGGCTCAGCTGGACCCGCAAGTACCACCGACCTTGACCCCGACCCCCACATTAACCCTCACATCCACCCCCGGTCCCAGCCCGACCGCAACCCCCACGTCCACAGCGACGGCTACCGATACCCCCACACCAACCACTACCTACACCCCCACCCCGACATCCACGGCCACCGCGACCGCGACAACCACACCGACCACTTATCCAGCCTATTTGGAGGGTTTGCTATTCCCCGGTCTACGACTCCGACAGTCACCAAACGGCCCGGTGATTGCTACACTGCACGAAGGCGATCCACTGACCGTGCTCTATGGGATGGAGATTGTCAATGGCCTGGTGTGGGTTGAAGTCGAGGACCCCGATGGACGGGTTGGGTGGATCCCTCAAATTTACGTATTAACCCCAACAGTGACGGGAACTGCCACCCCAGTTCCTTAGATTATTTTAATTGTAATAACACATTTTTTGGCCATTTCAAACTGCAATGACCGAAAAATGATTTGATAGCTTGAAGATTGGCCCAGCCATTTTTATTGTTGTTTGGCGCCAGTCTCGAGGGGAGAGTTTCGCTATGAGAAAAGTATTTTTGAGGGTTGGATATGTAAAAGCTTGCATTTTACTCGTTGTAATTGCAATTACTTTGTCATTTGCGATCACCACGGTCATATTATTTGTCCGCGGACAACCAATGTCACAAAATGCGTTGATTGCATCTTTGGTTACCCCAGGGGTAATTGCCGCGTTGTTCAGCACGATCATATTGCGTCTAATTTATGACCTGGATGCGGCCGAACAACGGTTTAAGAAACTGGCAACTCAAGATGAGTTGACTGGGGTGAGTAATCGGCGTTCTTTTTTAGAAATAGCTACCCGAGAACTGGCCCTAGCGAAACGCTATGGAATTGAATTCGCGATTGTAATCATTGATATCGACGATTTTAAACGCGTCAATGATCAATTCGGGCACCTGATGGGAGACAAAGTATTAACCGCGATCGCTCGCAATTGTCAGGATGAAATTCGTAAATCCGATATCCTGGCCCGGATCGGCGGTGATGAATTTGTGATGCTCATCGCGCAATCAGAGCCTATCGACCTCGAGAAATACATCCAACGGTGTCATCTCAAAAAGTAGCGGTAGAACAGAAAATTAACGAAAAACATAGGCA
>CAYVQU010000329.1:0-3396 GCA_964453155.1 uncultured Anaerolineales bacterium | reverse complement strand
TACCCCCACTGCGACTCGAACGAATTAGAAAACATTCAACAAGACGCTTCTTCTAGAGCACGAGATAGCAAGTCAGAAACCCCCAATTTAACTGCCCAAGACTCTAAATAGAACTTATCAATTCCATCACCTTGGATTTTGAGCACATTGAGAATATCCTGCCATTGTCGATCGGAAATCTCTCCTCCCTTTCGATACCATTCCAATTTGGATAGGATATTGTCTTCTGGACTGGCAATATAAGCTGTTTGACTTGATTCATCTGACAGTGTATATGCTACTCTTCGTTCAAATTGAGAACGGTCAAACGCTCGAGCTTTTGATGGGAAGATGTCTACTTTGAACATCGTTTCCTTATGGATGATATTAAAGCTCATCCCATTGGAAACCGAATTGCGAATCATTTTTTCATCAGCGAAAAATGCATCCCCAAAAGAACTAATCATTGACTGGATCTGGTGATTTTGAATATCAGCAACCAGATCAACATCCATTGTGGCGCGCGCTACCCCATGAACGGCAGTTGCCAATGAGCCACCAATAAAATATGGAATATTGAGTTTCTCCAGTGTTTCTGCGACCAGAAGCGTAACGAGAATTGGTTCAGTCAGCATGATGATCTTTCTCTATCGGTCCATAAACTTGGTGTGCTAAATCATCTCCAAGAAGTAAATCCGCGAGACGGCGTCGCAATTCAATTTCACTGATTTCCGGATGACGTTTCCGTAATCCTTGATAAGCCAATTGTTTAACAGTTTCATACATTTGTCCCAGCATATTTGCTTTGCGCCAAGCTGGAGCTTGACGAAGTAATTGCAACTGAACAGCTTCGATTTCTGGATGAGTATCAGATAACATGTCAATATGATTTTAGCAGAGTTTAATCTAAAATCGTGATTTTTGGTGAATTGAAATTAGACTTCCCGCTGTTACCGATGAATTGTAGATTTAAATCCTACCTGATGAGCCCTAAAAATAGGATTCTTCCAAGGGTGCCCGGTTCACATCCGTGAATAGCGGTTTGATCAGATGGGTATAAAAAATAGAATAATTAGGGCGCGTAGCTCAGCTGGTTAGAGCGTTCGGTTCACATCCGAAAGGTCATTGGTTCGTGTCCAATCGCGCCCACTGAAAAGATCCCGCGTAGGGATCTTTTTGTTGTTAAGGATGGACACTAAACTAACTGATACCGAGGCAGTAGGTAAGGAGATCGAGTCCTACCGGAGTTACCACACGATCCGCTCAATGATGTTGAGCGGTTTTTGTTTATGCTTCAAATTGATGCTGGAGAGAAAGTGAGAGGTTGGATGGAAAGAAGTGGAAATTAATGTTTTGTCTAATTTTTTGTGTTTTTAGGGGGGAAAACCGGATGAATCAGTTCATTAAAGAAAAAATACCCCCACTGCGACTCGAATGCTGACCGGCTCATGGATTGATCGCTGGGTAATTTATCTGAAATACGGTGAAGGCTAATGCGCTCTCAATCTGTTGATATGTATATCACTTGCCAATGGGGATAAATAGGACGCGGCAGCCTCTTCAGATTCTGTAAATTGGTACATTACGCCGTGTTGACATTTTGAAGCTCACAACTGAAAGGTTGAGTGCGCAATGCAAATTATGCACTTTCAATACGAAGAAATGCTAACGCTCCCAAGTGAACATGTACCGTATTCCTGAAAACACCCATCAAATTGACACAAACTCGGTGGCGGGATTATGAACCTTCTGATCTTCTTAGCCGCCCTCAGTGCCAGCATGCTAGCCTTCGAACTGGTTTCTGGGTTGCAAATCGCCTTTTCAGGCTTTGGCAAGCACGATCGCCTGGATGGGATTCAGTTTGAAAATGGGGCGCAACGCCCATACCGGCGTTCGATCCTATCTGCCCTGATCATCGCCATTGCCCCGAACCGGTTCGACCCCGAAAGTGCCAAAGACAAAGCCGATGTCATCAGCCAGCTGCGTCGCGCCGGTTACCCATACAGCACTCCCGGTGCTTTCTACGCGGCTTCGATGCAGGTCTTCATCCGATATTTGGTAATTGGCGCTGGCATGGCTGGCGCACTAGTGACTTTAGAAATGCCCATCGCCGCGGCCCCCATTGCCGGAATTTTCATTTTTCTGGGCCTCCGTCGCCCCCATATCAACCTGAAACAAATCGCCAAGAAACGGGCCGAGGCCCTACGCAACAATATGCTGATCGGGCTCTCAGTTCTCGGGTCACTACTCAATGCCGGGGTTGGGGTGCAAGAAGCGCTGCGCCGGGCAGCCAATGTGGGTGGTCCATTCTGCAACCTGATGGGATTGCTGGTTGCCCGGATGGGGGTGGAAGGCTTCGACGATTCGATTCACACCACCCGCGCCCATCTCCCTGACCCCAAAGACATCGAAGCCCAGCTGTTCCTAAGAGATGTGGAAGATTTCTTTCGCACCAACCGGCCCTTACTCAGCAGCGTCCAAGCTTTACGAGACGCCGTCCACCGTTCGGTGGTTGAGGACACCGAAGCCAGAGCCGCTTTGGTGCGCCAGCGGAGTGGCTTGTTCGGCATTCTGGCCGTTCTGGGACTGGTCTTTTCAATCATTGCCCCGTTTTTGGGATCATTCTGACGAATAGTGATGAATATCAAACCATGAAAATCTTCAAACGTAAAACCACCCTTCCCACCCTGCTAGTCGCCAGCCGGAATCCAGGAGTCTATGCAGCCATTCCCGATGACATCTTCCAGACACAAGAAGCGGTCACGCCCCGCGGCGTTCTGGAGGCTTTGGCGACTCATCCGGTTTTGATGGTGGTCGACTTGCCTGACCTGGTCGAAACCCCAGATTTTCCCCGCGTCGCGCTGGCTGCCAGCCTGGAATCAGTCCAGGCCGCTGGCATTCCAGTGGTGAGTGGAACCACTTTTCTGCAAGAACAAGAACAGATCGTCAGTAAGGCCCTGCTCCAAACGGGCACCAAAACAGCCATCCGCTTCCTGACGGCTCGCACAATCCTGATCGCCAACTACTGCGGCGGGGTAGGCAAAACCACACTGGCAATGGCTGTGACCAAACGCTTCAAAGCCGCCAGCGGCCTGGGTACCGCCCTACTCGAAATTGGGCTGGGCGGCAGCGCTTTCAATGCCCGGTTGGGGGGTGAACGACCATCCCTGTATGAAGTTGTCACTCAGGACGCTGTACCGGAACAATGGCAGGGTGTCGATCTCTATCCCCTCGATGGACGGGCTGCCGGTGTCCTGGCGGGAGAAATTGAGCGCACTACGACAGTATTAGACGAGATCATCCAAAGCCATACCCTGACAGTAATCGATGCCTTTTCCGGCTATGGTCTGTGGCCCCACCTGCTCAACCGGGCCACGGACATCCTGGTCGTGACCGATCCCCGCCCGGATGCTTTAG
>CAYVQU010000328.1:0-3422 GCA_964453155.1 uncultured Anaerolineales bacterium | reverse complement strand
GTCTCTTGGTCACCTTATTTTCTCACACCTTTCCCCCAAACTGAAATACACCCATCGCCGACCCACAAACCAGTTAGATCGGGCGATTCAAAAACCATGGGGATCATCCAGCGGGTGCCGCCATCAAGGGAGGCAATGACCAGGACGGCTTTGCGCTGCCCGGGGTCCTCCCCGCTGTGGGCCCCCGGTGGCAACGCGTCACCTTGCGGCGGTGGGTCGTTTTGGGCGGGCGGGTCATTGGGGTAGTAATAGACCACCAAAATGCGCAGCTCGCCGGGCGCCAGGGTTAAGGTCACCGTGTTGGTGCGCAAATCGATATATTCCGTTGGTTTTTGGGTATCATCTTCAAAATAAAGGGGGACATCCGAACTTTCGGCAAAGCCCAGGGATATTTCGATGGGCTGGTCGGTGGGGTTCTCGACCGGAAATTCCTGGCGTTGGCCGCCGGTTCCGGGCGCAAAGGGCACTTCCGCGGTGACGGGTTCGGGCATGTTCAGCGGGGGCGTGAACCCATCGGGCGCATAAACATCCCCGTCATAGTAGACCAGGTAGGATTGGGCGTTGTTTAAGGTGTCGGTATCGGTGAGTTTTTCCCAATAACCATCTGAAGTCAAATAGCGGGCTTCGGTGATGGGAGAACCCCCAAAATAAATCGAAACAGTGGGGCCGGACCCGGGTAAGACGGGGAATCCGGCCAAATTATAGGAATCTTTAACCCATTGTTGGCCGTCCACCACCGATAACCCCTCCACTGAGAGGGTTACGGGGGCCGCTAAATCAGCTGCCATTTTGACCAGATAGCCGGTGTTGGCGTGCATGGTCACCAGATCGGTGAGGAAGGTGCGCGTGTCACCATCAGGCCCGGCGCTGCCCTCTGGGAAGTAGCGCAGCCAGCCGGGTTCATCCCACAAACCCTCGGCCGGATCGACGATATAATCTTTGGTCGAGAAGGGGACGTTCCAGGACCAGACACTTTCCACGCAATTTTCACAATTAATGCGTGAGAACAGCGCGGTGATCATGGGTTGCTCATGAACCCAGACCGGCTCTGCGGTGGTGCCAATATTGATCAATGGGGAGGGGTTGTTGGGTTCGACCTCCAGCTAGATCGCATTCCAACCGGCATTTAACTCGATATCTTGGGTGATGATATTCCCGTCGGCTTGAATGCCGCTGGTGATGGCGGTATCGTTCGAAACGGTAACCGCCGATCGCGCGGGTTCCTGCCAGACCGCTTGGTTGGTCTGGGGGAGGTCACCCCTGACCTGATTGGCCACGATATCGCTGATCCCCCAGAATACGGTGGCAATAAACAAAGCGGCGAGTCCGAATCTTGGTTTGATGAGTTTTTTCATCGGTGCAACACTCCTTTACTGAGTGGGTAGCGGGTGGGGGCTGGTCTAAAAACAGCGTGTTGATCCGCTACGCCTGTGCACATTTCAGTTTTGAATGATCTTTACTTCCCGACAGACCCCAGGGGTTTTACAAGAATCATGTTCATATTTTTGTGATCTCGGCCAACCCCTGGGGTCTCTAAATTACTTGCCACAAAATCGATTAGTTTGGCTGACGTTGTAATCCCAATACAAACTGGTGGGCCAGATTGGGGGGTAAGTAGGCGTACCCTTGCTGGACGGTCTGAATGGCCTCCCGCAGTTCTTCGAGGGAGGCCTGTTCATTAATAAAGCCAGAGACCCCAACTTGGATTGCCTGCCGAAAAAGACCATTTTTGGATGGTTTGGTGCGGCCAATAATATGGAGGTGGGGGTAGTGGGCCCGAATTTCGGCAATGTTCTCCAAATATTGGGATGATTTCGGGTAAATGTCGATCAACAAAATATCAGGTTGCTGGGCCTTAATCAGGACTAAGGCTGATTCCAAGTCAGTCGTAACGCCGACGATTGCCAGGTTGGAAGCCGTTTTGTGAATGATGTTCTTCACAAAATGCGAAAATCGAGGGGAGGCGAGCAGCAAGACGCGCGTATGGGACATGGGTACTATCCAAAAGAATCCTAACAGAAATGCAAGTTCGGCACATCTGCATTATGCTTATTTTTGGTTAAACGTTCTGTTTAATTTTTCACGGTTGGAAATGTAATCTGCGTGACATTTGAGGATGACAGTAAAAATCACCACCCCGGGTGCCAGTTTTTTCTCCGATATGTTCCGAAATTTATTGGATTGACTTTATTCCCCTATATCTGGGTTGAGGGTTCTTTTGACCGCGTAGACCAACAACTCGCGCCGATTATCCAGCCCGAGTTTGTTGAGAATATTATGGAGATGGACTCGCAAGGTTCCGGGGGAAATATGCAGGGATTGGGCGATTTTTTGGGTGGATAATCCCTGACCCAACAAGCTAATGATCTCTTTTTGGCGCGGTGTGAGGGATTGGTATCGGGCCTGGGCGGTCGCGGTCTCACCTGAGTCCCGCAGCCGGTGGAAGAGTTTTCCGGCAATGGGGGGCGGTAAATAGACATTGCCAGCGGCAATCTGCCGGACAGCATTTACGAGATCTGTGAGGTGGGCGTCTTTGGAAATAAAACCCCTGGCGCCGAGTTGGACCGCCTTTAGAATTTTTGATTCTTCGGTTGTCCCGCTAAAGGCCAGCACCCGGATTTGGGCATCCAGCGACTTAAGCGCGACAATGGCCTCCCAACCGTCCAGGATGGGCAGCATCAAATCCATAACGACCACATCGGGCCGCAGTTTAGGGATCAGGGTTAGGGCTTCCTGGCCATCAACTGCTTCTCCGATGACCTCCATATCAGCCGAAGTTTCGATCGCGGCCTCGATAGCACTGCGCATGAGGGGGTGGTCGTCGACGATAAAGACGCGTATTTTTTTCATCCCCCTAATCGTACAAATAAATTGGGTAAAACTGAATGGTGGAACGTTTAAATTGGTTTAAACGGAGCGTTTATTTTTTTAGAACCGGGTTCCTAACGCCCTAAGGGAACTCCGGAAAGCATTTTAGTTACGTCATACCGCAAGGGATACCCGTTGGTTAGGGCAATCGCATGTTCATGAAAACAAGGCGACTGAAGTCGCAGCAACTGGCGCATATGCGCTGGCAAAACCTGCCTCCGCAGGTTGAAACCCAGTCGCCACTTCGACTTGCTCAGTATGAACTTCGGGGACTTCGCAGTTGTCGGTGCAATTTTAACTGCCGTTTAAGGTTACCTGAACTTCGTTCAGACACTCGCAGTGACACCGAATTTGTAAGATATCTTATGAGACGATCTAAGTAGTTTATCTCGCAAGTTTCAAGAAAATAATAAAAGATGCTTCGCACGCGATCACATGAGTAATTTCAGCATACTGCAGATGTGCTCAGCGTGACATAATTTTAGCTTCTTGCGAGACACTAAGTAATTCATCTCGCAAGAGATTATAATAAGGTCGGAGGCGAAAACCAATGC
>CAYVQU010000327.1:0-3431 GCA_964453155.1 uncultured Anaerolineales bacterium | reverse complement strand
TTCTTACTGCTCCATGCTCTTCTCGGAGCAGCTTCAGTTACCGGAAACTAAAATAAATAACCAACTGATCGTAAAGTTTTTCAAGAGAAAGATCTGGCAAAACAGCACCCTGATGGCGCAGTGTTAAAGAGGCGGCGGTCACGCCCAAACGGATAACATCATCGAGAGGGATATCATTGAGAAGCGAAAAGATCACGGTGGCAGTCAGTGCATCACCAGCTCCGGTTGGGTCGACAATTTCTGTACCCACTGCGGGGAGATATCCGCTGGTTTCCGAGGTGGCGTAACAAACCCCAAATTCGGCCAAAGTAATAATCGCGATCTCGACTCCGGCAGACACCAACTGCTTGGCGGCTTCCAAAGCCAGAGTCTGATCGGCGTCATGGAAGGAACGGTCACAATAAATACCGGCCTCAGCACTATTGGGTGTGATGAGTTGAATTTGGTCCATGTAGGGTAACAATTTGGGGGCCAAAGAAGCCGAAGTGGGGTCGACAAACACCGGCAATTTTGCCTGACGAGCCATAGAGAAGGCCGTTTTCAAGGCAGCGGCTGGCAGATTCGCATCTAAAAAGAGCAAAGCTGATTGCTTAAACAACTGGTAATGTTGCCGTAAATGGCTGGGAGTTAGGGTGGCTAAACCGCGCATATCATCCAGGGCAAATTGCTTTTCTCCGGCAGACAAAACCGCAATATAGGCTCCCGTTGGTTCAGAGGTCCTAACACAATGGTCCGTATTTACGCCGGACGAAGAAAGTTGTTGCAAAAGCTGATCCCCAAAATGCCCCGCCCCTACGGTTGAAATCAGTTTTACCGCGTGGCCTAAACGGCCTAAATTCTCGGCCACGTTGCGGGCTACACCCCCAAAGGAGAATCGGATTTGGGCCGGGGTGGAGGTCCCTGGGGTTACTTCGGTCGTTAAATGGCCAACGACATCAACACCGGAGGCCCCAATGATGAGAACAGGGAGGTCTGGGTTTGGTATCAAAGTGGGATCCTATTGGGTAGAAATTTGCTTCTTGATTAAGTATTTTACTTCTTCAATTCGTCGATTACCAGGATGATTCATAATCCAGCGCCCTCCCCACTCAAACGAAAAGGAATGATATTGATTTTGTTTAGATATTATCCGATAAACTTCAATCCATTGATTACAATATTGGGCTTCATCATTGCTTACATATTTTTTTAACCAGGCAACTCCTATCTTTAGTAATGTACTATCTCTTGGACTCACGAGAATTTTTTTAACCCAAATTCGGGACCAATTTGGGTTATCAGGATATTTTCGAAACCAATCATAAATATTTTTTTTGTTGATAACTGAAAATTTTAACAATTCACTTACTAATTTCTCAAGCCCTGGTTCATAGTTTTCATCATGAACAAGTATTCGATTTGGTTTCAAAAGTTCGAATTCAAGCTCAAGTGACATTAATGGATTCGGTTCTAATTCCACAATGAAAATCTTCTTATTCACTTGATTTGCATAAAGAAACTCACTTTCAACATATTGAGATTGCCCCGAGTTTGAAGAAAGCATCAGAATAAATACACTACAAGTCTTAATTGCAGTTTTGATTTCCGCTCTCCAGGAGTCACCAGCTCCAATATCTTCCCGATCCATCCACACATTAAAATTATTGTCAAACAACCGCTTATGAATTGGGTCTACTATCTCTTTATCTAGCCGAGAGTAACTAATAAATATTAATTCTTCATTCATATTTTTTATCAGTAAATATCTTCATAGAAGACAGATACTTTCATGATGAAAACTAAGGGTTAAAGTCAATATCCCCTTTTTTGATCGAGGCAACAAGAATATCGGTCATTGATGGGATTTTTTGGCTATACCAAAAAATCTGCTTTTTTAATACTTCTATCTCCGCTTCGATTTTCTTTTGTTCGGAAGAACTTAAATTATAGTTTCGGTTTAGTAGCCGTTTTTGTTCGATTTTTTCTGGTGTCTCTTCCTTTATTTTCTGAAATACTTCCAATGCCCTACGCCAGAAGCCTACAGCTTGGTCGTGTTTACTTGGTCTCTGCCAAAGGATTAAACCTTTCATCCAATATGCAATGGCAACATTATGTTGATTTTGATCAAAATAATTAAAAATGGCATCATCTAAAAAATTGAGAGCATCCTCAAACTCGCCTAAAGAATAAACAAAATAAGCACATTCCAGTTTTGCTTCAGCGGATTCCACATTATCAGCAAATGTTAAGCAAATATTATTTATGCGTTCAATGATATTCCAAACCTCGCTACGATCATTAGCATTTCTAGCTGCCTGCAATTGCTCTCGAAATTCTTGGGTACAAGGCTTTAAGAAAGTTATCTTTGGTATGCCATTAGTTTGAATAGTGAAAGAGTTTTTATTGTCCGCAATTTCAAAAAGATTAATCCATGAATAAACCTGACCAAAGTCAACCATGAGGAATTTACCTTAAAAATCACTTAAAAACATTTGGTTATTTTGAAATACAGCTAGTACAGAAAGCTCCCAAATATTTCAATTTAAGAGCCAACCTATGAAGAATATTTTTTTGAACTAATAAAAATTTTCTAGATGCTCAAGTAGAGATTCGTTCATTTTTTTTAGCGCCTCCGCGTACTGCTCCAACTTCGTCTTATCAAAACGAATCCCACCGTTTCGCAGGAGATAAATATTTTTAAGCGCAGCCATACTTTTATCCCATTCAACAATCGCTTCATGTTTTTGGGCTGGTATTCGCCAGAGTAAATAACCGCGCATCCAAGAGGCCGCGATCGCATTATGATGTTGAAAATAAGCATATTTAGCGTGGGCGTCTTGTAGTAAGATCACCGCGCGATTATTTTTCCCCATTCCAGAAATCATATAAGCGCAATCAACGTAGATTTGGCCCTCTTGGTTCAAGGTTAGCCTGGAGCTTTGGATCATACTTTGTAGAATATTAATCAGCTTCCAGAATTTAACCGCATCCTGGCTTTCGGGAAACTCATCGATACCGTTAGGAAAGGGATCTGACGAGGGGGTGTTCTTGTTTTTATCGTGTTGATTTTTCAGAACATCTAAATCAATTTCATGAGATTGAAATCTTGTGAACTCAGAAAAATCCAGGTTGGGTTTATCAACAACCAGCTGAACATCTTCTTCATAAATGTCGTCATTGGTAATGTTGTGATAAAAACAGGCTATTTCCTCCAATAGGGTATTGATAACCGGAGGTTGTTCTATCCTTTCGATAAAAATATAAGCATCCCTGAAATTTTTCATTCCATACCCTATTGATTTTTAACCCGAAGGAGGGGGAATCTCTTCGTTGGAAGGGCCAAACGAATTCCCCTGACCACCCATTAGCTCCAAAATACGGGCGGTTCGTTCTAAGAGAATTTCCTGAAGTCGGGCAGAGTTATCTTGAGTGGATAAACCTGTATCGGGATG
>CAYVQU010000326.1:0-3467 GCA_964453155.1 uncultured Anaerolineales bacterium | reverse complement strand
ATATACCGAAAAACGCGGGAAGTATGTCTACTTTATGCGAGTGACCGCACCGTTGATCATTTTCTCATCATTTGCGATGCTGTTTGCCCAACCAGCCTGGAGCGAGTGGGTAATCTTCGCCGTTTTCCTGGTCTTACTCTTCATCTTTGACACCGCTCAAACCGCGTACAGCATTGCTTATGCGTCCTACATTTTGGTTGCAGCCCCCTCCAAAAACGAGCGCGTGGATGTTGCCATGATCGGGTCTTACGTGGCCAATTTGGGCGGTTTTTTCGGGACGATTATCCCCACCTTGCTCCTGGTCGGTGATAATGACAAATCGCTGACCGTAGTATTGTTCTCGGGAGTTTTGATTCTAAACGCCTTCTTATATTGGATTGCCATCCGCAACATCCACGACAAAGCCGAGATGTATAAAGACGATGTCCGCTCTAGTGAAGGGGAGTTATTCCAATACCTGCGAACGAGTTACAAAGATGCCTTTTCATCGCGGTCGTTTGTGACCTTTGTACTGTATCAAGTCTTGGGCCGCGGACCGTACATGTTTTATTTCACACCCTTCCTGTATCTGATGGATCATGTTTTCCGCTATTCGGGCGGGCAGGCGACGATCATCGACGTTTCTTCCGGGATTGTGATGTTGATCCTGGTGCCGTTTATGGGCATCTGGATCAAAAAAGTCGGCCTGAAACGGACGATCATATGGGGGTCGTTCCCCGCGGCATTGGGATTTTTGAGCCTGTATTTTGCGCAGAGTTTCTGGCAAATTCTGCTGGCCTATTGGGTCGTGATCGTTGGTTCGCAATTTGGTAATTTGAGCCAGGCTCCCATGTTGGGTGCCATCATCGACGAGGATGAGCAGCGGACCGATATCCGCAAAGCCGGGCTATTTACAGGATTGAACGCCCTGATCACCATCCCAGTTTCGGGGATTCAGGCCGCGATTTTTACCAATCTCATCGCCCGGTACGGATTTGTGAGTGGGGCCGCCGAACAAAGCGCCCGCGCCCTCGAAGGGATTCGACTGGGTGCCGGGATCATCCCTTTCGTCTTCGTCTTGTTTGGGATTGTGCCGATGCTTTTTTCACCCATCAACTTTGCCAAAGAGAAAGAACTCTCCGACTTTTCCGAACAGCGGCACCGGATGGACCTGGAATCAACCGAAATCATTTAAGTTAAAACTTACGCACTTGATTGCAGTTCCCCCTCTAACTCCCCCGATTTCGGGGGAAAAACCCAAGTCCCTCTGCCTGCGGGGGATTTAGGGGGATGAACTGCGTAAGTCCGATAAGTAAAATATGAAACAAAAAAAAGAGGCGCTCAGAACCAAAATCCAAACGGGTAAATTCGCTCCTGAAGATTTACCCACCTTTTTCGATGTTTTCAGCTACCTTGGCAACGAAATCGACGACATTCAGGCTGAATCCGAAGGCTGGAACCGGCTTGTTGAACTTGAACTCACCGGCGTCGGATCGTTTTGGATACAAACCGAGAATGGTGTGTTCGCTAATGGAACTGGGACGAACGACGTAGCCCATTTGCACCTAAAGATGGACACCAGCATCGCGGTTCAAATTTTTATGGGTCAAAAAGAGGCTGATTCAGCCCTGGACTCGGGCAAATTGCAAGTCACTGGCGATCTCCCCGATGCAATCCGGTTCTATGAGATTTTAGAACTGATTCTCGAGGAAATTGAATATTAGAAACGATCGACGGTAACCGCTTTTCGATCCGGTGCCTGGGGCTCCACTATTTGATCACTGAGGAAAAAAGAAAGATGAAATATTTAGATAAATATGAAGTTGAAGATACCAGTCAGGCCAAATTACAGGTCACAACCCGCGGTATGCGCAAATTCCAAAAAGCCGCCTATGGTTTGTCTGTTCATTGGGGATTGTATGCGCTGTCAACCAAGGGGAACGAGTGGATTTATTACACCCATCAAATTCCCTACGAGAAATACCGCCAGCGTATGGCGCGCTTCAACCCCACCCGTTTCAATGCGGATGAATGGGCTGATCTGATGGTCGAAGCGGGGCAGAAGTTTTTGGTGATCACCTCCAAACATCACGATGGTTTCTGCCTGTGGGACACCCCCCTGACCGATTTCAAAGTCACAAACACGCCCTTTGGCCGCGATATTTTGGCCGAGCTGGCCACAGCCCTGCACGCCCGCAAATTGGGTCTGCATTTTTATTATTCTTTGGTCGATTGGACCCACCCGGCCTACCGCAATGATTGGCCTGCGTATGTGGATTATTATCAATCTCAAGTCAAAGAATTGTGCACGAAATTCGGCAAGATCGGGGGCTTCATTTTTGATGGCTATTGGCCTCGGCAGGAATTCGATCCGGGGATGGAAGCCGATTATTTCGCAGCCCGCGGTGAGTGGGATTTGGCGGGTACTTATGATCTGATCCATGAGCTGCAACCCGAGGCGGTGATCACCAACAACTCGCATGTGTTGCCCCTCCCCGGGGAAGACTGTCAGGTTTGGGAGTTGGATTTGCCCGGTGAGAATACCATCGGCTTCAACACCACCGAGGTCGGCGACAAACCCACAATCTGTTGGTGGAATCTCAACGCCGGGTGGAGCTATCAACCTTGGAACCATGCGCTAAAATCCGCAGCTGAGATTGCTGAAGTCTACAAAAAAGTACGGGACACCAATTCAGTCTTCTTCTTGAATGTCGGCCCGCGGCCATTTGGCGACATTCACCCGGATGAACAGCGGGTTTTAAGAGAAATTGGAACTTTGATCAAACAGTAAAAAAAAATTGGACGCAGATTTTCATTATGCACGCAGATCAGTAAAGATAAATATATCAGCGTTCATCAGCGTGAATCTGCGTCCCAAATTGTTATAAGAATATGAATGTACTGGAATTTGGCGCATATGGTGATGGTATCCATGACGATCATGGACCCATCCAGGCAGCCCTGAACCAAAACGAGGGGTTGGTAACCATCCCTAAAGGTGTCTACAAGGTTGGGAGCACGCTCAGAATCCCGTCAAATACTCATTTAAAAGTCCATCGCGAGGCTCGTCTGATTTTTGGGGATGGGGCCGGGGTCGATTCGCAGTCATTTTTGCTGACCAGCCGCGATCACGCCGCGGGGGATAAAAACATCCACATTGAGGGTGGTATTTGGGATGGCAATAATCTCAACAATCCCCGCGGCCCAGACGAACCCGGCAGCTACACGGGGGCTTTGTTCAACTTCATCAACGTGGCCAATCTCACCATCAAAGGGTTGACTATCCGCGATGCCGATGCCTATTTCATCCGCTTGGGTGAGGTGCGCGATTTCGAAATCGCGGATATCCGGTTTGAGGCCCCGAACATACGGCCCAACCAGGATGGAGTTCATTTGGGCGGTTACTGTGAGAACGGTGTCATTCGCAATCTGGTCGGCATCGATGGCTCTACCAACGATGATCTGGTCGCCCTGAACGCCGATGATGC
>CAYVQU010000325.1:0-3537 GCA_964453155.1 uncultured Anaerolineales bacterium | reverse complement strand
ATTCATGCTGTTAATGTACACCCTTCACCACCATAATCGGCGAAGGTATTGTTAATCACCACTCACCATTACTTTCAGCGCTGGATCACCAAACAACAAAAATGTATTCATAACATCAATCTGGTCCTGCGAATTAGTGGGAACATGCTGCCAGGCATGCAGCGCGATGTCTCCTAATCGGGCAGTTGGGTTTTGGGTTAAATACTCAACGAAAGCCGATGTGAGCTGATTTTGAATGCTGGCTAAAGTCAGGCTGGTCGGCCCCAAGATGGCAACCGCCCCTCCCTCCGGGTTCCATAATAGGTTTTCAACCAGCGATTCTTCGGTGGGATGAATAAACAAACCCGTCAGACAGGTCATGTGCAGCATAATAGGGTACCGTTCGTTCATCAGCGCCTGGCTGTTTTCTCGAGTAAAGAGACGGTCTTTGCCCCACATATTGATACTGCCATGGCCAAAATACGCCGTCATGAAGTTGCCATTTTCGAGGGCCACGGAAATCTGATTGGCAGCCGCGCTATTGCCAACTTCGGTAGCAATTAATTCGGTTTGATATGAATCTGGAAACAGATCTAAAAAGGACTGCGCTTCAGACTGAAAATGCGCTTCCTGTCCATCGGAGACAGCCAGGATGTGGGGATGGGCTGCCACCGCTATTGGATTTTGCTCAAAGGTGATAATTTTCTCGACAATGGTTTTTACTTGGGTTCCATTTTGGGCCGGAAGCCGACCAATTGCGATTTCGGGCCAGGGATCAGCATTCAAATTGCCCAGAGGAATATCACTGCCCGTCTCACCCCCAAATGAAGATGGAACCATTACTGTCGGGATGAAAGTATCTGCTACCGGGTGTTGATACCCTTTGAAATCATAACTGGCGTCACCTACGATCAGGACATATTTAGGAGCAACTTCCCAATTGTTCGCGGCATGATCCAGGAACCCGTTAATGGCACTCGGTTCGGCAATCCCGGCGTTAAATTGGTCGTAAATTGAATCGATTGGAACACTAAGCGTTGTCAAGCCTTGATCACTGCGCCATGCTAACAACGGATCAAGTGCGGGCAGTAAAGCGTTCGAGGCGATAACAATGTATTCCGCTCCAGGCAAAATTTGGGCCAGGTTTGGACTGTTGGGGGGCAATTCGATCGTGTTCGGTTTACGGGCTTCCCCAAAAGGTGTGCTGACATAATGATGGTCAGCAAGAACCATGATCTCAGTCTGAGTGGAAGAAAATTGAGTGAAGGCCGGTTCGTCTGGGGTACTGATATCTAAGATCAAACCAGAAACTTCCTGATTTGGGATTTGCAAACGACCAGCTTCAGTGGCTTGAAATTCAAACGGCCCATTTAAATTGGGCTGACGATCATAGGTGATTGATACCCAATCAAAATAGACAATATCGATGACGGCTTCCGTTTCCCCGGTCAAATCGATAGCCATCATATTTTCTCCGGAATGCAAAATTCCCGCTGGAATTTCTGCCGAAATGGTGTGCCGGGTTTGACCATCCCAGAATTTTTCACCTATTTGATGGCCATTCACCCACAGTCGAACGTGATGATCAGGGTCCACTGGCATATTGGTATTTCCCCAAAAGGCAGCCTGGATCGTTCCAGCCCCGGTGGTCACCGCCTCCAAATTAACTTTAATTTCAAGTTTTTGAGGACTGATCAATTTCTCCGCAAACCAATGATCCCCATCGGCGGCCAACGGGGTATAGATGGCGTTGTCTTCCACCAGGACCGATGTTCTGATGTTGGCTAGCGGTTTTAGATTGGCAGCCTCGGTAGCTGTGGAATTGAGCTGGGTTGGGGCCGCCAAATTCGAATTGGAGTGTAGAAAAAAAACATTCTCGGCGGTGTAAATGCTGTCAACATCCGGGGCATAGAAATATATCCGAGCATCATCATCTTTATTCTTTTCAATCCAAACTGGTACCCGATCACCACCCTTGGTTATGGAAATATTTTCAGGATCGATGGTAGCCCAGCCGATTTCAGATAAGGAAATCTGATAAATACCCGGTATCGTAGTGGTGATTTTTAGGGGTTCCAATTCCATCAAATCAATTTCACCAGGGTTTGAGTTACAACCAGCCAAAAAAACACCAACCAAGATCAGGCCAATTACAATCAGGATGATTTTATTCGGACGTTGAGCGGTTAGCTTATTTTTTGAGTAAATTAATGCCATATTTTATTTTTTTCGCTGAAAGATGAGCAGATAACCGCCGATTGCAATTACAGCCCAACCGGCAATGATTAGCACAGAAACGCCAACCAGAACCAAAGAGCCGGAATTAATGAGTCGGGTGAATAAGGCCTCTGATTCTGGCGCTGAAATTGGTGTGTGCGTTGCGGTTGGTTGGGTTATCGGTTGAAATGTTAAAGTTTCAGTTGGGGCTGCCAAGGTATATGCGACAGTGGGTAGACCCTCTGCGGTCGCTGAGGTTGTAGCTGTCATGGTAGGTGTGTGCGTTGGCGAACCTGTGCTGGTTGCGGTTGGGGTGGCGGAGAAACTAGGATTGCTGAACGGTGTGCGCGTTTTTGTTGGTGTTCTGGAAGGCGTGCTCGTTTTCTTGGGCGTCCGCGAGGGGGTCAGGCTAGGTCCAGGAGTGGGACTGTGGGAAGGTGTTAACGTGTTTGTTGGTGTGTTTGTCTGAGTAGGCGTTTCTGATGGAGTGGGAGTGTGGGTAAGTGTTCCAGCCAAAACACTAATGATATCGTTTTCGTAGATTGTGGCTCCGCCAGTGGTTTCGATCTCTTCGAGTTTGTAAAAATATTGCGAGCCATCACTAATCTCATTGTCGTCGAATGAATAGATTGCGCCCAAAGTACCCCCAGTTGCAGGAATAAATTGGGGGCTACCAGTTGGCAGGCGGTCATAGGTTCCATTTTCAGTGAGGCTGCGGAGCACATAAAACCCCGCGGTGCTAAACTCAGAGGCCGTTTCCCACTCGATCGTGACGCGATTGTTGGCATAGGTCCCCTTAAACTCGACTAATGTGACCGCCGCGTGGATCACCCGCGGGGTTGCAGCAATTCCAACTACAAAGACAACCACCCAAAGCAGGCGAGTTCGAAATTGATCCATAAAACCGGTAAATTTAATCCAATGTGATGATTTCGCGCTCAAGTAAACTGGCGAGAAAATCTAAGGTATCGTGGGTGGCAATCTCAACTTTAACTTCATATTCGGCGCAAATCAGGGCCACAATGGCCTGAATTGAACGGTGACCATCAATCTGCTCCCAAATGAAGGTCCCTAAGGGGTTAAAACCCTTTGGGAGGGTTAACGACCACGGCTTCCGCTTCGATTACGGTGCTGGCGATGACGGAATTTATTTTCGGGATGCTGTCTAGAGGGATTGTCATGGTTATCCTGGCAACAGGCGGGTTGCTGCCCGTATAAATATGCGAAATGGGATTCGGAAACCGGGATGGATTTTTACACACCTGGCTTCAAACCCGCTGATTATACCGATGACTCTACTGCAAAAAGGGTGCTAGACCCTCCTCAAAACAGCAAAAGTTT
>CAYVQU010000324.1:0-3580 GCA_964453155.1 uncultured Anaerolineales bacterium | reverse complement strand
TTACTGCTCCATGCTCTTCTCGGAGCAGCTTCATTTACCGGAAACTAAAATTAAATAGGGTATTCGGGAAAGTTTCGTAGGAGTAATGTAGTCCTAAAAATAAGACCCAGGTGGCAATTAATTTCCACCATTTCAACATTGTTTTCTTCATTGTAACCTCAGCATAAGTTTGGTCTGATAATTTTCCCATGAATATCCAATTTCGTCCACAAAAAGTAATTTATGATGGAACTTGCCCAGTTTGCAATTCTTTGAAAAATACTACCGAAAAGTTGGATACCGCCAATAAACTCCAATTTATAGCGGCCGAAAACATCGCTAACACAACGATCGCCTCTCAGATTTCCACAACCGATCTGGAGCAATCTATTCGTGTGCTGAACAACCAGGGACAAATCTTTCGCGGTGCTCGGGGAATTTTCGAAGTAATGAGTAATCTGCCTGGATTATGGGGTTTAATCGGAAAAATCCTAAAACGTCCCCCATTTTATTGGATCGCTGAACCTTTTTATCGGGCGTTCGCCCGTCATCGGCACCGGTTCAATTACAAATCGATCTCATCATTGGAATAGAGTTTGTTTTCCCACTCATGATACAGCTGATTACAAGAGGGGCACTCCCACCAAAATTCTTCCCCAATCTTTTCAAGCATCGTAACTTTACAATCTGGGCAAATATGAACCCGACCAGTTTTTGGCTGGGAAATCTGAACCGCTACTTTAGGAGGTACGATGTTTGCAAAAGGACCATCACGCAATAAAACGATTCGACAGAGTCCCATCGGCCACCCAACGACCAGACGGGCATTTTCAGCAAAAGGGGCTTCAACTTCCCATTCTTCACCAGATGTACGATGGATAACTCGATAACGCGGCATAATTTCCTCGCAAAAAAGTATATCATGGGAAATTCCAAAAAATATCATCCCGAAATCAAGCTAACACAGTCATAAATGATATACTCCCTCTCATGGAAACCTTAAAATACACCACCGAACTAGCCAAAAAATGCGGAAACTTGCTCCTTAAACATTACAATCCAGTGGGCATCAGAGGGAAACTAAAAACGGACCGCACCGTTGTCACTGAAGCTGATTTGGCAGCGGACACCCTGCTGCGCACAGCCCTAAAGCAGGATTTCCCTCAAGATGGAATTCTCTCCGAAGAAGAAAACACGATATTCCCAACAGATAAAGAATATGTCTGGATCATCGATCCTCTGGATGGAACGACCAATTTTTCTTTAGGATTGCATTACTGGGGGATTTCGATCGCTCGGGTCAAAAACGGTTACCCTGATTTAGGCGTGCTCTACTTCCCGATGCTGGACGAACTCTTCTCGGCGTCAAAAGGGGGAGGCGCTTATTTCAATGGCAGCCAACTCAAGGTTAATCCAGCCATGGAATCGCTCCCAGCTACATTTTTCTCTCATTGCTCCCGCACCCATCACAATTACGACGTAAATATCCGCTACAAACCCCGCATTTTAGGCTCCGCCGCGTATGGATTGGTCACCGTTGCCCGCGGCAGCGCCATCCTGGCAATGGAGGTTACGCCCAAAGTTTGGGATCTTTCCGCCAGTTGGTTGATCACTTCAGAGGCCGGGGGCACAATCGCCGCTTTGAATGGTAATACCCCTTTCCCGCTACAACCGGGAACCGATTACGAGAAAATCAGCTTTCCCCTTTTAGCTGCACCGACCCAAGAAATTTGGGAGACCAGTCGGCAAGCAATTTGTCAAATAGGGGAATAGGGCGTAAGAGTTAGGGGTGAAGGATTAGATATTCTCCCTCCCCATCCCTAGTCCCCTGCCTCTTTAACCCATTTATGTAACTTTTTTCACCCTAATTGCATCTAATTTATCATAATACCAATTTAATTCTGGAGGATACTCACATGCAATACAGACGTTTAGGATCAGCAGGTTTACAAGTTTCAGCCCTTTCATTTGGTTCCTGGGTCACTTTTGGCAATCAGGCTAATGAGGATCTGGCCTATGAATTGATGAAAACAGCTTTCGATGCCGGAGTCAACTTTTTTGATAATGCCGAGGCTTATGCTGGGGGCGAATCAGAGATTTTGATGGGCAAAGTTTTCAAACGCGCCGGATGGAAACGATCGGATTTGGTGGTTTCGACAAAGATTTTCTGGGGTGGTGCCGGGCCGAACGACAAGGGCCTATCGCGCAAACACATCTTAGAAGGCACCGATGCTGCTCTTCAACGCATGCAACTCGATTACGTTGATTTGATCTTCGCCCACCGCCCAGATATCAATACCCCGGTAGAAGAAACTGTACGCGCTTTCAACCATGTCATCAATCAAGGCAAAGCCCTCTACTGGGGCACCAGTGAGTGGAGCGCGGCCCAGATCATGGAAGCCTACGCCGTCGCCCGCCGTGAGCATCTCATCCCGCCCCAAATGGAACAGCCGCAGTATCATATGTTCCACCGCGAAAAATTCGAGAGCGAATACGCCCACCTGTACGAAGAAATTGGCTTGGGCACAACAATCTTCAGCCCCCTGGCAAGCGGTCTGCTGACGGGTAAATATAACCAGGGCATTCCTGAAGGGACTCGGGCCACCCTGGAAGGCTACGAATGGCTGCGCGAACGCTTCGAGAGTGAAGAAGCCATGCAAAATATTGTTAAAGTTGGTCAGCTAATCCCCATCGCGGATGAGTTGGGAGCGTCCATGGCTCAACTTGCCTTGGCCTGGACCTTGAAGAACCCCAACGTCAGCACCACCATCACCGGGGCTTCCCGCGTCGAACAAGTCGTGGATAATATGAAGGCCATTGACTTCGTCGATCAGCTCACTCCCGATGTGATGGAAAAGATCGAAGAAATCCTCGATAACAAACCCCCGGCCCCGTCAACTTTCCGTTAAGACTAGTTGAAACTTATTGGATCTATTCCAGCTTCAGCATCCCGAGTAGATCGGAAGAATGGAGATCGTATCGAGGGGTGCGAGTTATCGACCTTTCACGCTCATCGCACCCTTCGATATGACCGGAAAAGCATCGGTCTACTCAGGATGCTGAATGATTTTCACGAGGTGAAAAATGCAAAGTAAAGCCAAAACCGTCGATTCGTACTTGAAAGAAGTCCCCACAGAGCGGCAGGCCGCGCTAGTTAAACTTCGCAAACTGTGCCAGGAAATTCTGGATGGCTATCAGGAAAGCATGGAATACGGGATGCCCAGCTACAAACCATCAGGGGGTGAAGTTGAGGTCGCATTTGCCAGCCAGAAAAATTATATTTCGTTCTATGTTTTGAAAAAGGAAGCGTTAGACAAACACCGGCATAAATTGACCGGGTTGAATGTCGGCAAAGGCTGTATCCGCTACACGAAACCTGAGAAAATTGATTTTGACCTGGTAAGAGAATTGTTGGCGGAAAGCTATCAGTCGGACACTGAGATTTGTTGAAGTCGTGCACTAAAGTAAACCCAAAAATGTTTCTGATATTAACGTCATTGCGAGCGAAGTGAAGCAATCTGAATGACTATCTCAGAGATTGCCACGCCGGCTCCGCCTCCTCGCAATGACGTAATTGAAATACTTTCCGGAGTCCACTTAA
>CAYVQU010000323.1:0-3595 GCA_964453155.1 uncultured Anaerolineales bacterium | reverse complement strand
TGAGTTGTGAGTTGTGAGTTGTGAGTTGTGAGTTGTGAGTTGTGAGTTGTGAGTTTCCTCCACTCTCAACCCCATACCCTCCACCCGCCAAATTGAGGTGAAATTATGAGTGATCGCGAAACGATTGAAGTCCAACGCCGCCGGAAGGGTTCTGGTCCCCAAGGCAAACCCCGGGCTGAAGCCCCCAGTCGTCGCCGAGAATCGGGGAGTCGCCCTCCGGGGGGCAGCCAACCTCCTTCCAGCCGACCACCTTCTCGCCCGAGCCCGCGCCCTTCTGGCGGTGGTGGTGGGATGAAACTCCCAATTTGGTTGGTCGTACCCCTGGTAATTATTTTTATCCTGTTCCAAATTTTTGCCGGAAGTGGCGATGGCGGTTCTAGTTTACCCGTCAGCGAACCCGGTTACTCCGAACCCGAAATCGAAGAAGTCGCGTTGCCAACCTCATCCCCGGCCGATATTGATTTGGCCGCCCCCGCGACGGAGGGGCAGACGTGGTTGGTGATGCTTTATCAGGATGCCGACGATAAAATCTTGGAGAAGGATATTTATATTGATCTCAACGAGGCCGAACGGGTGGGATCTTCGGATCGGGTCCATATCGTAACCCAGATGGATCGTTATTCAGCCGGTTACGCCGATGATGGCAATTGGGCCGGCACCCGCCGTTATTATGTCACTCAAGATGCAAACTTGAACGCGGTTGGTTCCCAACTGGTCCAGGATATGGGCGAGGTCAACATGGCTGATGGCCAGGCCTTGGTTGATTTTGCCACCTGGGCGATCGAAAATTTCCCGGCCGATAAGCATGTATTGATCCTCTCAGATCATGGGATGGGTTGGCCCGGTGGCTGGACTGATCCCGCACCTGGGGGGACCGATAATAATCCAGCTCCTTTGGCCCAGCGGTTGGGCGAACATCTGTGGTTAAACGAAATCGATTGGGCTTTAGGCGAAATTCGAGCCCAAAGTGGCCTCGATAAGCTCGAAATTGTCGGATTTGACGCCTGCTTAATGGCTCAATTAGAAGTATTTGCTGCCATTGAACCCCACGCCCGGTACGCGATTGCCTCCGAAGAAACCGAGCCCGCTTTGGGTTGGGCTTACACCGGGTTTTTGAGTAATTTGGTCGCCAATCCCGATATGTCGGGCGCGCAGTTGAGTCAGGCGGTGATCAACAGTTATATCTCAGAAGACCAGCGCATCGTTGATCCCGAAGCTCGTAACGATTTTGCAGCAGGAGGTTCGCCCTTTGGGGGTTTATTCGGCGGCCCCAGCCGGGTGACCGCGGAGCAGTTGACGCAACAATTAGGAAAAGACACAACCTTGTCGGCCATAGATTTAGGGCAAATGCCGAATTTGATGCAGCGCGTGAACGAGTTTGTCTACGCCTTGCAAAATGACGATCAGGCCGTGGTAGCCACTGCGCGTAATTATGCCCGGTCGTATACCAGCATTTTTGGGCGGGAGGTACCGCCTTCGTTTATCGATTTAGGACATTTTGCCCAATTGGTGGAACGCGAATCTCGCAACGGTGTCGTTCAGCAAACGGCCTATGATTTGTTGACAGCACTCGGGCAAACCGTAATCGCAGAAAAACACGGTGTCGGTGAAAAAGGTTCCACCGGGATCGCGATTTATTTCCCAAATTCGACCTTATATCGGTCCCCGATGGCTGGGCCTCAGTCCTATACCGTCATCGCCGATCGGTTTGCGGCGCACTCTTTGTGGGATGATTTCCTAGCTTTTCATTACCATAACCGCAGTTTTGATACCCGCGCGGCGGAACCCTATATTCCCAGTGCGGATGAACCAACTCGGGCTCCTGGACAGGGCCAGATTTCGGTTTCACCACTCAAAGCTTCCTCTCAGGTGGCCGCCCCCGGTCAACCGGTGGAATTGAGTGTGGACATCAGTGGCCAGAATATTGGTTATATCAAGTTGTTCGTTGGATTTTACGATCAGGCTTCGAACTCGATTTTCTACGCCGATACCGATTTTCTTGAAAGCCCGGACACGCGCGAACTTGAGGGAGTTTACTACCCGAAATGGAGCGATTCTGGTGAATTTACGATGAAATTCTCCTGGGATCCCTATATCTTTGCGATTTCTGATGGTCAGAATTTGATCCCAACACTATTCACCCCCCAGACTTATGGGGCGGTGGCCGCGGAGGCGGTGTACACCGTCGACGGGATTTATACTTATGCCGATAGTGGCGATACGCGTCCGGCCCGGTTATATTTCCGGGATGGGGTCATGCATCAGGTTTTTGGGTTTACGGGTCAGGCTGAAATCGGCTCGCCGCGTGAAATCATTCCGCAAACTGGCGACCACTTTACCATCGTCGATCAATGGCTGGATTTAGATGCCAACGGTAACGCCACCGGGATTACACCTATTGAAGGTCAAACCCTGACTTTCGGATCTGATGTTTTTCGGTGGGAAGAAGTTTATGCCGCCCCCGGAACATACCTGGTCGGTTTTATTATCGAAGATCTGGATGGGAATGCTTATCCGGTCTACACCCAAATTCAGGTGGAGTAATAAAACTCGTGCGGCAATGATAAGTACGCCATTAATCTTCATCGAATCTTCATCCCTTTAATCTCAAAATCGCGGTATATTTGGGGTTGAAATTTAGAGGTAAAACCCTATCCTCCCGAAGGTTATCTCGTAACCTTCGGGAGATTTTTGTCGGCTCTGTATGGGTCGAATGAGTAAGAAAATGAAGAAAAAAAACTTGAAATTTATTTTGTTGGTGCTGATCGGACTGACCCTGGTTGGATGTAATTTTGGGGCGCGGGGTGAAGAATCTGAAGTAACCGACGCCGATTTGATTTTCACTCAAGTTGCTGAGACGGTGCAGGCTCAACTGGCATTGACGCAGCAAAGTGAAGCAGCTCCTACCCTAACTTTTACCATGGAAGTAGCTGAATCCACTGCTACCCCCACCCAAACCCCAACTCCGACCGAGACGCCAACAATAATTAATAACGAAGGAAATGCAGGTGGCAATACCGGGGGGGCAACCACCCCCTGTGATGAAGCGGCCTTTGTTGCGGACGTGACCATCCCTGATGGAACCCAATTCTTCCCAGGAACTCAATTTACCAAGACCTGGAAACTGAGTAATGCCGGAACTTGCACCTGGAATACGGCTTATCAGGTCGTGTTCTCCAGCGGTAGTCAGATGGATGCCGAAGCTGCTTATCCCCTGACGTTTAATGTTGCTCCTGGGCAGGTTGTCGACATCTCGATTGATATGACTGCCCCGGCCGAAGATGGCGAGTATACGGGAAACTGGGTTTTCAAAAATGCCAATGGTCAGGCCTTTGGCTTGGGGAAAAATGTGGCCCCGTTTTACGTTCAAATTGAAGCGTCCTCAACCTTGGCCTCTTTGACTCCCTCCCACACCCCCACGGTTACTGGGACGCCGCCAACCGCAACCCCCTCACCAACACCGGGGTCAACCGAAACGCCCACACCGGGCCCCACAGATACCCCCCCGCCGCCGCCAACGGATACACAGCCGCCCGCCGCGACAGATACCCCCACGCCAACTGAAACCCCAACCGAAACGCCTACTCCATAAATC
>CAYVQU010000322.1:0-3600 GCA_964453155.1 uncultured Anaerolineales bacterium | reverse complement strand
CATTTTTTGAGCCGTTTTTTGCAACTCGGCTCCTATTTGCGCAAAATCTACGTTAGATCAATTAGACCAAATATTTGCCTCAAGAGTAGTAGGTTATCTGTCAGAGAGTCAGGGTCACCGGGTGCAAGCCCTGGCAGCAGTGTCCGCAGAACACGGCCCAACAAGTTGGACCAGAACCGAACTCGCTTGTTATCCCCTAGATGGGGAGGCCGCGTTGTAATCCATAAGCAACGCCGGGATTGCCCGTTACAGCGAATCTGAGAGACGTTCGAATGTAGAAACGTTCAAACGTAATCAGGGTGGTACCGCGGAGTGCTCTTCGTCCCTGAATGGCGAAGAGTTTTTTTGTTTTAAGACCGATGACTGGGGACCGAAGACGGCGATTGATCCTGTCTTCCGTCGTCTGTCATCCGTCATCCTGAAAGGAGGTTCGTCATGAAGTTCAATTTCAATATTCCTGCCGTTCGACCCGAGGTCGTCCGCTCCCTTCTCGCGCGCCTCCTTAGTCTCCTTGGATTGGACATTCACTATCTTAGACCGATCCCAATACATGTCAGGAGACGAAATCATGGAATTCAATTTTAAATTATTTCAAAGCACCGCTAAAATTAATGAGATCAATGCCCCCGCAGAGGAGTTACGAAAATGAAAAAACAATATCACCCTGAAAAAATAGAGCCAAAATGGCAACAGAAATGGGATGATGACGGCTTATATCATGCCGATATCGACCCGAACCGCAAAAAATATTACACCCTGACGATGCTGCCCTATCCCTCTGGGGATTTGCACATCGGCCACTGGTACGCTATGACCCCCAGCGATGCCCGCGCCCGCTACCTGCGGATGAACGGTTACAACGTTATGTTCCCAATCGGTTTCGACGCCTTCGGGTTACCGGCTGAAAACGCGGCCGTCAAGCGCAACGTTCACCCCAAGGAATGGACCTACGCCAACATCGAGCGCATGCGCAGCCAATTACGCAGTATGGGCGCCATGTGGGACTGGCGGCGGGAAGCGGTCTCATCGGATCCCGAATACTACCGCTGGTCACAGTGGTTCTTCATCCAGTTGTACAAAAACAACATGGCCTATCGCAAGATGTCGCCGGTGGATTTTTGCCCGAACTGTAATACGACCCTGGCCCGCGAGCAGGTCTGGGGCGAAGACCGCATCTGCGAACGCTGTGAAACCCCGGTCATCAAGAAAGATTTGGACCAGTGGTTCTTCACGACCACCAAATACGCCGATGAATTACTCAACTTCGACCTCATCGACTGGCCCGACCGCGTCCGTCTGCTGCAAACCAATTGGATTGGCCGCTCGGAAGGGGCCTCCGTGGTTTTCAAAACCGAAGACGGCGACCCGATGGAAGTCTTCACCACCCGTCCCGATACCCTGTGGGGTGCAACCTTCATGGTTCTGGCCCCTGAGCACCCGTTGGTGGACAAAATCACGACCGCGGAATATCGAGACGCGGTCGAAGACTACAAAGCTCAAGCCGCCCGACAATCCGATATCGAGCGCGAATCTGCCGACAAAGAAAAAACTGGTGTGTTTACCGGTGGCTATGCCATCAACCCGGTCAACCAGGCTCGCATCCCGATCTGGATCGCCGACTATGTCATGATGACCTACGGTACTGGCGCGATCATGGCCGTCCCCGCGCACGATGAGCGTGACTTTGAGTTCGCCCGCCAGTTTGACCTGGAGATTATCCCGGTTATCCAACCCGAAGGCGAAAATTTTGATGGGGCCACCATGCCCGAGGCCTACATTGGCCCCGGTGTGATGATCAATAGTGCCCAATTCGACGGCACCGCCGTGACAGATGACAAAGGCCGCAAAAATCCTGGGATCAGTGCGGTCATCGATTGGTTGGAAGCTGATGATATTGGCAAAGAGTCGATCAACTACCGCTTGCGAGACTGGTTGATCTCCCGTCAACGCTATTGGGGGACGCCCATCCCGATGGTCCACTGTGGCGACTGCGGCTGGAACCCCGTCCCCGAATCGGAATTACCAGTAGTCCTGCCCGACGATATCGAGTGGCGGCCCACGGGTGAATCTCCCTTAAAATTCCACCCGACTTGGGCACAGACCACCTGTCCCGATTGTGGCAAACCGGCCACCCGTGAGACCGACACCATGGATACCTTCATGTGTTCATCCTGGTATCACTTGCGCTATCTGAGCCCCAATTACCACGATGGGATGTTCGACCCGGCGGAATACAATTACTGGATGCCCGTCGACACCTATACCGGTGGGATCGAGCACGCCACCATGCACCTGATCTATACCCGGTTCTTCCATAAAGCCGGGCGCGATATGGGTGTTACCGAAGGCCACGAACCCATGACCCAATTACGGAACCAGGGAATGGTCTTGGGTGAAGATGGTGAAAAGATGTCCAAGAGCCGCGGTAACGTGGTCGCCCCGGATGAGTTGGTCGCGGCCTATGGGGCCGATGTCGTGCGCGCTTACCTGATGTTCTTCTCTCGCTGGGATTTGGGCGGCCCTTGGGACAGCAAAGGCGTTGGCGGTCCTAACCGCTGGTTGAAGCGGGTCTGGACCCTATTTACCGATTCAGCAGAGAAGCTGGAACCTGCGAAGGGCATCGAACGCGACCTGCGCCGCAAAGTCCACCAGACATTGAAGCGGGTCACGAATGACTTTGAGACTTTTGAATTCAACACCATCGTTTCTTCATTGATGGAATTGTTGAACTTCATGTATCAGGCCCGGGAAAAAGGCGCGTTTGGTACGGCTGCTTGGGAAGAAGCCGTGGATATTTATATGCGGATGATGGCTCCGGTTACACCCCACGTCGCCGAAGAGTTATGGGTTGAGCATTATGGCAAACCGTACTCTGTTCATAACCACTCCTGGCCGGAGGTCGATGAAGCTGCGACCGAGGAAGATACGATCACCTTACCAGTTCAAGTCAACGGTAAGCTGCGAGATCGCATTGAAGTTCCTATCGATGTGGATGCTGATACTGCCAAAGCGGAGGCTTTGGCAAGTGAGGGGGTGCAGAAGTTTATCGCTGGTAAGGAACCCCGCAAAGTGATCTATGTACCCGGTAGGTTAGTGAATATTGTTGTGTAAACTTGAATAATAACTGAAAAAAAGGATGTTATCAAAGTCTGATAACATCCTTTTTAAATTGGTTTCACTTAATCTAGTTCGGTATAATATATTGGACTTGGTGGAAACATGGAAACTAGAAACACTAAACTAGCAAAAAATAAATTTCCGAATCAATCCCTTGGATATCGCATATCTCCAACGACAGGGTGGCTTAATTTAAGCTTAGGTGAGGTATGGGCTTATCGAAACCTAATTTCATTATTTGTTTTGCGAGATTTTAAAGCTCAATATCGCCAAATGGCTTTGGGACCGTTATGGGGTATCTTAAATCCGATTATTAATATGGTGATTTTTAGTATTGTATTTGGGAAATTGGCCCAACTACCTTCAGAAGGTATTCCGTATCCTATTTTTTCCTATACCGCTTTACTCCCTTGGGTGTATTTTTCTAATGTTATACCAATTGCTTATTGAGACGCCATGAATGGAACGACTGCGTTATGAACG
>CAYVQU010000321.1:0-3603 GCA_964453155.1 uncultured Anaerolineales bacterium | reverse complement strand
ACAAGAGTCTACACCATGACTGATCATTTGCATCCTAGATGTAGGGTAGAGAAGCGGAAATTATATCGCGGTCTTATAGCGTTACGCCATGATTTTCACGAAGCACTTGATAAGCGCGCTTGATTTCAGCGTCGAGTTGCTCAGCCGACCACTCCAGCGCGCTGCCCAAGACGTTGGCAATCTCATTGATGTTAGCGTGGGTGAGCTGACCCAATTTCGCCAGCATGGACCGCCGCAGCAAGAAATCGTCTAAATGGACCACTTTTTCTTGCTGAGCGATGAATTGAATTTCGCGTTGCGAATATTCTGGCAGAAAAGCCAGTTTCATGTCAGGAGCCTCTGCCATAAACATCGCTACATCCATGGCCCGGGTACCATAACGCTCAAACAAAATCTCGATGTCGTCGAATGACAGCTCGGTGCGATAGTTCACATCCTGTAGAAACATTTCATAACGTCCAAAATCGTGGGGGTATTTCCGCCCGCCGCCGATAGCTAGGTCTCGCGTGTCGGACTTGCGAGTTTTTCCTAGTGCGGTTAGGGTTTTGTCCGTCACTTCTTCTGAGAAAGCTCGGAAGGAAGTCCATTTACCGCCGACCAGACTGAAAATGGGGATATCCAATCCCTCGCCAGGTTCGGTTACCCGGATGCTGTGGTCGCGGCTAATGAGCAGGGGATTATTTTCATCCGCAGCTGGAAGGGGCCGCACCCCTGAGAATTGGAATACAATTTGGTCTCGATTTAGGGGGATTCCAGGAAAGACAACTGGAACGATGTCAAAGAAGTAATCGATCTCCGCTTCGGTACAGCGGACATCATCCGGGCTGTCGATATGCAGATCGGAGGTCCCAATCATCACCTTGTCTTTCATGGGGTAGATCAGCACGATGCGGCCATCTTTATTCTCAAAGAAAAATTCATTCTCACCGATCGCCGCCCGCAGTTCGGGATTATCCAAAATCAGGTGAGACCCTTTGGTGCCGCCAATGAATTTGGTGGTCAGCCCCATTTTTTGATTAGCAATGTCAATCCATGGCCCGGCGGCATTAATTAGGACTTTGGGACAGACCGTAAACGCCTCTCCATTCACTTCATCCTTCAAGGTGATAGCATTTCCAGCGGCGTATTCAAGAGATACATAATTCAATGCATTCGCCTGGGTCCCGGCGGCTTCCCCATCGGTTACCATTTCGACGCAAATTCGTTCGGGGGTATGCATCGACCCATCGTAATAGCGGGCCGCAAACAGAATTTTTGGGTTGATTTTTGGGAATTTCTTGAAGGCAATTTTCCGTGGCCAAAACTGATGTTTGGGCACGGTGCCCTGGCCGCGGGTGTAGGCATCGTATAACATCATACCGATCTTGATGATAATGGCGCCGCGTTCCGATGGTTTGGTCAGCATCCCGACAAATTTCAAGGGCGCGTTGAAAATTCCTGAGAACCACTTAAAAACCGGCATAACTGTCGGTAGGGGTTTAACGTAATGCGGCGCATTTTCAATCAGGCGGTTACGTTCTTTAACTGCCTCGCTGACCAACCGGAATTCGCCGTTTTCTAAATAGCGAATCCCCCCATGGACCATATGTGATGAAGCCGCGCTGGCCCCCGAGCAAAAATCCCCTTTATCGACCAACAGCACATCCACGCCTTGCAGTGCCAGGTCGCGAAAAGTGCCTATCCCATTGACGCCCGCGCCGACGATCAGCACGGAGACTTCAGGGTTTTCTTTGTAGTATTGTAAAATTTCAGTTCTATTCATAATGATGAATGGTACGCGAATAACGCGAATTGGACGAATTCACACGAATTTTTTGTAAAAATTTGCGTTGATCTGTATAACCAAGGATTTGACCATTTGCGTTTAATTGCGTTCTATCTTAGATCCAATCGAAAGTTCGAGTAACCGCTTTTTTCCAACCAGCGTATAACTTCTCGCGATCTTCAGCGTCCATCGCGGGCTGCCAAGCTTTGTCCTGGCCCCAATTGGCCTGGAGCTCATCAAAATCACCCCAATAGCCGACGGCCAGACCTGCGGCATAGGCCGCGCCCAGGGCTGTGGTTTCAGCCACCGTCGGGCGGATGACAGGGACGTCGAGAATGTCGGCCTGGAATTGCATCAAAAGTTCGTTAAAGACCATCCCGCCGTCGACTTTGAGGGCAGTCAGTTCAACCCCTGAATCCTGATTCATGGCTTCGAGGACTTCGCGGGTTTGGAAGGCGGTGGCTTCGAGAGTGGCCCGGGCGAGGTGGCCCTTGTTGACATAGCGGGTCATCCCGACGATGGCCCCGCGGGCGTCCGAGCGCCAGTAGGGGGCAAACAACCCTGAAAACGCGGGGACAAAGTAGATGCCGCCGCTGTCATCGACAGTTTTGGCCAGTTCTTCCACCTCCGGAGCCGATTTGATCAACCCCAGATTATCCCGCAGCCATTGAACCAGCGCGCCGGTGATCGCAATCGAGCCTTCCAGGGCGTAAACGGCCGGTTGGCCTTCAATTTGATAACACAAAGTGGTCAGTAATCCATTTTCGCTGGGGACGATGGTTTCACCGGTGTTCATCAGCATAAAACAACCGGTGCCATAGGTGTTTTTGGCTTCGCCAGGAGTGTAGCAGGCCTGGCCAAACATGGCCGCTTGCTGATCGCCGAGAATGCCCGCGACGGGAATGCCAGCGAGGGTTCCCACCGCTTCCCCATAAATCTGGCTGGATGGCAAAATATCCGGCAGCATGGCGGTGGGAATGTCTAATATCTTTAATATTTCTTCATCCCAATCCAGGATTTCGAGATCCATCATCAGGGTCCGGGAAGCGTTGGTCACATCGGTGATGTGGATGCCGCCGTTCACGCCGCCGGTCAGGTTCCAGACAACCCAGGTGTCGATGGTGCCGAAAAGTAAATCGCCGTTTTCGGCCCGGGTGCGAGCCCCTGCCACATTATCTAGCAGCCACTTAATCTTCGGACCAGCAAAATAAGTTGCCAGCGGAAGACCTACAATGGGCCGGAAGCGATCCTGCCCACCTTCTTTGGCCAGTTCGTTGCAGATGGTGTCAGTGCGGGTATCCTGCCAGACGATGGCGTTGTAGATCGGTTGGCCGGTGGTTTTGTCCCATACCAGGGTAGTTTCGCGCTGGTTGGTGATCCCAACGGCCGCGATATTGTCTTTGGTGAGGTTGGCTTTATCTAATGATCCCTGGATGACCTCCTCGGTCCGGGCCCAAATCTCAAGGGGATCATGTTCCACCCAACCAGGTTGGGGATAAATTTGCTCGTGTTCTTTCTGATCAATACTGATTACCTTCCCGGCATGATCGAAAATCATACAACGGGAGCTGGTGGTCCCCTGGTCGATCGCGGCAATATATTTCATGGTCACGTCCTTTTGAAATCGATATCAAGCTGATGCAGATTTCGGAACTCAATTTGAGTATAAAACCATGATCAACCGAAATCTGCTAAGGTGGTGCGGTAAATGTAGCCAAATATAAATTTGCACCAACCGCACCACACCGAATTATTTTTTTATTTTGATTTAATCTTTATTTTAGGGATGGTTCAGAAATAAGTAGACAAATAAGTGTCAAAAAGGACATTAACAAAAG
>CAYVQU010000320.1:0-3612 GCA_964453155.1 uncultured Anaerolineales bacterium | reverse complement strand
TTCAAGGTGCAAAAAAGTGTCCACTAATTTCTAGCTGTTTTTGAACCATCCCCAAAATTCTTTCCGAAAACTGTTTTTTGTGAATTGCAAGCATTTTACCCGAATTGAAAAAGATTAAGAAATATTGATGGTTCGATTTTCTCTTAAAGACATAGGGCCTGAAACTAATCGATTTTTTTAGCTGAATGGGCGAGAATGACGGTTTTGGGCGGGGAGATTACCTTTGATCCGTTTGTCAAATCCTGACTTTAGGGGTATACTCCCCACCCGGTCGGCAGACACTTCGTCTGCCTTCTTTTATGCAAGTTCTTCGCACAATCCTCCCACTGGCAATCAGCCAGTCCACCATTATCGGGGATTTTTAGAATTACGCCAAATTTAACCGTTTGAACTGAGAGTGCGACTTGGTTTGAAAAAATCGAGGAGTTCTCGTGAGTTTTAAAGATTTTTCTCTCGATCCGCGCCTGTGTGCCGGAATCGAAAAAGCGGGGTTTAGCATCCCCACCCCCATTCAGCAGAAGGCCATTCCCCTGGCACTCCAAGGTCGGGATGTATTGGGCTTAGCCCAAACCGGGACTGGAAAGACCGCGGCCTTTGTATTGCCCATCCTAAACCGTTTGACGACCGGCCCATTACACCGCGTGCGAGCCTTGATTGTGGCTCCCACCCGCGAACTGGCCGAACAGATCCACGAAGATATCAAAACCTTAGCCTTCCGCACGCGGATTTTAAGTGTCCCGGTCTATGGCGGCGTCAGCAAAAAGAAACAAATCAATGCCTTGCGCCGCGGGGCCGAAATCGTGGTCGCCTGCCCGGGCCGCTTGCTGGATCTGGCTGGTGAAGGTCAAATCGACCTCTCTAAAGTCGAAGTTTTGGTCCTCGACGAAGCTGACCGCATGTGTGACATGGGTTTCCTGCCCGATATCCGCCGGATCATCAAATTGCTGCCCCAAAAGCGGCAGACGCTGTTTTTCTCGGCCACCATGCCAACCGATATCCGGGATTTATCGAGTTCGATCCTGCATAAACCGGTTACGGTTCAAATTGGGATGATCGCTCCGGCTAAAACTGTATCCCATGCCCTGTATCCAGTGCCTTTTGGTTTGAAGAAGAAATTACTCTTCACCATGCTCGATCAAACCGCTACCGGCCGGGTCCTGATCTTCACCCGTACCAAACGTCGGGCCCGATTTTTAGCCCGTGATCTCGAAAAACGCCGCTATCGAGTGGCCACTCTCCAGGGGAATATGTCCCAAAACCGCCGGCAAGATGCCATCACTGGCTTCCGAAAAGGAAAATACGATATTTTAGTCGCCACTGATATCGCCGCTCGCGGTATCGATGTCTCAGAGATATCCCATGTGATCAATTTCGATATGCCCGACACTGTCGATGCCTACACCCATCGCATTGGTCGCACTGGCCGGGCCGAACACAGCGGTGAAGCTCTGACCTTTGCGATGCCCGACGATGCCGATATGGTCCGCAAAATTGAGCGCGTGCTTAAAACCAAACTTGAGCGGCGCAGTTTGCCCGGTTTTAGCTATGGGGAATTTACCCCTGAAGAGCAGTTTAAAACCAACGGGCATAAACCCAGACCCCGCAGTGCCAACCCGAACAAAAAACAACGTCAGCGGCGTTCTCAGAAAAAACGAGTCCAAAACTCGCAAAACAGGCGATCGCGAAACCATCATACAGCCAACCACTCGGCATAAAACAACAACAGCCCCACATTTTTGTGGGGCTGTTGATTTAAGTAGCGTAGTGCTATGCAACCTTGTCTTTCTTTGGTTGTAATTCTCGTAAGGTCGTCAACACGTCTGCATTCTTAGGGATATCTGACATAGAATGGCCGTAATGGCAAAATCGCACGATACCCTGACGATCAATGATGACCATGGCGGGCATCCGGCCAAATTTGAACAGTTTGATCTCCTGTCCATACAACTTCAGAACACTGTGTTTGGGGTCGGGTAAACCGATGAAGGGTAAATCATTTTCGGCAAAATACTCGGCAAATGATTTCTCATTTTCGGGGCCAACCACTAGGATAGCGGTATCCGTGGCTGTAAATTTGTCGTAGTCCTGGCGCAACTGCGCCATGTGCCGGCGGCAGAACGGTCAGACAAAGCCGCGGTTGAAGATCAGTAGGACATTTTTTTCACCCCGAAAATCGGACAAGGTCACATTCTGGCCGGTATAATCCGCCAGCGTAAAATCGGGGGCTTTGGTATCCATTTGTACTTTAGGCATATTTTTCCTTATTTTATTTTTGTAATGTCAAACGAGTTGCAAACTTACGATAAGTAAATAAAGCGAGTAGTCCCAGGCGGCCAAACATAATCCGGGGGAAGAGGCCCCGCCAGCCGTGGAAATACTCATATTCAATCTGTTCATAGATTTGGGTCGTATTCGCATCAAGGGCCCTAAATCGATGCGTGTGCCGCCAGAATTTGAGCGGACCACGCTCCTGCGTATCCATGAACCCATGAGGTCCAACATCGCTGTGTACGGCCCGCCAGCGAATAGGGATCGGTCCCATCCACAGGGTGAATTCCGAGATAGATCCCTCTGTCATCGGGTCAACGCGGTGGAGTTGGACGATCACTCCCGGCGGGTTGAGCGTTTTCAACGCACTCGTATCAGCGTGGAATTCAGTCACCGCGGCAAGCGGGGCTTTGACAGTAAAGGAATACTCAAATATTGGCATAATTTCTTACCCCAAAGGCGCAAAGTTGCCGAAACGCGGCGATTTCTCTATATTTTCTCTGCATCTCAGCGTCTTTACGTTGAATTACGGACACACTTTCCCAGCTAAATCGATCATCGGTGGGACTACATCCCGCATCCGGGCCGAGAAATCCCAGGTGTAAACGTTGACGGGTTTTAGCACAACGGCGACTTCGTCCGCACGCTTGGCAAGCAACCTGCGCGCCAGGGCGTTGTCAGTGCCGCCCAAGTAGCGGTCCAGTAATTGCTCCAGAATTTCAACGCCGATGGTCTCATCGATGGTCGCAATCGCCTGCCCGCGCACACCACAGTAGGGGGGTAAATCGCCCGCGATTTCAAACGCACAGCGGGGATTAGCTTGTAAATAGGTCACCACCCGCGCAGATTTTTGGGTTGCACAAAACAACCGCCCGCTCTGGTACTGATACCACAACGACACCGCCATCGGCCAGCCCGACTCGGTCGTGCATGCCAATCGCAGCGGAATCTTGGTCGCCTGCAAATACCCTTCCATTTGAGTTAAATCACCAGACATGTTGCCTCCTTTTTCGAACGCGGATGACGCGGATACGACTAGGTTTACGCCGATTCGCGCCGAGTAAAGCATATGGAAAATCCGCGTGAATCCGTTCAATCAGCGTCATTCGCGTTCCATGCTAAAACTCGCCTTCCATCGACGCCGCATATCCTGTTAGCTCGACATAGCCACTCCCGGTCACCGGTTTTCCGCCCACTAGCCCCGTCACCCCGACGGCCCCCTCCCAATAGGCATACGACACGTTCATCTCCTGGTCGGCCAGATACGGGTTTATTACTAAGGTTATATCATTAATACTATCGCCACTTATGGCGACGAAAGATGCACATTAACAGGATGAATAC
>CAYVQU010000319.1:0-3622 GCA_964453155.1 uncultured Anaerolineales bacterium | reverse complement strand
AGTCTACTCACTACCCGCCGATCACTAACCACTGATATATGCGATCGCGTCAAATTCAACTGACGCACCGGCCGGCAGATCACCTTGAATAACTGCTCGCGCGGGGGGATCGATTGTGAAGTACTCCCCATATACCTCATTTACTTTCCCATAATCAGCAATGTGCTTGACATAAACGGTGACCTTCAGAACCTGGTCTAAAGAAGAACCAGCAGCCGATAGAATGCTGGTCAAATTATCTAAAGCCTGACGGGTTTCAGTCTCGATTCCACCAGGGGCTAATTTCCCGGTTTCGGGGTCCAAACCAATTTGGCCAGACGTGAACACCAATTCTCCAAAACGAATTCCTGGGGAGTAAGGGGCTAGTGGTTTGGCCCCACCTTTCGGAATGATGACTTCTTTCATACGAACCTCATTAAAAAAGAACCGGGAAGCGATTGACCGCTCCCCGGTTGGAACCAAAGCTAAAATTCAAAATCGGTACCGACATCCATTTCAATGGCTTTATTATACACACTAAAGGCGGTTGATATATCTTGGATCGCCAGCCCTACACTCTTGAAGAGCGTAATTTCTTCGTCGTTTTCACGACCAGCAATTTTTCCAGTGATAACATCCCCCAATGACCCATGGATATCATCCCAACTGTATTCTCCAGCCTCGATGGGGATAATGAAATCTCCGGCTTCGGGTTTGCAGGCTTCTACCAAGTCACACACAACTTTCGACATCTGAACAGTTTTCGTATCCAACTCACGCATTGCCGGGGCGTGAGAGCCAACGCCATTGATATGCGTCCCGGGTTTAAACCAATCAGCAGCCACAATTGGATCCTTGGCACTGGTAATCAGCGTGACAATATCAGCAGCGCGCACAGCTGCTTCAGATGAATCGGCTTGAACAATTTCACAATCAATGATGTCCTTCAAAGATTCGGCAAAGGCTTCCCGCGTCTCCAGCGGATCAATCGAATACAAGATCAATTTATCGATATCCCGGGCAGCATCGACGGCCCAGGCATGGGTCCGAGCCATACCCCCTGTGCCGAATAAGGCATGGACTTTCGCATCTTCGCGGGCAAAAATTTTGGTCGCCAGTCCAGCTACCCCCCCAGTCCGCATGGCAGTCAGATAACCCCCATCCATAATCGCAATTGGCGCCCCGGTTTTCTCATCGAGGAGAATAATCGTTCCATAAATCGTGGCCAGATTGTATTTTGCGGGGTTGTCTTTATAAACGGTGACGACTTTGGCCCCTAAAGCCCCCAATCCCTTGAGATACGCGGGCATAAATAAAGCCAAACCGCCGTGATCTGGGGTGACGATCGGCGTGCGTTGGGGCATATTGGCATTTTGATTAGATAAATCTGCAAAAGCTTGTTCTAAAATCTCAATCGTGTCGGAAATATTTAAAACCTGCATTACGTCTTGACGGGATAACAATTTAGTCATTAGGGGGGTCTCCTCTGAATAATTGGATTCTCATCCGATTTTACCAAAGTATTGTTACTCACTCAAATTTCAATTTTTGCAAGACATCCGCGACGCAGACCTCAAAGATTTCTTGCATAATTTCGTCGGAGGCCTGATATTTCCCACCAAAAACACCATCGCCATAGATTTCACGGGCTTCGGCAGCCCCAACCAAACCTGGAACGCTGGGAGGGGTCTTCTCCCCCTCAGGGAGCTCGGCCACTTTGGTAAAGGGAAAAGCTTCAAACCAGCTACCATGATACGGTTTTAACTCGTACTTTGAAATAATCGGCTCCAATGTATGGGATTGCCACCAGGCATACCATCCTATTCGTAAATCGGGAAGATCATTAGCAATTTCATAAAGTCTACCACTTATTGGCGAATTCCCACCATGTCCATTGAGGATCAGTATCCGTCGAAATCCTTGCCCATAAAGCGATCGAACAATGTCTTCAATCAGATTCATCAGGGTGGCTATACGCAATGAAATTGTCCCCGGATATGCTAAGAAATACGGCGAGGCCCCAAAATTGATCGGTGGGGCAACCAAGACATGGGTTTGTTGGGCAGCGGCATCAGCCAAGGCGAGCGGAATTTTCGTATCGGTGTGGAGGCTGAGGTAGCCATGCTGCTCACATGAACCAATCACAATCATAATGCGGTCATCGTTTTCGAGATAGGATTCGACATCGAACCAGTTTAAGTCAGAAAGACGCATTTTTCTCTCCTGTTTTGGGGTAACCTTAATAATTATTAAATAATGATTTGATTGCACAAAATGAACGCTTTAATGCGTCAATGGGTAAAAGGCTGAGACTCGTTAAATTCCATCGTTTTTCCAAAAATCTTAAATATCCAAGGGGAAAATCTTCATCTTTTTTTTCATCTCGGGCATATTCTAAATAATGCCGTAGACGCAATCGCTCCTCCCAGGGCCTTATCTTTCTGATTTTAAAATAGTAGTCTAACTTCTCAAAACGATCTGATTGAACTTCTTTAAGTTTATTTATTTGAGCTCGGGATATTGGCGCATTGAACTTTCTCCTCAAATAATTCAAAGCGACTACCATCTCGTGGCTTAGGTTTTTGGTTTCGGCTACTCGAACAAATTCTTCCCAGTCAATGACGACACCAAGTGTATTAAAAATGTTTATACTGTCAGCAATCCACCGAATTGGTGGAAATGGATTCCATTTAAGTCCGTGAGTAATAATATGAAATAACATATGCGTAGGGTTTAGGGTCTTTACGGTCTCCCCCATAAACTCAAACTCTTGAGCCTGATGCCATAGAAATTCGTCGGATTCATCATAATACATTTCTAACATATGGAGGTGTAGGTCAAGTTCAAATTCATTTTTTTTGAAAGCTATTGATTTTTTCCGGGGAACACTGGCTGATAAATTGATTTTATTTTCTGGTTTCATCCCCAGCTTGATTAATGTTTCAACAGATTTTTGAAAACTTTCAGGGCGAATTAATATATCGCAGTCCGACATCGCGCGTGTACCCCCGTCCTGATAATATATTTTTGAAAGAGGCAAACCTTTTAAAACTAAAAACCCAATTTCACATTTTTTGAACTCATCAAAAATATTTTTCGCTTTGTGGAATAATTTGAGATTTTCGGCATAGGTTATTCGGTATTCACGTTTGAGTCTTTTGAGGTGAGGTATATTATCGGTTTGTTGATATAAATTTCGGTACACTAATGGCAGTATTTTTCGAGAGGCATAATCAATGTCATCGAGAGAATTTCGGTTACACCACCATGACCAGGCTGGGCTAGCTTCATCTGGTGACCTAAGCGCGGCCTGTAGAAGTTTTTCTTGATCAGGGGTTGGCCAACAAGTATTATTTCGTGAGAATAGGCGCATTTCTTAAAAATCCGTTCTACAAATGCTTCCAAAAAGTCAACGGAACGTCAACCAGGCGATCTACATTCCAGGTATATTGTAAATACCGGGGGAAATTTTTTAATCCCTTAAATTCTGGGTTCTGATAGTAATTTATTAGCATCTTAATTGCTAAAGTTAATTTTGATTTTTTGGGTATGGTTGACATAAAATAACCAAAAATATCTGAATTTGGAATTTGAATTTTTGAAATCTGTTCAGTTTTTTCTATGATTTCTTGGTTCCTAAAAA
>CAYVQU010000318.1:0-3636 GCA_964453155.1 uncultured Anaerolineales bacterium | reverse complement strand
ATTCATGCTGTTAATGTACACCCTTCACCACCATAATCGGCGAAGGTATTGTTAAGCCTTGGAACAATTTTTTCGTAATGCCTACTGGCATGTAGGGAACGCCATCCGCCACTTTGTGGATAGCTTCTAGCAAGTGGACGCGCGGGGCGGTTTTAGGAAAGAAACCCAAAGCACCCGCTTGCACAGTGGCCAGGATATTCTCTTGATCTTCCATGCTGGAAATAACCAGGATGCGGGCTTGGGGGTCAGCGGCCATGATTTTTTGAATGGCTTCCAACCCAGTGAGACCGGGTAAAAGCAAGTCCATTAAAACCAAATCTGGTCGGTGTTCTAAATAGAGTTCAACCCCCTGATACCCATCCGCGGCTTCTGCTATCACCTGTAAATCAGCCTCGGTTTCTAAAGCAGTGATCAGCGCTTCGCGCATCATTGGATGGTCATCCACGATCAGGATTTTAATGTTGTCCATTGCTATCCCTTAGAAATTCTCCCCGGATCAATATCAAGATGAATCCTGGTGCCTTGGGAGGGGGTGGAATCGATTGTCAGCTGGCCGCCAAGCAGCTCAGCCCGTTCGTGCATATTGGATAACCCCAAGCCGCCGGCCCGTAAGCTTTCAAACTCGAATCCGACCCCATCATCGGCAACTTCCAGTTGGATCTGCTGGGGCATACACTGGATTCTGATTTTAATTTGGCGGGCTTGGGCATGTTTGAGGGCATTATTGAGTGCTTCGATGATAATCCAAAACATGTCTTGGTGCAATGTGCTGGGACAATGTTCTAGTGCGCCCGCGACGATCACCTCAGTGTGAACCCCGGCCCGGCGTTCAACGCTATTCAGCCGATAATCCAGGTTTTCAAGCAAATCTGCGCCGGTTTGGCTGCCCTCTTGGAGTTCATACAACATCAAACGGACTTCTTTGATGGCTTGCCGGGCGCTTTCTTGGAGTCGGGCGGCGATTTGGGTGGCCCGTTTGGGGTTATCTTTTTTCAGAACTGCGGTGAGGGTTTCGGAAAATAACACCGTACTATGAATCGATTGATTCACCGAATCGTGCAAATCACGGGCCAGCCGTTGGCGCTCTTCCACCGCGGCCAGGGCTCGTTGCTGATCTTGTAGTTCGGTTTCCAATTGTTTGCGATTGGTAATATTCTCAACAACAGATAAGATGCGGTGAATTGAGCCATTCTGTGAATAGAGTGGAACGGTGCGGTAAAGCTGGTATTGATCGTTGATAAAAAGTTCAAAAGCTTGCTCTTCCCCCTGAAAGGTTTGCTCATAATATTGCCTGACGGTTGGGGTGTGTTCACCAAAAACGTCTTCCAACCCTAATCCAAAGAATTGGTTCGGATCCAGGTTCTGTTTCTGAAACTCTTGCCCGGCCGTAAACCCAACTGTGAAATCAGCTTCAATGACGGAAAGGAACGAATTTGGGTAGTTTTCGGCGATCGTTCGTAGTAAGTTTTCACTTTCGTGCAGGGCGCGATCGGCCTGGAAATTTTCGATGGTATTGCCAATCCGCTCAGCCATGATGAAGATCAGGTTTCTTTCTTCTTCTAGAAAAGTAAAGTCCTCGGCGGGTTTGGCCAGATAACCAACCTCCAGGAGACCGACTCCCCGGCCGGCCACAGTGATATCTTGAATTAGTTTCTGATTCGTGTCGCGATAATTTGGCGTGGAATAGACTTTGTTTGCCAGGGTCAAACGAGTGTAGGCCAAATGGGGATGTTGCATCGCGGCTGCTATGATCCCCACACTACCTTGCAGGATTTCATCCAGCGAGATATTTGGTTTTTCAATCAGCAGGGTTAAGTCGTAGATACCCTTGAGTTCCTTGACCCGTTCATGCAGCGCTTGTTCGATCTCGTAACGGTTGGTGATGTTACGCGAGACGATCAGTTTCCCATAAAGCTGGGTGCGCTTATCGGCTAACGGTGTCAGGCGGGTATCGTATACCTGACCTTGATCTTCATAAATAACGGCTTCCCGGCGACGGGTGGCATCGGATTTTTTGGCCAGAGCGATAATTTCGGGCCGTTGGGTCAAACTCGCCTCCAGGGCGGCCCCCAGGTGGTGGTTATTTAAATCCCACAGGGCGCGGGCCGCCTGGTTGAAATCGATGATGTAGTTGGTCGTATCTAAAACCAGGACCGCGTCGCTCATGTGTTCGATCATCGTCTGCCGGGCGATGGGTGCCAAATCTAAAAAACGTGGGCCATACAAAGCCATCAGGAAGAATAAACCTGAAATCGAAAATGTGAGCGAAGTCCAATCGACCCCGTTGAAGTAGGGCATATCAACCAGGTAGACCAGATTGCTGGCAACTGGGATCAGGCAGGCCAGGAACAGAAGCCGCCCTTGTTGGTGTGAAAGGGTTCCCCCACCCCGAATGGTGCGCCATAAGTTAACGACAATCGTCCCCACCAGCCCGTAACCGATGATCGCGGCCAACCGCAAAGCTGGTCCACGGTGGAAAATCAGAACATTATTCGCATACTCATTCCAGGCGAAGCCACTCCAGATCAAGTGATGCAGCTCGTTGGTCCAGGTCAGGGCGATAAACGTTAGCGGGTAGAGCACCGCTAAGCTGCGTACCCATCCTTTGCGCAGTCAGTGATCATATCCTGCATAGGCAAAGGAGGCCAATGTAAATAGGGTTAGAGCCGAGTAATACCCGATCGTCTCAAATTTTGCGAAAAAAACTTTGAAGGTAATGTTATCGGCGGCATAATCCAGGCTGGAAGCCAGGGTCCACAGCGTAATGCCGATCATCCCTCCCACAAAGTAGTAACCGCCCTTCTTTTTACGCCGGTACCAACTGATATAGGTCGTAAACAGATTGACCATGGTGGTGATGAGCAGGATAACACTGATGACGGTGATTTTGAACATCTCAAGTTGAACCCAAACAACGGCGGGGAGCTTTGATTGTCCAATTGTACTCTTTTTCCGGCCCCACCAAACCGACAAATCCGACAGCCTGGCCCAAATCAGGACAAACGTCAATTCTGCGGGCTAGGAAATTCTGCTACAATCTTCACTACCCACAATGATGAACCACCTCTGGTCCCCCTGGCGTATGACATATATTCAATCTGAAAAAAATGACACTGGCTGCGTATTCTGTCACGCCCAAGAATGCGAAGATGGCGCTGAAAATTTGATCGTCCAGCGCGGGAAATTTGCCTACGTTATCCTCAACCGCTATCCCTACACCAGCGGACATTTAATGGTCGTCCCCTACAATCATTGTCAAAATCTGGATGAGCTCACCCCCGCAACCCGCGCCGAACTGATGGAACTTTCCGCCCGCGGGCTGGAAGTTGTTCGTTCGGTTTACCATGCGCAAGGATTCAATGTGGGGGCCAATGTCGGCAGCGCCGCCGGGGCCGGAATTCCCAAGCACTTTCACCTGCACATTGTCCCGCGCTGGGAGGGCGATACGAATTTTATGTCTTCGATTGGAGAGACCCGAGTGGTGCCAGAGGCGCTGGAAGATAGCTATGAGCGGATTTTAGCTGCCTGGGGGCGTAAAACGTAAGACGTGAAGCGTGATTAGTGATGTTTTTTGGACCAAGTTCACTACCCTACATGTAGGATGAGTTTATCAGGTTGAAAGCGAAAAAAGACATC
>CAYVQU010000317.1:0-3648 GCA_964453155.1 uncultured Anaerolineales bacterium | reverse complement strand
CACATTTTTTCTTGTTTTTGTCATCCGATTTTCTGGCTGCCAATAATTCTTCATTGCATTTTTTGACTGCCAGAAATTCAGAACATCCAATGGCTCAGAATATCATCGGCGTCTTGGGTCGCTTCCTGGAGGTCACCTTCTGTCTCCAGGGTTTCACTCGCCATCCCACCGCTTCGCAAAGCGGTTTTGAAAGCCGCCATCCGCTGTCCTTTGGGAATGGCCGCCCACCAGGCCAGGATGTCGGCATCCCGCTCCGGGTGCAGCCAGCCTGAGAGTACAATCCGCACCGATGGGTGGGGATTGGCAGGGCGGCCACGTTTGGTTTTCATTCTTTGAGCCGCGCCAGCTTGTAGAGACCGCGGGCAATCGCCAACACCGGTTGATCCGGCACCACCGCGTTTCCGGCAAACTGCTGGATAAGCTGTTTTTTGAGCAACATGGCCCCGCCCCCCACCACTAAAACTCGAGTAAATCGTTTGAAGGCGCTGCCCCATCGTTTCTCGATCTCCCCGTTAACTTCCCGCGCCCATACCGGCAGCGCAACACTCAAATCCAGGCGATTATGCCGCAACGCGGTGTCCAATTCACCTAGCGAGTAGGTGCCATCGGGATTGACTAGTTCTAATAAGCGGCGTACGCCCACCGTTTTTCCGGCCGTGAACCGTTCCACTGGCACCCGGTCGCGCACGACCAACAATTCCAGGGTATTGAACCCCACCGATAAAATCCCGATCTCTTGCTTCAACAACTGGCTGCGCTGACTGATAAAGTGACCCTGCTCATCCAACACATGGTCAAACAAGGCCCCCACCGGCTGCGGGGTTAGTTTGATTTCTGCGATCTCTGCTTGGTAGGTTTGGTCTTTCACCAGCCAGGTGTGGGATCCCTGTAACCAACCCCGCACCCCATTAGCATAGGTTCGGGCGTTTTCCCCCGACATCATCTGTAGGGGCAGCCCCACCATCATGCTGATTGGGGCTGCAAACGCGCCATGAGCTTTTTGGTAGTGGGTCAAGGCACCATACAGCAGCGCTTTCATTTCCGGCGCGCCTATCAGGCGGTTGAAGTCCAGATTCTCTACCGGGCGGCCATAGTCGTGGGCGCCTTCCCCCACATAAAACGAGCCGTGTTCGGTTTGGATGGTGAGAGGGCGACGGCGTTGTTTCAAACCGATCACACTCTTCAAGCGTTAGCTGCCGTTGACGGCCACTTGCGAGAGGGTCTCCAGACCGCCTGCGGCCCCATACAGTTTGTTGGCCCCCATCCCCAGGTCTTCTCCGAGTAATATCCGTTCTGTTTTCATGCGTGTCTCCTTTTATCACTATTGGTTAGTGGATAAATCCCAATCCGCCTGATCCGCCATATCCCCTGATCCGCCTAATCCGGCGGCTTGCACCAGGGTGTCCGTCACTTTACGGCCCTGCGGATGGCCTTTTTCATTGCGCAGCACCGGGGTTAGATACCCGCTGCGCTCCCACTGTTTTGCAATTGCGTTCACCCAATCCCGGCTCTCCCCCACCTGCTTGGCAATCTCCCGCACCCGAAACCACCTATCCAAGACCAGCGCGGCTTGCACCAGATTCAACTCCCGCCCTGGCAGCATACTGCGACAAGCGTTCAATTGGGATGGATCGACAGTTGGGGCCAGGTAGGCTTGGGCTTCAATCAACCGCGCATTCCATTCCAGTAACAGTCGCCCTTTGGTCTTGGGCAGTTTTTCTGCACCCCCGCGCCCTAAAATCACTTGGCTATCATGGTGTGAAGGCACGGGTAAAGCGATCCTGGTGGCTAGATTCGCCTTGAGCATCCCGCGTACCGCCTTCGTATCCGGGCGTTGGGTAGCAATCACGGGATGAATGCCGTATGCTCCGCCCACCGCGATGACGCGGCTGAGCATCTCTTGTAGTTCAGTGGGGATCAGGGCCGCTTCATCAACGATCAATGTGATGTGACGCAGCTTCGCTTGGGTTTTTTGATTGTATGCGGGCAAATGATTGACCATCTCTGCCCTGAAAAGGGTTTTGCGGTGCGCGATTTCACCGGTCAAATACTGCAGACCCTTGCTCAAATCATCCGCCACCAGGACATCGGCCTGCGCTGCATAGCATCCAAATTCAGTCCCATCTTTACCATCCCACAACACCAGCATCGTTTTACCCCCTTGCAACAGGGCCATGATCCAGGTGTGCAGCAGGTTCGTTTTCCCCATCCGCCGGGTACCGCCAATCAACACACTATCCATTTCGGCAATGGACAGCCACAAGGATCCCCGGCGGGTTTGCCCAATGGGAACTTGCAATCCATCTGATTGTTGGTTCAAGTCCAGGCCTTGGGGGGTCAGCTTGTTTTCAACCTGACGGGTGTATGCCACCTGGAGATAGATGCCCCGGCTATTGGTTGGTACCACCCGGCAGCCGCCCAAAGCCGTACTCAAGCGATGTACAAAGGTGGGTTCCACCACTAATTCCGGTTTGCGCAGTGCCAGAGGATCGAAGATCAGGATGGCCCGTTTAGACATGGGCAGCACATAAAAGGCGATCTGTCCATCAAGCAGCCAGTTTTGATTCTCTAGTAAGCGGTGCGTTTTTACCGCAATTCGTTCGGCCTGTTTTTGACGTAGATCATTCATGAATCTCTCTCCACTGACCTTCCAAAATCTCTAGGGTGTCTCGATCCAATAGCGGCGGGCGTTCACCAGATTGCACAATGTGGTATGGGGTGGGTTGTTCTACTGTGACCCGCGCGGGAATTTGGCTTATTCTTGGGCTGCGGCGTGAGGAGCTTCCTGTTTTAGAAACGGGTATAACCTGGCGAGTCTGCTGTCGCTCAAGCGTGCGGTCTTGGATGTTCATATCAGGGGCCATGCCGCTGACTTGACTTTCTTCATTCCCACTGTGCAATGCTGGACCAGCGGAACGAGCTGGCAGGATCGCTTTAATTTCATTACTGGCAGGCAAAAAGGTGATCAGTTCACCATCCGGCGAAATGATGGTTCTGGCCCGCAGTTCCAGAACGGGGAGCAATCGTTTGTAGGTGTATCCCACCGCAGCCAGTATCAATACCAAAACCACCGCACCAATGAAGATCCAAAAGGGCACAACGTATTGTGACCAATACAGGCGGCGTTCGGTTTGGATGGCACCAGCCACTATGGCTGCTTGGGTTGCTGCCAGGGGCGTTGCGGTCTGGGGCCAGGCTGTAGCGCTTCGTGCGACTTGGGCGGTTTGGGTGATTTGAGCCACCTGGGTTTGTGCAGCGGTATGGGTTTGAATCGCTTGCGCGGTAGCAGTAGCCAGGATCACTTGATGGGTTGCGGTCCTGTGTTCTGCTCTGGCAGTTTTTGTTGCGGCTTGTGCCTGGTCTGTGTGTTGAACATAAGCAGTTTCAGTCGCTGCTGCTTGGGCTAAGTCCAGAGCCAACGCTGTAGAACGGATCGCCAGTGCCCGCAATTCATCTTTTCCGGCTAAAAGCGTAGCTTGCGAATTTCCGATTGGTGAGGTGGTGGCTTGGGAATATTCTTCAACTGGAACTTCCACACAAGAACTGAGCATCCCCAAGAAAAGGATAACGATCAGCAGCCGCATCAATATCCCCCTACTTATACCAATTGCGTTCTTTCAAGCCATGAATTATGATAAGGCAAAAAAC
>CAYVQU010000316.1:0-3690 GCA_964453155.1 uncultured Anaerolineales bacterium | reverse complement strand
CAAATTGCTTTGAGAACGCCCCCGATTTTACCGTGAGCCTGTCAGGGGGTCAAGAACCGGCGCAGGACCAGGAACTAGGCGCATATAAGCACTCACGATATGACTAGAGACGCCTAAGCTAATGCCCATTTTTTCAATGGGTTGAATTGCTATACTAGTATTATAAATCATTTTTGGATGGTTTGTTCATTGGGGATAAATCTGGCTAAACAGCGGGATATTTCTCTAGATGACGGGAAATAAATAGTCGAGAAAGAGTAGGTATAATTACAGAAACGCCCCTGATTGCGCAGGGGCAAGGCGGCACGGGTGAGAGTGCCGCAAATTGGATTGTATCATGGGTGAGAAAATGGATAATGTTATTGTTAATATGCCCCCCGGAGCTGTTGCTGAAATGATTGGCGATATTATTTCAATTGATTATCCATATGGATTTGAATCTTTTGATACAGGCAATAAATTAGCGGCTTATCTTCACACTCCAAAAATCTCCAAAAATGGAGATGATGTTTTATATGTAGAAATTGAAGGAGACTTAGCACCCTGGAGAGGGTGTATGCCTCACCCTGCGAAAGTTGAATTATTAAATAACGACCCAGAAATTTTTCTAACTATAAAGATTTTTCCCTATGGGCAAGGTCAATCAAAAATCTATCTCTATAGTAGTCTTATCAAAGAGTATACCGATTATTTAATCCACGAAATCGTCAAAGAATGTGGTGGATTAGAAGATGATGATCAAAACAATAAAGAAATTAGACTTGCTCTAAATCAACTAACATCAAATTTAATTCAGGAAGCTGCAAGACAGTCAACAGGGGTAATAAAATCGGGAGAATTTGATCATCTAACTTCGGGCGAGAGAGAAGTAGCGGAGAAAGCAAAACGCTTTGATTATCTTCGGCGCGGTGGTGAATTTGGAGAAAGACAACAAGATACTAACCGACCGTCTAAATCTGTGAATAAAAGGAAACCCTGGCCGAAAAAAGGCGGGAAACCTTGGCGAAAGTGGGCTTATTGCTGGAAATATATTCAAGCAGATATAAAGACGGGGAGAAAAAGTGAATCGGAAATATATAGAGAATATGTCAATAAACGTCCAAAGGAACATGAATATCATTTCTCAGAAAAAACATTTAGAAAAATAATTAAAGCGGGGCGAGAAGGACATCTAATTGATTAAATAAAAAACTTCCAAAAGTTTCCAAAAGCTTCCTGAAGTTTCCAAATTTTACCTTTTTTCAGCTCTATACTAATTATAGTATGGAGCTTTTAGATTCCAAGAGGTAGTCATGAAAACTGCAATTTTTATTGAGCTTACAGATTATGCAAGCAGAGAAAAACTGGTTATTGATGGAAACCTTCAGTTATTAAATCAATTATTGAAATCTATTCAAGAACCAAGTTTCAATGCTGAGAATAATTTGAAATCGACAAGTAATGAAAATATATCAGACCAGGTCGCTGATTCTACAAATTAAAGACAAAACCGCCGTTTACAGGACGGCGGTGCTGACACGAAAAGGAGACTTTCATGTCTATGCAAATTTTAACACATAAAAATCAAAATCGAGTACCCATTCACATGTGGGGCAAAAAGCGCCCAGTAGGTGATGTCTACCTTGACAGGAAAACTTTCCGAAAAACTATCTATGGGAGCCGCCATATCCTCCGCTCCCCGACCCCCAGCCTTGCTTTTGATGTCTCAATACTGAGACAAGTTCTTGAAGTAGGGGCGGTTTGGGCAGAAGTTTATGATAACGAAACCAAAACCACTTACAGGGCAAAAATTGACCACATTTTGACTAATGGATTTATTGTAAATCATGGCTGGGGTGTTCAAAGGGCGTTGCCGCTTGAGAATTGGATCCGAAAGACGGAACCGGTCCAGTTGGGTTTGTTTGGGGGTAATTCATGCTAACAAAAACGGCGCAAGAGTATTATGAATTAGATTTTGATGTTATTCCCATCCCACCAGGACAGAAAGAGATTAAAACGGCTGGCTGGCAAAAAACGGACCCTATCAGGTTGTGGCGGCGCGCTGATGAACAATCAAATTATGGCATTCGTGGTGGTGGGGTGGCTAATGTCGCGGTAATCGACTGTGATGATAAGACCCAATCAGGGACATTTGACAATGTTCAGAATTGGCTATGGGGTTACGGCCTGGAACCTGGCAGCTATCCGGTTGTGCAAACTGCATCTGGTATCGGACGGCATATTTATATTTCTATGGCTGGTGTTCTGCCTGGTGATGCTAGAAATTTGGATAAAGAATTTGGGGCGGGAGAATTACGTTATGGTCCTGGGGCTTATGTTGTTGCACCACCCAGCCGGGTAGACTCATCCAATTACTCTTTGATAAGTGGTGACTTTCGCAACCTTCCAAGTTTGCAAACTGCTGACATCGTTCCCCTTATTGGATCCATGCCAGATGCAAAATCAAACCCAACTATCCCAAGAAAAACAATGTCACTTCTAAGGGGGTATGGTTTAGCTGTATATCAATCAAGGTCCGAAGCAGAAGCCGCGGCGGTAATGGGATTGATCAATGCTGGTTTTGATTACAGCGGCATTCATTCAATATTTGAGTCTTTCCCTGTAGCTGGCAAATATAAAGAAAAACAAGGCAAAGAGAGAATACGCTGGCTTGGGGCAGTTTATCATTCGGCGTTGCAAAAGGTACTTGCGTCTGAATCACCAAAACGGCAACAGGCAAAACGTCTTTTGCAGTGGGCGCAAAATTCACCCTGGCCGGGAAGAACGGGAAGCTATGACCAAGTTGTTTATATTTCCCATGCTCGCGTTGCGTATCGCGCTGCTACCCTGGAGTATTCCGCGAGTTGTCGAGATTTGGCAGAGAGCGCAGGAGTTGGGCATCGTACAGTTTTGAACGCGAATAAACGATTGGTTGAGAAGGGTTTGCTTGAGCGCGTTAGAGCTGGGGGTGGTGAGTATGCAAACACTTATTTGTTATTAGATAACGGCCAATTAGCGAAAAGTGATGCTGTTGCCGTACAACCCGAGCGTGATGCCTTTCGATGGGGTGCACTCAATAAAACTGGGGCTGCTATTTACGCCAATTTGCTGCAAGAACCGATGACGACAAAGGAACTCGCTGTAAAAACAGGTAAGCACGTTGAAACTATTCGGCGTTCATTGCGGAGAATGTCTAAGCTTGTGGACCCGACTACCGGCGAATTACTCCCATTGATTGAACGTAATGGCCTTAAATGGTGTCTCGTTTCCAAAGATTTGCTGACGACCGCAAAGATTCTTGGTGCTTCTGGTAAGGGGCAGGCGCAGTTTAGGCGACATGCAAAAGAACGACGGGACCATAATTTAAGTTTAGAGATTATTCGACAAAAAAAACACAACAAAAGCGTACCACTACCCTTACCTAATCTGTAAGGAAGTGGTGCAAAGTTGTTGTGTTTCCTAATGGATGTCATTCTATGTCAGAAAAAACAGAACTAAACGACAACCAAAAACGAGCAATAACGGCATTGTTGAAACATTCAACCATAGCAGCGGCTGCTGAAGATTGCCAGCTAACAGAGCGCACGTTATACCGATACCTTGACGATGAAACCTTCAGGATTGAATTATCAAGGCGAGAAGGTGTCGCCCTAGGCTTAGCTACGCGCCGACTGCTAACGATGGTAGATAAGGCCCTGGATGCCCTGGAAA
>CAYVQU010000315.1:0-3698 GCA_964453155.1 uncultured Anaerolineales bacterium | reverse complement strand
TGCCTATGTTTTTCGTTAATTTTCTGTTCTACCGCTACTTTTTGAGATGACACTATTCCACGATATTAATTTCAGATGGGTCAATACCCAGGTTTGTGAGCATGGCCTGAAATTGCACTGTATCATATCCGCCAGACAGCGCAACTGTTTTTCCAATAAAATCGCGCGGTGAGGAAATCCCCGAATCGGCAAAGGCAACCAGTACAAAGGGATTGACCCGATAAATTGTAGCAATGGCTGTTACCGGCAGACCATTCGCCCTTTCAACAAGCAAACTGTCAGCACCCACAACACTGAATGTGGTGTCACCATTGGAAACTCCTTCAAAAATATCAATCCCAACCCCACCAGGGACAAAGATGACCGCGATATTTTCTTCAGCGTAAAACCCTTGCGCTTCAGCCGCGTAGAATCCGGCAAACTGGGCTTGATGCACCCATTTGAGTTGAACGGTAACCTGGTCAGGGGGCGCTTCTTTGGCAGGTATACAAGCATTAAATATTAGTAATATCAATAGTAGGGTTACAATAATTCTGGTTTTCATTCTTCCACTCCAATCTTTCGCAAATGATCAGTGATTTTTTTTCTTTACCCGTCAATGGCCACTGGCGCTTTGGGTAAGTTGATTGAAAAAACCGCGCCCTCCCCTGGCTTGCTTTGTGCCAAAATCTCACCGCCATGCCGCTCGACGATTTTGCGACAGACGGCGAGGTCAATTCCGCTCCCTTCAAATTCACCGCGGCCGTGCAGGCGCTGGAAGGGTTGGAAAATTCGATCAGCAAAAGCCTCATCGAACCCAATGCCCTGATCTTGGACTTGAATTTGGACTTTTTCAGGGGTTAGAACTGTACAACTGACCGCCACAATGGGCGGCTGGTCAGGCGCATGAAACTTAAGGGCGTTGCCGATCAGGTTCTGGAACAATTGCCGGATTTGAGTGGAGTCGGCAGAAATCGTGGGTAAGTCTTCCACAGTGACCCGGCCCTGGCTGCGTTCGATGAGTAATTCCAAATCTGAAAGCACTTCAGCAATCACCTGATTGAGATCAGTCGCCGCGAAGGGCTGGCCCTGAGTAGCGACCCGCGAGTAAGTCAGCAGCGCCTCGATCATTTTCTGCCCCCGTTCGGCGGCTGATTGCATTCGAGTGAGATAATTTAGGCCGCGGTCATCTAGGGTTTCGCCGTATCTGGACTGTAGCCGGTCTCCAAAGGCCTGAATTTTTCGCAGGGGCTCCTGGAGATCGTGGGAGGCGATATAAGCGAACTGCTCGAGTTCCTGGTTGGAACGTTCCAACTCAGTTGCCAGGGTCTGCAGAGCCTCTTGCGCTTTTTTCTGTTCAGTGACATCGAGAATGGTACCGCGGGCTCCCGATTTCATGTTATTGGCGCTAAAATCAAATTCCCCAGAAGTAATTAGATGTTTGGTCTCTCTCGTTGGGGTGATGATGCGGAAGGGGATATCCCGGAATGCTGTGGTTTGCGGGTCTTGAAAATGGTTCGAAATTTCTTGCCAGTAAGTTTCTTTATCGGCGGGATGGATGTGCTGGGAAAAGATTTCCTGCGGTGATGAGGGGGTATCCGATTCGTACCCAAAAATACGATAGACTTGATCCGACCAGACAACTTCACCACTGGCAGCGTCGTTGCGCCAACTGCCAAGTTTTGCAATGCGCTGCGCTTCGCTCAAATCGCGCGCAATGCTGCGGAGGTTTTCTTCGGCCCGTTTGCGCTCCGTAATGTCGCGGTGAATGCTGCCGATTAGGATGCCTTTATCGGTCTTAATCGGAAATGTCGCGACTTGCATGGATTTAAGTTCCCCTTGAGTATTAACAAAATCTGTCTCCATGCGCTGGTATTGGGGATCAATTGCATCGGTTTCGAAAAAGCGGGTGTTGAGCTCTTTGAATGTAGTTCGCAGTGAAGCAGTTCGGCGTTCTGCTGGTGCCAGGCGAAATTGGACATCCCAAACCTTTTCCCCGACCACTTCTTGGGTAGTAAAGCCGGTAAGATTTTCCATGCCCGGGCTCCATTCGCTGATGCTGCCATCTGGCGCGACAATGGAAATGCCATCGGTTGATTGTTCCAAAAAGCCCTGGAATTTATCGATACTTTCTTTCAGGGCTTGCGCGGCTAATTTTTGCGCCGTGACATCTTCGGACAAACCGACTCCGAAAGTAATGTTGCCAGCTTCATCTCGGAAAATATTCCCAATAAAGTTGATCCACACCGCTTCACCGGTTTTGGTGATCAGGCGCTGCTCAAGGTTGTAAATATCAATTTTCTCCGCGAGGGCATGGCGAATAATTTTGGCACTCGCTTCCATATCATCTGGATGAGTCAGCTCAATCATATTCATTGTGAGCAGCTCGATATTGGAGTAACCCGTCATTTGGGAAAATTCGGAGTTGGCTTCTAGAATTTGGGTCGTGGGAGAGATGATCGTTATACCGAGTGGACTTTGTTGGAAGATGGCCTGGTAGCGGGTGTCTGACAGCGCCTGCAGGGTCTGACGGTCTTTTTCAATTTGATCCCGATGCTGCATATAAATGATGGTTAACGCCGTAGCGATCAGACTGGTTGAAAATGGACCTATTAAAACGCTGAAGGTATATGCTGATCCAACTGGGAATAGGGGCAGAATGATAATCCCAAGGGTGTTAATGAGCCCCAAGACAATTACCCCACTTTTTTTCAGGAAAATACTTCCTAAAAGTAGTGACAGGACAGAATAATACAGCGTATAAATTGGGTTGGCAGCAGTACCGCCATAAACACTGGAGAAAATGACCATTGGGAACATTAAAATAGTCAGCCGCGCGGCCCAATAATAACGTTGGTAGCGGTTCATGATAAATGCCCCCATCATAAATCCGTATCCAAACCAGGGGACCTGGTAATCCGGAATCGTCAGCGAATAGGTTATATCTACCCCTGAAAACACCAAGATCATCACCACTAACCCGGTTGCCAGCAAGCGCGATTTCCGTTGCAAAGCCACATTTACATAGGGCGTTTTAGGATTGATCAAGCCGCGCCAAAATTTCAATATTTTGTAAATAATTGTGTACAAGATCGCGCCTTCAGACGAACTCATAAATCATACTCCAGGGGGAGGCTAATTGTCGAAAGCTGTGATGGCTGCCTCATAAAATACTCGTTTGATTCATTCTTGGATGATTGCTGCCGGTTCTGTTATCTGTATTGCGGTAATCTGGCAATAGTGAACCAATACTCACCGAGAATCTTCATGGTTTCAACCAAACCATCAAAAGATACTGGTTTGGTGATATAGCTAGATACACCTAAATGATAAGTCTGGCGAATATCCTCCGGCGCACTGGAAGTTGTCAAAACGACGACGGGGATCATCTGCAGTTTGGGGTTGGCTTTGATTTCGGCCAAAGCTTCCCGCCCGTCTTTCCGGGGCATATTCAAATCCAGGAGAATCAAATCAGGTGTTGGGGCCGGTTTACCATTCCGGTATTCGCCTTGTAAGCATAAATATTCAATCATGTCTTGGCCATCGGTGGCCTGGAATAGCTCAATAGGGAGCTCGGCCTCTAAAATCGCTTCCTGGATCAAGAAGCGATCATCGGGATCGTCATCGACTAGCAAAATCGTCATGGGTTTTTGTCTTGTATTCATTATAGAGTCTATTCACAATAAGGGGTGAACATGGTAAACCAGTCCAAACTGAGC
>CAYVQU010000314.1:0-3715 GCA_964453155.1 uncultured Anaerolineales bacterium | reverse complement strand
CTGCTTGGGGTTGGTGTGTGATTTTGTTTCACCCCCGAATCATTGAAAAGATACTCCTCAATCCCGTTAATCTTTAATATGAATGAACTTATCGCTGTCCCAGAAGATCATATTGGGTTCTTTTTTACCGTAGCCGCCAGCATCATCCAGATTGACCAGCAACTTGTCAATGGAGCCGGACTCTGCCCCGATCATGATGCGGGTCACATCGTGCAGCCAGCTTTCAGGCTTGTTGAAGGGACAAACCCGAATGCAGACACCACAGCCACTGCCATTGGCGATCCAGCCTTCCCAGCATTTTTCGGGGTCAGATGACCATTTCAAGACGTCTGAGTTTGAGCTGAGATTGGCAGCATCCATGGTCTTGTCGCCATAAGAAATCGCCTGACTAGGACAAAGTTCCGCACATTTCATACAAGCTTTGCAGAATTCTTCCACACCGAATTGGATCGGCTTGTCATTTTCAAGTGGCATATCGGTGATGACCTTCGCGATACGTACCCGCGGCCCGTACTTGGGCGTGATCAACATCCCGCTGCGGCCGTTTTCTCCCAAACCCGCTTCAATCGCCATCGGCACGCTGACATTGGTATTATTTCCACAAGGGATGGCGTTATATCCCAGCTTACGGATGAACTGCGCCAAAGAGCCGCCCGTGATCGCCATCTTGGAATAACCATCTTGAGTAATAGCAACGGTCAGATGGGTGGGGGCGGCTTCGATCCCGTCAAAATCTTCTTCAAAAGCCAGCACGATGACTTTGTTCATCGTCTCAGGAATAGCAAGGGTGCCATCATCCAGATAGCGCGGCTTCGCAGATTCACCGGGGTCTACTTCGGCGATCTCAATATCCAAACCTAATTTCTCGGCGATCATACCCAAAGCCAATTTGGGTAAATTAGTAACCAGCTGCCCTGCTTGTCCTTCAAACTTACTCACAGGCACAGCTTTCACAAAACTGGGAGAGGGGGCATTGCTGGGCAGCAAACTCGGATCTATGTTTTCCAAAACGTTAACGAGCAGGGCTTTAAGTCCCTGACCATCCATCTTTTCCAGTTCAGCTTTGATCAGTTGCCGAGTTTCATCTGGTGAAACCTGTCCTTCGGGCAGTTCCACTTTCTCGACTTTGGTAATCTTGATCGGCGCTCTGGTCTGTGAAAAACCATCATAATAATGAGAGTAGAGCCACTTTTCGTTCAAGTCGGTAATACCCACCATGGATGCGCCCAAAAAAAGGCTGGCTTTTTTTACAATATCTGTTACTTCTTCAGATGAAAGATGATCGTGATCCCAGCGGCTGTCAAAACTTGGTCCCTGCCCCGGGGCATTTACCTTGGGATCCAACCCCATCAAGCCGTCATGCAATCCAAGAAATCCGATTGACGAATCAGTTCCTTCATACATAGCCACGAATGCGGCCCCAGCGGAAAGGGCTTTATCTACCTGGGTATAACCGGGATCGTTCTTCTCGTAGACGGTTGGTGTGGCATCTGCTTTTTCGTTGAAGTCATCATCCCACCAGATGCGGCTCAAAATCGCGTTGGTGGCATCAAAGCGGGTGTAATTAGGGCTGAATTCAAAGAGCGGATCATCATCCTTCAACTTCTTGATGGTAAAGCCGCCAAATGATTCCTGTGATTCGATCAGGTCAAAGTTTCCCAGCTGGCCTACTTTGGTGGCCGCCGGCAAAGAAAAGGCTGCTAGTCCACCCAATTTTAGGAAATCTCTACGGTTTAATTTATTAGACATGTGTTACTCCTAGCAATTTTCTATGGTTAGTCACCTGCCAAAACAACTTCCACTTCGGGCAAGCGAGTTATGCTTATTTTTTTTGAAATTCGTTTTCCGATCATCACCAGCCCAACGGAGACGACCGAAACGCCGAGATATTCCAGGGGGAACATTAATCCCATCAAAACCAGGGCGATCAGTGGTTTGGGCAGCACTACGGCAGTAAGAGCGCCCATGGCTGCCAGCGCGGCTACCGACGCAGGGACGATCGGAAACAAGGCACTGATCGCCAACCCCAAAGCGGCACCCCCAAACATGATCGGCAGGAACTGACCACCCTTCCAGCTGGTATGCAGCATCAGACTGGTCAGGAACAGGCGTGCCAGACCGGTTAAGATAAGAATCCAGAAACCAAACTGGGCAGCTTGCGCAAACAACGGGTTTAGGAGGTGCTGGCCAGAGAACAAAACCAATGGCAGGAAGAGGGCTGTCAGCCCCAGGCTGAAGCCGCCCAAGGTGCCGCGCAAAATCGGTTTTTGATTCAGGGGAGCAATCCATTTTTTCAGCCAGTGATGGAGTTGGAGATAGAGCCAGCCACCGGCCGCCCCAACCACGGCCAGGGGGATACTCCACAACAGATCCGTCCAGTGGAATGCGTACGCGCTCAAATCCAGCAAGCCGCCGCCGTACAGGCCGTCTAACAGTTTGATGAATACTATTCCCCCAGCAAGATACGCTATAATCGTTGGCCACTTTTGGAGGAAGTTTTTGATTTGGTTTTCATACTTTTCCGGCTCTGGTAGATCGAAACGCGTTCGAAAAGAACGCATTACATCTCCGGCCCAGGTTCCCAACCCGCCCATCACATCCATGATGGCGGCTTCAGGACCCAGGCTAGCGCCGAAGATTAGGGAAGTAGCCGCGGTGAGCATTCCTTGGGGGAGGTGCTTGTAATCCAAGCGACCGGTTTCACGAATTTCGGAAACGGCTTCGTTAATCCCTTTGGGATGGTCGCCCAGGTAGCACTGGCACAGACCGATCAATACGCCACCCAAGGTGGCAACCAGTAGAGTTTGCACAGGCAAACTGCTGGTAAGTTCTTCCCACAGCAGGTGCTGGCCCCACTCAATAAAGTGGAGAAATTCGGCCGATATCGCGCCAATCAAACCACCCAGCGAGGCGGCGAGCAAACCCAAAGAAATGATTGGGATTATTTTTTTAATCACGGGTTTCATATCTTTTTCCATTAATAAACAATTGCATCCCCAAAGCGAGTGACAGCAGTACCAAACCGACTGTCACAGCCAGGTTCCCGGTGGATACAGCTGTTGCTGCGGGAAAGGCGAAGGTTTTCTCAATGGCGGCAATCTTGGCATCGTGAAATTGCTCAAAGACCGGATCGGTAGACATCTCAATCATCACCCGGCGGCTGCGGTAGCGCATCAGCGCGCCGCTGGTCCACTCTTCTGCGTTTTCAATGCCCCACTTTTCCATCGATTCAAAAACGGCATTACCGCTGTAAAGGGGATAACTTCCCCGTTTGATCAAGTACGGCAGTACGAAACTCATGTATTCGTTTAAGGCTTGTTCGGATGAATTCCCGAAATTCTGCCCGTTGATCCCGATGGGCGTGTCGTAGAGTTTAATGGCATTGACCATCACAATCGGCTGGCCATCATCTTCTTCCAAAAATTGCCTCAGTTTAGTAGTATCAGCTTCGGGATTTTGCGCCTGATACCGCCCGATATAGGTTTCAATTTCATCAGGGGTTAGTGGGCCTTCAAACGCGCCATGCCAGATCAGAAACAGGAGCATCAGCACGCCTGCGGTGCTCCAATTCAACAGGGTCTGTCTTTTCTGTTTTGTCATCTAAAGCCTTGTTACTCAAGAACCTTTGGACATTCGCGAGTGCGGTTGTCGAAGGCGCTCGGTTCTTCCTCACACGTCCATTCCAGCACCCAGTCACTCTTCAACGTCAGATCGA
>CAYVQU010000313.1:0-3780 GCA_964453155.1 uncultured Anaerolineales bacterium | reverse complement strand
CACAGACCCAACGATGGCGAACTGCCGCTGCTAATTCTGCATAAACTCTATTGTTATCAACAAGTTATCTATCCCTTTTAAAAGCCTCCCCGCTTGCGCGATAGAGTCCCCCTGCTAGCGGGGAGATTTAGGGGGTAGACTTCAACTGAAAGAAACGCTCATGCGCACCCACGCCTCCCCTCCCCCCGAATCCGATCGCTGGTCACCGACCATGCTATTTAAGTTGATCACGGCTTTTGTTTTGGTCGCCCTGCTGCCGTTGGGATTTTTGGCTGTTCTCAACGGGCGTAATGCCCGCAATGCCCTCATTGAAGATGCCAATCAGGCCTTATTCGCCGTCGCTTCCCAAACTGCCGCCAGCCTGGATACGTTTATCAACTCGAACCTGGGCGCCATCGAGACCGAAGCCCGCCTGCCGGTGGTGGTTAAATACCTCGAGGTCTACCCGCTGGGCGGCGACCATAGTGATGAAGTTGCGGTCGATGCCTTGGATTTACTCACCACCCTAGCGCAGAAAGATCGCTTTATTTCATCTTACGCCCTTTTGGATCGCACCGGGCACATCGTGGTCGATACCCAAATGGCCGATATCGGGATGGATAAATCGGAACGGGCGTATTTTGAAGTCTTTGAAGACCCGGGGATGATGGGGACCCAATATGTTTCTCCGGTGCTGTTTCACCCCAAAACGGGAGCGGCCTATCTCTATTTCAGCAGCCCGGTTTTAGCAGAAAACGGGGAATTTCTGGGGGTGTTACGGGTTCGTTATGAGGCGGCTGTTCTCCAAAATTTACTCGAAGATAAAAATGACCTCGCCGGTTCCGGATCATTTGGGGTCTTATTTGACGAGTATCACCTGCATCTGGCCCATGGGACTGCCCCTGAAGTCAATTTTATCCCCATTGTCCAGTTATCCGCCGAAATTATCACCAAATTGAGCGGCGCCGACCGCCTGCCCCATCTCACGGAAGATGAACTTTTCATCATGCAGCTAGATGACCTGGAGGAGCATCTCTCGAACCCCGAAACCCAGCGCTTTTTCGAAGCCGAAGATGTCGCCACGGGTGATTTAATCAATCAGGTTGCCATTGCCCAGCTCGAAACCCAGCCCTGGCTGGTGACCTTTTTCCAACCCCAAGAAATATTCCTGGCCCCCGTAGAGGCCCAAACCCGGACAACTTTGATCCTGGCCGCGTTTATCGCCGCCGGCGCAATATTGACCGCCTTTATCATGGGGCAGACCTTGGGGCGGCCGATTACGCAGCTCACCAGTACGGTGACGAAATTTACCGAGGGCGATTTGGACGCTCGTACGGTGATCGAATCTCGCGATGAGATTGGTATCCTGGCGGGTAGTTTCAATACGATGGCGGCTCAAGTCGGCAATCTGCTGCGCGGTCTGGAGGAGCGGACGGCCGAACTCGAAGTCGAAGTTGGCGAACGCCGAAAAGCGGAAGACGCCGCTCGGGCCAGTGAGGCCCAGTTCCGAGGGGTTTTAGCGACGGCCCCCAACGCCATCATCATCTCCGATCACGCTGGCCAGATCATGCTGATCAATGAGCAGGTTGAAAATGTCTTTGGTTATTCCCGCACGGAGTTGATTGGTCAACCGGTTGAGATTTTGCTCCCGGAAGAATTGGGGGCGATCCATGGGGCTCATCGGGCCGACTTCATTGCCGGCCCCCGGACCAGGGCGATGGGCTATGGCCTGGATTTACACGGCCGCCGCAAAGATGGCAGCATTTTCCCCGTCGATATCAGCCTCAGCCCCCTCGAAACGCCCGAGGGAATATTGGTGACCAGCATTATTCGCGATATCACTGAACATAAGGAATTTGAAGCGGCTCTGCAGGAGAGCGAAGCCCGGTATCGCTCCACTTCTGAGTTGACCTCGGATTATATCTACAGCGTCACCATTGATACCACTGGCGATATCGAACTTGATTGGGCCACCGAAGCTTTCTCGCCCCTCACCGGCTACTCTCCCGAAGAATTAGCCGAACGCGGCGGCTGGCCAGCCATTGTCCACCCAGATGATCAAGAAAAATACCTTCACCAGCGGACCGCGCTGCTCGCGGCCGGTGGCACCGATGAGTCGATTTATCGCATCATCACCAAAGATGGGGATATCCGCTGGCTCACTGATCATCGCAGCGCGGCCAGCGATCCCGACGGCCGGGTGCTGAAAATGCTCGGCGCGGCCAAAGATATTACAGACAGCGTCCGGGCCGAACAGGCGCTCAAACATGCCAAGAATGCGGCCCTGGCAGCCCAAAAAGAGGCCGAACGGGCTCGCATCACGGCCGAAGCCGCTAATCAGGCGAAGAGCGCGTTCCTGGCCAATATGAGTCACGAACTGCGCACCCCGCTCAATGCTATTTTAGGGTTCACTCAACTGCTGGATCGCGATACCGATCTCACGACCAAGCAGCGGGATCAGATTGCCATTATCAATCGCAGCGGCGAACATCTCCTGACGCTGATCAACGATGTCTTGGAAATGTCCAAAATTGAAGCGGGGCGAACGATCCTGGATGAAACCAGTTTCGACCTACACCAACTGCTCCAAGACCTGAACGATATGCTCCGGCTGCGCGCGGTAAATAAAGAACTGGTTCTCAACTTTGAACTGAGTCCGCAGCTCCCGCATTTTGTGGTTCTCGACGAAGTAAAACTTCGCCAGGTGCTCATCAACCTGCTCTCCAATGCGCTCAAATTCACCCAAACTGGCGGAGTCACCTTGCGGGTTCGGGCCACCGCAGCCCACACCCTCGAATTTGAAGTCCAGGATACCGGCCTGGGGATTGCGCCCGATGAAATTGCCACCTTGTTTGAAGCCTTTGTCCAAACCCGCACTGGTCAGCAGTCCACCGAAGGCACCGGCCTGGGGTTAGCCATCAGCCAGCAGTTTATCAAACTGATGGGCGGCGAAATTACGGTCACCAGCGAAGTCGGTACGGGGTCGATTTTTCACTTTGCCGTTCCTTTTAGCAGCGCTCAAACTGCGACAATCACCCCGGCCGCCGCTGAAAGGACTGTCATCGGGATCGAGCCTGGTCAACCGGTTGCCCGGATTTTGATCGCCGAAGACCGCCTCGAAAATCGCCAACTCCTGGTTGAGTTGCTCACCCCCTTGGGGTTTGAAATTCATCAGGCTACCAATGGCTTAGAAGCTGTCAACGCGGCCTGCGAATGGCGCCCCGATTTGATCTGGATGGATGTCCAAATGCCGCTCATGGATGGGTTCGAAGCCATTCAGCACATCCGCTCGCAGTCCGAAACTGCCGATATGGTCATCATCGCCATTACGGCCAGCGCCTTTGAGGAGGATCGAGAACGCATTTTACAAGCTGGAGCCAATGATTTTGTCCGGAAGCCTTTCCGCAGCAGCCAAATTTTCGATAAAATGACCCAACACCTGGGAACGAAATTCATTTACCAGGAATTCGAAGGGGATTCTGCTCCTGGATTGTCTACCAGCCCTGAAACTGTCCTGACCCCCGCGGCACTGACAGCGATCCCCGCACCCCTGTTAGCCGCCCTCAACCAGGCTACTCTCCAGGCGGACATGGCCCAAATGGAAGCCCTGATCGCCGAAATTGAGACGCATGCCCCCGCGGTGGCCGCCGCACTGTCGGAATACGCCCATAATTTTGAGTATGATCAGATTAGACAAATACTAGGACCGAGTGATTAGAGATCAGGTATTCGGGTTACTCTTAACCCCTTAACTCGAGTTTAGACAACGAGAAAAGAAAATTTCTCGCTGAAGAACATTAA
>CAYVQU010000312.1:0-3817 GCA_964453155.1 uncultured Anaerolineales bacterium | reverse complement strand
TCTCTTGGTCACCTTATTTTCTCACACCTTTCCCCCAAACTGAAATACACCCGTTTGATAGTTATCGACAAAATGGGGTTTAAAGCAAGACCTTCCAGGTTTCGAAAACCGGGAAGGTCTTAAGGTAGGGAGTTACTATTCAGCTAAGGTCAGTTCAGCTTCGTCTTTCTCAAGGGTAGAATCTTCATCTAAGCCCATATCATCTCCAGGCGTTGCTGCTCCAAGATTGAACCCGAAAAATCGGAGCAGGGGCTTGACCGGTAGGTCGCCGACCACCCGGAAATTAGCATCTTCCCGAATATTGCCCAGGGCGGTAGCCAAATCCTCGCGCCCTGCCAGGACGGGGTCCAACCGATCGATCAAGTCAACAATCTTCAAGCTGGAGAACATGCGGGGATTCATGTCTGCTAAAACTTGCTGCACATAAGGAATGAACTGTCCCAGAAGCGGCACATGTCCATTTCCGCCGGAGACATTGCCATCTAACACCCGACCCACAAAGGGAATTTCATCGCCCAACAGCCGGGCACCGTGTGAAAACGACATTAGATCGGTAAAGATGCGGCTGGTCTGATTGCCGTTGCCGAAAATATTGACCTTGACCCCGGGAGCAATGGCTTCGAAGGCCTTGAGGTAGGCATCCATCTGGAGGGTAGTCAAGCGCTCTTCGTGCTCATGTTCCATGCGAAGTTTTTCAAGTTCAACCAAGACGGGGGCCTGGTCATAAAGGGCTACCAGCTGTTTTTGAGCATTGATTTCAACTTCTTTCATCCGGCGCATGCGTTCGGCTTCGGTTTCAGCTTGAGCTTGAGCCACTTCGGCCTGGGCCAGACCATCGGCCCGGGTAACTGCCACTTGTTTCTCGGCAACTTCAACCCGTGCGGCCTCTACTTCCGCTTCCGCCAACCCAGGAGCCGCGGTTTCGGCGCGGGTGGCCTCTGCTCGGATTTTGGCAGCCTGCGCCCGTTTTTCAGAGGCGGTTGCATCGGCGTCAGCTCGGAGTAATTCAGCCTTGGTTTCGGCCTCAACTTTGAGTTGCAGGGCCCGGGCTTCGGCATCAGCCTCCACTTTGAGGGCTTCACCGGTCTGATTCGCCTGGGTCAGGGCGACTTCTTTGGCGCGGTCGGCCGCGGCCAGTTCTTCTTCGCGAAGACGCATGGCCTCGGCTTGAGTCCGTTCGGCTTTTCGCTCGATCTCGCGGGCCTGATCCAGGGCCAGGCGTTCGGCTTCGGCTTCAGTTTCGGCCAACAGGATGGCCGCATCTCGTTTTTGTTGAATGGCGCGTAACTCCGCGGCTCGTTCAGTTGTGATCCGGGCAATTTGAGCCTCTTTTTCTGCCTCCCCTTGGCCTAATTTCTGATCTAATTGAACTTTGGCCAGATCACGCTCATGGGCGGTTTCGGCCGCGGATTTTTCACGATCGATTTGCTGGATGTCGACTTCGTGGCGGCGGACGGCCAGGGATTCTTGCTGGTTAAGGGTCGCAGTTTCAACTTCGCGTTGGGCCTCCAGACTTTCGGCAGCCAGTTTTTTCTCGGTGTCCGCTCGAATTTCAGCCTCGGTGCGTTCCCGCGACTGATCATCTTGTAACTCAGCAACCTGCTCCAGGTTGGTGGCGATGCTGGTCTCTTTCGAGATGCGGGATTCAGCCTGTTCGACCAGTTTTTCGTAGGCAATGCCGTCGAGTTTGGTGATCGTCAACAGGGCCAGGTCATACCCTAATTCTGAGAGAATTTGGTTGACTTTGGGGAACGCGATCTCGGCCAGTTTCTGACGTTCAGCAATGATCTCTTGTAACCCCATCGTCGCCGCCGCGGCGATCAACTCGGCTTTGCCAACCTCCATGATGGTGTTGATCAGCCCGGTGGTGTCGAGGCCAACGCGTTGGGAAGCAATTTCAGCCTTGTCGGGGTTGAGTTTCGCCACCGCATGGGCCCACAATCGGAAACTGACTTTGCTGTTATCCAGGGCCTGGACCCCGCTATCATCGGTCCCCCGAATGGGGACAGTAAAACTGATGGTTTTGAGTTTAATGACCTGGGTTAACCCATTAAGCCAGTAACGCGAGGGTCGGTCCGCGGTCTGCCCGAATACTTTGCGCTCGTTGGATAGCAGCCAGGAATGACGACCATCACCAACGACAACGTGAATCTCATCGGGGGGCACCAGAATTCGCCGTCCGATCCCGAAAACACCGCGGACCCGGTCCGCTTCGGTTCGTAGGGAGGCCACACTGGAGCTAAATTCATTCAATTGCTGCTCCGTCCGCTGTATCTTTGAGTTTCGCCGTCTGGTTTTCTGTGGGGGGGCGCCAGATTTGTTTTCCATGATAATCCTCCGCAAATAAGTTAATGAGTATTGCGGATAGTTTATCGTTTTCCCCCAAATGAATTGCAAGTTTAATATGGGTAATTTTGATGCGTGATACGTGAAGCGTGATAACGTGACAGAATCACGCTTCACGTATCACGTTTTATTGCCCCAAAACAAAATCTAACGCGTAACGCGCATCCTGGTAAAGATAATTGGCCTCCAACGCGGCCTCGAAGTCTTCCATGGCTCCCACAATATTTCCCTGGCGATATAAGGCCCAGCCGTGCCAGAGAAAGGTCTCTTCAGAATTACGGGTGAATTGTTGCGCATACTCGGTCAGGGCGAGTAAATCGTCGTTGCGGCCGGAGTGGAAGTAGGCGAAAAATGGACCGAATTGGTAGCGCAGCATTCGTTGCGGCCAGCCGATGGCCCGGGCTTCATCATAAGCCGCGGCGGCTTCTTCATACCGTTCGAAATAAACCAGGTTGGTTCCCAAATTGAACCAGGCGTAGGCATCCTGGGGATTAGCATCAATTTCAGCTTGGGCCTCCGCCAACGCATTCTGGCGGTTGGTTGGAATGTCCCAATCTGTACCCAAAATGGCTTGTACCGTTTGCTCTTGTTGGGGGAGGTAGATCAGTGTGAATACCCGGTTGAAGGGTTGCCACTGCTCATCCAGTAACTCATAGGAGACAATTTGATCGGCTCCGATATACGTATCTTGAACTGTGAAAGTTTGGGCGGCTTCGTCGTAGCCGGTTATAAACAGGTAATGGGCACCCCATTGATCGTCATGGGGCCAGTAGGTTTGCTCAAAAGAGAAACTGGATTCCACCATCACCGGAATCCCCGCGGCCACAAATTTCTTGAGTAAATCCAGGTCGCCACCGACCCGAAATTGGGTCTGTAACCACCCGGCATAGTTGCGGGTGTAATGGTCCAATTCCTCGACGTTCACATTGCGGTCGCCGCGCTGCGGCTTGAGTTTGGCCGAGATTTTAAATTGATCCCCCTCCCAGCCGTAATAGTTCAGATAGACAGCCAGCGTTGCGGGGCCGCAGTTGTTCCAATCTTGTTTTTCCCAAAAGGTAGATTCGAGCTCGACTTTAACCGGAATTGGGGTCGGGGAGGGGAGCAAAGTCGGCGATAGCGTTGGTGTTGGGGGCGATTCTCCCCCTGATAGGGGAGACGGAGTTGTCGTCGGCGTGAATGTTGGCGTTGAAGTGGCGGTGATCTTGGGAGTCGGGGAGGTCAACCTGGTAATTGGGGTGGGTACGGCCCGAACGGGGCGCAGCATTCCCCGTAAATACGTTACCGCAATATCGATTCGCCAAGACGCTCGCTGCTCTACCCACGGAATTTGATATACGAGCATTCCCAGGAAACCCAGGGCCACCACGACCAGTAAAACTCGCAACCACTTTTTCTGAAACATGGCCGGAATTGTATCACAGGGCAAACGCATCTTAGGTCTAGACAAGTGAGTTGAAGCTCGAGATGATTT
>CAYVQU010000311.1:0-3894 GCA_964453155.1 uncultured Anaerolineales bacterium | reverse complement strand
GCCTATGTTTTTCGTTAATTTTCTGTTCTACCGCTACTTTTTGAGATGACACAGTTGGTTGGTGTTAAATTTAATGTAGAAGGCTATCAAGAAGTAAGTCAGCTCTATTTCTGGGGTGTTCAAGACAACTCAACGCACTGTTCCCATCCTGGGGTACTATGTTTTGACACTGATCCAATTCAATCGATGAAATTACAGGTTCAACTGCTTGATGAGCTTGGCTATGATGTCCGATGGATCGAATATAAAGATGGTCATCCAATGACCGAAGAAAGGCTTTTTGACATATTTGATTACTTTGAAGAAAAAAGCAAATGAAGTGCTGAACACCGCACAACCCCGCTTGCAGGCGACCCGGCTTGCAGCCGGAGGGTAAGCGTCGCGAAAAGCCTGAAAATTGCTAAGATAGAATTAGCCGAAAAGATCAGATTCCGGGTCGCGAGGTTGAATTGATTTCAATGGTAATAGGCGAGCGATGTTCTGGGTCTATGTCGCCGGGACGCCTAAAGCCAACGTTAGCGTTCTCATTGGTCATGAAAAAAGAATTTTAAATTTCATCCGCTGTTGGTAGATTAAAAGGAAGCGCCAGCCTAAATTGGCTGGCGCTGCATCCCCTGATTTTCCCGATACCAGGAAAATTATCCTGGCGTACATTTATCATCAATACCAGCTACCTCAAAGTTGACTGCAGGCTCGGGGTTTACGATGAAGTTAGGTGCACCAGGTTGAGCCTTAGGGCATTCAGTCTGGTTTTCGGGTGTGCCCAAATCAATCGACGAGGCGACGAGAAATGTGGGCTCATTGTCAGCCGTAACTTTGGATTGGCAATTTCCACCCAAAGTGATCTTCATACTCTCTGGTTTGGGATTAAAGATAAAGTCCGGTCCTCCGGCATAGGCGTCTACACAATTGGTTACGGCAATTTCGCTGCTGAGATTTTCCGCTGCTACCGCTGACCAGTTACCACCGATAAGTGCTATAGTTACTAAGATCAGAATTAAGCTGAGTGCCAAGTTAGAATTTCGTTTGAGATACATGATCTGCTCCTTTTGGATAAATGGTATTGTGTATAATGGTTTGTGAAGACTATCTAGGCTCGATTAAAACAAATCGGATTGGTTTTGTGGTATCGGTAACCGATACACAAACGATACAAGCTGGTGATACTCTTCAGGTTGGTGTATCCACTTGAGCCGGGAGAAATTGAATTTGGATGAGACATATTCCTTCGGTTACTGGGTCAGACGGCGGCGCAAAGCCTTGGATCTAACCCAGGCAGCCCTAGCCCGCGATGTGGGTTGTGCTACAGTCACGATCCGCAAAATCGAGAATGATGAACGGCGTCCTTCCCAGGTGATGGCGGAGAGGTTGGCTGCATGTCTGGATATCCCTGAAGACGATCAAGAAACCTTCATTCTCAGCGGGTTGGGCGAGGTGTCCGCTGCTCGGATGCCAGTGCTATCTAAGCCCATATCCATTAGTCTAGAAGCAGAAAATAGTCTCCAGTCGGAAGGTGCCCCCTCCATCTCAGAATCAAGTTCCAGGTCCAGGAACAACTTGCCAGCACAGGCAACGACCTTCATCGGTCGGGAAAAAGAACTGACCGAGATTCGGGTCAAACTGGGTCTGGACGATTGTCGGCTGCTGACCTTACTGGGTCCGGGCGGCAGTGGGAAGACCCGATTGGCGATTGAAGCAGCTGGAGGGCTGCTGACAGATTACCAGGATGGAATCTATTTTGTCAGCCTAGCGCCAGTCCAGTCGGTTGAAGTTATTCCCACGGCCATCGCAGCCACCCTGAAATTTTCCTTCCACAGTGAGGGAACTCCTCATGAACAACTACTAAATTATCTACGTAACAAACAGATGTTGCTGATCCTGGACAATTTCGAGCACTTGCTGGATGGCGCTTGCCTGGTGTTAGATATTCTGAATAGCGCACCCAGCGTTAAAATCCTGGCAACGTCCCGGGCAAGATTAATGGTAACCGGTGAGCATATCTTCGATGTCTGGGGGTTAGCTTATCCAGAATCGTCTATCCAGTCAGATGTGGTGTCGGCGCAATTCAGCGCAATCCAGTTGTTCGAAACGCATGCTAGTCAGGTGCAGATGGATTTCTACCTGAGCGACAATAACCTTGCTGATGTAATTGAGGTCTGTGCGATACTGGAAGGGATGCCACTGGGAATCGTGCTGGCAGCCAGTTGGGTGAGTATGCTCACCCCGGCGGAGATTGCTGCCGAAATTCCCCAAGACTTCGAGTTTCTGGAAAAAGACCTTCGGGATCTCCCCCCGCGGCAACGCAGCCTGCGGAGTGTGTTCAACCACTCTTGGCGCTTGCTCAGTGCAGACGAGCGCCAAATCATGGCCGCGCTATCTGTTTTCCGGGGCGGTTTTAACCGAGAAGCGGCCCGGGAAGTAGCGGGTGCATCTTTAAATGATCTAGTGAATTTGATTGATAAATCGATGCTGCAACGGATCGCGGCGGGACGCTACGAAGTCCATGAACTGATGCGGCAGTTTGCGGCTGAGAAATTGGAAAATGATTCAAACCGCGATGTTGACATCCGCTCCAAACACAGTAAAACTTTCTTACAGGCGCTGGCAAACTGGGAACGCGATCTCCAAGGCCCCCGACAGATTGAAGCCACCAAGGAAATGAAGGGCGAGATTGATAATATTCGGGCTGCCTGGACATGGGCGGTTGAAAATTTTACGATCAAATCTTTAGCTGGCGCGATCAACGGATATTGCATTTATCTTTTTCAAAGCCACCAGCGTGTCGAAGGTGATGAGGTTTGCCAGACCCTAGTCGACCGGTTAAACTCGGTGAGCGATCCTGGTGGTGAATCTAGTTTGCTTCTTAAGGCCAGAGCATTGGCCTGGAGCGGTTTTTTCAACTGGAAATTGGGGAATTGGGATCATTCTGAGAAGCTTCTCCAAAAATGTCTTTCCACCTTAAAGCGTAGCGAACTGGTGGAGGTAGAAACCCGTTTTGAAAAAGCCTTGTTCCATCTGACCCAATTTATAATCACAGAGCAAGTTGTTCAACCAGAAAATTCAAAAATAATTGAGGATGTAGCCGCGCAATTCATGGCTATTGATGAGTCCTGGTGGGCCGGTTGGGCGCTAAGGATCATGGGGGAGCGCAATACTACTACTAGAGAAGGATTATATATTCTTGGAAAAAGTTTGCAGATCGCCAGAGAAATGGATGATCTGCGGGGGATCGCAGACACACTCGTGGAAATATCAGGGAAATATTCGATGTTGTGGCAACTCGACAAAGGGTTCGCACTGGAATATGAAGCTCTGGAGATCTATCGAGAACTCGGGGACCAACATCGAGTTGCCACGATGCACGCTAATTTGGGTTCTTGTCTGGTCTGGGTTGGCAAGTTTGAAGAAGCCCGAACAATGGAGAATGAAGCGCTGGATATGTCAGTTAATCTGGGATATGAGCAAAGCTTTTTCGCATGGGCTTATGCTGCAGTTGCTTACCCAGATCTCTATCTAGGGGAGTACCAGGTAGCCTGCGAACAGGCCCGGTTTGCGATAGAAATCTATAAACATATGAAACATAATTCCGCTTACCAATGGACCACAGGGGCCAAAGATGTCCTGGGTAGAGCTGCTCTGGCGGAAGGTGCTTATACAGAGGCTGAGAATTGGTTCCAGGAATGCTACGCCGTTTTCCAGGGATTTTCCAATCCTGCGGATGCTGCAAATATTGGCCAGTATCTGGCCTTTCTGGGGTTTGCAAACCGGGGACTGAACCAGCCATCTCGGGCCCAAGATTATCTCTACCAAGCACTACGGGTGGCAATAAAATTTGAAAGTTATATAGCGATTTACCATATTCTACCTGGCATCGCTTTGCTGTTTTCCGACCAG
>CAYVQU010000310.1:0-4054 GCA_964453155.1 uncultured Anaerolineales bacterium | reverse complement strand
TTAGCTGCAAGGACAGCATCGCCCCGGGAGCAAGTTCTCGGGTTTGAACGCGGTAAACCGCAGGCGCTTTTGGCGCTCCGACATTGACATGCGCGGGGCGGGATGGCAGTTTTTGGAGGACAACAGCCTCACGTCCCTGTTCCGCCACCGGGGTCTGCGCTTGAGCAGTTCCGGGTGATTGAGCTCCTTGCGGCACATTCACACCCAGGCGGCTGCTCTGACTCTGCAAAGCATCCGCCTTGCGCTGAACTTGCTTGGGCGCTTGGACAGCCTTCAGCGTGCTGGTCTGAGCATCACGCGCCACGGCACCCTGGCTCTTCAACTGGCTGCCCAACTTGCCGGGAAGCAAACCGCCCATGGTTCCTAAAATCCCCGCCACGACACCCAATTTTGAGGTCACTGCCTGGCCTTTTTGGGATGCCTGATCAATGGCCGATTTACCCTTTGAAGGCGCGGCGGGCTTTTTGGAGGCCTTTTGGGCTGGTTTGGCGGCAACTTGTGTTTGAGGTTGTTGTGGAGCCTCAACCGATGCAACAAATTCCTTTTTCGGCGGCTCAGGCACATTCATCAGTGGCCTGCCATCATGGAAAAGCTTGAAATCCAATTGGGGCTCGGGTGAGGAGACCAAAAGATGGTAGACACTGGGTAAATTTCCATCATTGACCAATTCGAGCGTATGCCGTCTATCCCCATGCACTTTGAGGATGCGAAATAATCGCACCAGCAGCAAGAGATATACGGCCACCATGACCGCCAGCAATATCCAAATCAGGTATTTATCCGCTAAAGAAAGTGTCTGTGCCATAATCGGGGGTTCCTGAATCTGTTATCGTTTATTCTTCTTCCCAAAACTCATCGAACTGTTTGCGCACAACCTTGACTTTGGGCCGGTCCTGATCGGGTTTGGTTTCCTCACGAACAGGCGCAGTTTCAGGTGCTGGTGCCGGCTCAGGGGTCTCAGGTTGAGGTTCTTCCTGAACTTGGGCTTCAGGCTCATCCAACGTTTCAACGTCCACGATCTCGTCTGCCTCTTCGGGGACCTCAACAGGCGCGGGTGTTATTAGGGTTGATTCAGCAGATTGATCGACATCATCGAGCGCTGGACGTTCGGGAAAGGCATCAGCCGAGGCAGGTTTCGGGCTTGTCAACGTTGGGGTTGGTTCGGCCTCTTCCAGGCTGGTACTGTCCTCGGAGCGATCGGAGGGTTCAGGGTCCTGGTCCTCGGGGCGCTCCACTTCGATGGGCGTGGGAGGTGGCTCTGGGATAACGAGCTTGGGGGTCGAGGGACGTTCGACCTTTTCTGCTGCGGGAACAGGATCATCTTGAATGGGCGTATCCACTCCAAACGTAGGATTGGGTTCGGCTAGATCATCAGTCAAGGTCAATGTCTGATCAAATACAGGCACAACATAGATGCCCTGTTTAATAATCAACTCTTCTCCAGGATAATTTGAGGGCGCCGAAATGTAGAAATGAAGATCGTGAAATCCGACTGATGGATAATGTTTGCGGTGGTAAAGCTGCACGCGCACCTCTTCCACGGCATCAGGATACATAAGGGGGACTGGATCAATCTGATAACAATCCTCGGGGAAACCACTCAACAATACCCGGAATTGACAATCCGGCTGCATACCGATATTCTTAATCGTCAAATGACCAACCGTCGTTATGTCTGGACGCACGACGGCATCCGGCATGGAAAGCTCGGCACCGATTTGGCCTGATTTTCGTAGATATTCGGCTGTCAGGGGTATTTTGAGCGCAATTCGGTATTCCCCTAATTCGATCTCGTCCCCATCTCTAATCTCAATATTCCCTAGGCGTGGCACTGGATAGTCATCATCATCCCCATGGACTACGATTTCTGAGGCCAAGTTGACCAATTTACAACTGGCTGCATAATCCGGGGGAAAACGTCCATCAATTCCGAAAATATCGTCCAGCGATTCCGAAATTAATCGTCCACTGATTCCGGGAAAAATCGTCCATTTTTCGAAAGAAATCGGAATCGCTGGACGGAACGGATCGGAATCAAAAAAACAAAACTGGTCAGATCCAAACAACTATGCCAAGCTTGAGCCTCATCAAAGACACTGGAGGCGAAGATGGCAAGAAAGGAACTGACCATGAGAAAAATCAAAGAAATTCTTCGGCTGAAGAACGAAGTGGGGCTGAGTGATCGGCAGGTAGGGTGCAGTCTGAATATTTCGCACAGTACTGTGCGGGAGTACCAAAAGCGGGCCGAGCGGGCAGGGATAAGCTGGCCGCTGGCAGAAGAAATGGGGGAAGACGAATTGCGCAGCAAGTTGTTTCCCAAAAAAGATAAAGATGGAAACAAACGCAAGCAGCCCGATTGGCCGTGGGTAGAAAAAGAACTTCACCGTCCAGGGGTAACCCGGATGCTGCTATGGCAGGAGTACATCGATGCGTATCCAGAGGGGTATGGATACAGTCAGTTTTGTGAGTTGTATCGGAAATGGTCAAAGGCGCAGGAAAAGCCAGTGATGCGAGTGCCGAAAAAAGCTGGTGAAGAAGTACAGGTGGACTACGCTGGGCAGACCATCAATGTGATCGATCCACAAACGGGGGAGCTAGTTGAAGCCCAGGTCTTCGTTGGGGTATTGGGAGCCAGTGGACTGATCTATGCGGAAGCGCATTGGAGCCAGAGCCTGCCCAACTGGGTCCAGGCGCATGTACGTATGTTGGAATTCTTCGGGGGTGTACCCAAAATCATCAGACCCGATAATCTCAAAGCCGGGGTCACCCATCCCAGCTATTATGATCCAGATATCAACCCAACCTACCATGAAATGGCGGAACATTATGGTGCTGTAGTCATCCCCACCCGAGTACGCAAACCAAAAGACAAAGCATTGGCGGAAAATGCAGTCCAACAAGCGGAACGTTGGATCCTGGCCGTGCTGCGAGATCGGCGCTTCTTCAGCCTGCACGAAGTCAATCAAGCTATCCGGGAACAGCTCAAATGGCTCAATGATCGCAAACGCTCAGATAATGGCCTTTCGCGCCGGGAAATGTTTGCAGAGATCGAAAAAGAAAGCTTGCAGTTGTTGCCGGTGCAGTCCTTTGTGTATATGGAAGTCAAGCAAGCCAAAGTCCATATCGACTACCATGTGACCTTCAAGAAACATCACTACAGCGTTCCCCACGCATATGCCCGGGAGAAGGTGCTCATCCGGGCTTCTGAGTATTTGGTGGAAGTCTACACCAGTGACAACCGACGGATTGCTTGCCATCAGCGCGTTGATAAATTCGGTTACTCCACCGAGAAAGAGCATATGCCAGCCAATCATCGCTGGTATCTTGAGTGGTCACCCGATCGCTTTTGTCGCTGGGCAAAGCAAATTGGCCCCCACACCGAAGCCGTGATCACAGCTGTGCTGGAAACACGCAAGCACCCGGAACAAGCCTATCGAACTTGTTTAGGCATTCTGGGATTGACCAAGAAGGCTACCCCGGCTGACCTGGAGGCGGCCTGTCAGCTCGCTTTCGAAGCTGGCGTACACAGTTATCGGGCTGTCAAGAAATTTCTGCAAACCCAAAAGTCGCCGCTTTCAGGCAGACACGACCAACTTAACCATCATGAGCATGTTCGCGGTGGTTCTTATTATTCCTAATTCTGGGAGGTTTATTACTAATGTCTGTCCGTCAAACTTTATTCGACCAACTTGCTAGATTGCGCATGCCTGCTTTTCGAGAAGCTTTGGAACAGCAATTCTCATCTCCTGAGTACGACGAACTGCCCTTTGAAGAACGTCTGGCTTTGCTGATCGAGCACGAATGTGTTCGTCGAGAAAACAATCGAGTGCAGCGACGTATCCGTCAAGCTCGTTTCCACCAAACGGCCTGGGTTCAGGAAATCGACTTCTCTCCACAGCGTGGCTTACAACGTCAGCAGGTATTGGAGTTGGCCCAGGCTACCTGGATTGCCAAAGACCTCAATTTGATCATCCTTGGTCCCACTGGGGCAGGCAAAACGTTCATTGCTTGTGCCCTCGGGCGGGCTGCTTGCCAGCACGGTTTGACTGTCCGC
>CAYVQU010000309.1:0-4088 GCA_964453155.1 uncultured Anaerolineales bacterium | reverse complement strand
CGTTCATAACGCAGTCGTTCCATTCATGGCGTCTCAATAAGCAATTGGTATAAGTTCCAGAACCTGAAACTTGGCACCTGAAACAACCTTATGAACCTAGCCACTGGTGTTGACCTAATCGAAATCATGCGGGTTGAACGCGCCCTCAAGCGCCATGGACGCAGTTTTTTAGAGCGCATTTACACCCCGAACGAAATCGACTTATTTGGAAAAAGTATAGAGTCCCTGGCGGTGCGATTCGCAGCCAAGGAAGCTGTGGGGAAAGCCTTGGGCACGGGCATTGGGGACGTTAGTTGGCAGGAAATTGAAATTCTTCGAGACGAGATGGACGCCCCGGTGTTACATCTTCATGGACAGGCTCGCCAGCGCGCCAATCTAATGGGATTGCAGGCCTGGTCGGTCAGCCTGAGCCACACTGAAACCCACGCGATCGCATTCGTGGTCGCAATTGGGGAGTAGCGCATGCCGAATGGCGCAGGGGGATAGTTTCCGCAAACTAAAAACAGCCATTCGCTAACCGTCGATTTCCTGATATTATTGAGGTGATTACTCTCTTTACCGTTCGAATCCAAGGAGTAGCCGATGACAACTCAAACTTCTGTAACCATCACTCGTTTACAAACTGCGGCCGATGCCCAGCAGGCTTACTGCTGTATGGACGCCGTCCCCACTCCCTGGCCCAAAGCACTCTGCCAGTGCCGAGATTGGGTCGCCCTAAACCTGGGGAAATATGTCGAGGGATACCATCTCAAATTAGATGACGGGCAGATCATCGGTCATTTGTATTATGCCGATACCGATCGAGCGCTAATTCCCTACCAGCTTGAACCCGACGTGGGCATTTTATATTGTGATTGGGTTTTGAAGGGACACCAGGGACAGGGTTTAGGGACTCAGCTTTTTGAGAACTTTGTGGCAGATATGGAAGCCGAAAACATCAAAGGCTTAGTCGTCGAAGCCAGCGAGGTCGAAGGGCAGATGTATTTCGGACATTATCAGAACCGCGGGTTTGAGACCATCATTGATAATGGCTCCCGCAAATTGATGTATAAACCGCTTTCTCAGCCCCAAATAAAAGTCCAGGCCTTGCCAAATCGTATTCAGCCCTCGCAGAAAACCCCCGTCGAAATCTTGATTATGAATGGTTACGCGTGCCCCTTTGAAGCAGCCACCCAGATGTTGGTCCGTGAGATCGCGCCTGAGTTTGGAGATCAGGTGCAGCTCAAGGAAATCTGGCTCAGCACCGAAACGTTGCAAGAATATGGCGTCGCTAAAGGCGTCTTTATCAATGGGCACCCAACCCTGGCCGGGGGAGAGACCGAAATGTCCATCCGCCACGCAATAATTGAAGCACTGGAGAAATAACAGAGAATTCCAAATCGTAAATATTTTCTAATAACCTGACAGTCAAAGAAAATAGGACGCAGATAAACGCGGATGAACGCTGATAAATATAAAAATGAAGAATCATACAAATAATCTGCGTTTTCTGCATTCATCTGCGTCCCAATTAGAATAGTTCGGATAAAAACTAAAAATTATGCCATCGAACCCTACTTTACAGAAAATCGGCCAATGGATCCACGCCCGACCGCGGTTGGAAAATTTCCTGGATCACCTGCTGCGCCCGGTGGAGATTGCCACGAAAAAACCGGTTTTCGGCTGCCATATGTGTGGACAGTGTGTGCTCCACTCCACCGGGATGGTCTGCCCGATGAACTGCCCCAAGAATATTCGCAACGGTCCCTGCGGAGGTGTCAGTCTGGATGGGCATTGCGAAGTCATCCCCGAAATGGAGTGCGTTTGGAACCGGGCTTACACCCAATCCCTGAAATGGCAGTGGCCCCACGAACTCCACGACCTGCGCCCCCCGGTGGACTGGTCAATTCAAGGCTCTTCCTCCTGGCTCAACTATCTGACCGAACGCGATCAGATCAAAACCGGCTGCCAAACCGAACTCATCAATGCCCTGGATATCACTGTGCAGCATGAATAATGCTCGTTTTTTAAACACGAATGACACGAAGGTTGCGAATTTCACAAATATTTTTGGGCTCATACAAGAATATTCGTGAAATTCGGTTTATTCGTCACATTCGTGTTTTCTGATTTCTTCAGTTACACCACTTATGACAACTAACTCAACTTCACATCCATCCAAACTAGCCCAAACCTTGACCGCGGGAAAGTTCGCGGTCGCGGCCGAACTTTCGCCCCCGCGGGGCGTCAACCTGGAGACGATTGCCCATCAGGCCGATTTGCTGCGGGATTATGTCGACGCCGTCAACGTGACCGACAATCAGGCCGCCAGTGTGCGGATGGCCAGCATCCCCGTCAGCGCGATTTTAGCCCAGCAGGGGATCGAACCGGTCGCCCAAATGACGTGCCGCGACCGCAACCGCCTCGCCATCCAAGCCGATTTGTTAGGCGCCGCGGCTTTGGGGATTAAGAATTTACTGTGCTTAAGCGGGGATCACGGCAAGTGGGGTGATCACCCCCATGCCAAAGGGGTTTACGATATTGATTCAAACCATTTGATCCACATCGCCCACAATATGGTAACCAATGGGTGTTTGGACAATGGCCGAAAAATCAAGCCCACACCGGAATTTTTCATTGGGGCCGCGGCCAATCCGTTCGCGCCGCCGTTTGAGTACCGGCCCTACCGTTTGGCGAAAAAAGTCGCCGCGGGCGCGCGATTTGTCCAGACTCAGTTGATCTATAATGTGGAACGTTTTAAAACTTACATGCAAACCGTCGTCGATTTGGGCCTGGCTGAACAGGTTTATGTTTTAGCTGGGGTCGGTCCCCTCAAATCGGCGCGGCAGACCAGCTTTATGGCTTACAAACTCGCCGGGATGGAAATCCCCGCTGAAATCGTTCAGCGGATGGAAAAAACACCTCCCGCGGCCCAACCTGAAGAGGGGATCCAAATTTGCTGCGAGATCATTGAACAGGTGCGGGAACTCCCAGGTGTGGCCGGGCTGCACATTATGGCCGTCCACTGGCCTGAAGCAGTCACGGAGATTGTAAAACGAGTTGGGTTAGATCAACGGGATTAGAACGCGGATTGAGCTGATTAACGCTGATTTATCTTTTGTATCTTAAAATCCGCGAAAATTAGCGCAAGCGCCCGATCTGCCTAATCCGCGTTCTAATTCGACAAAATCATGTATTCAAGTTTTGACGATATTATCCAAGAAGCCTTAGCCGCGCCGTTTTCAGGCTGGGATTTTTCGTATATCAAACATCGTTGGCATGAACCACCGCCGCCGTGGAATTACAAAGCTATTGTTCGGGAGGCGATGCAGGCCGCGCAAGTAATGCTCGATATGGGGACGGGCGGGGGTGAATTTTTAGAGTCGTTACGTCCCTTGCCATCTGAAACGTTTGCGACAGAAGCGTATGCGCCCAATATTCCCCTGGCCCAAGAAAGGCTGGAACCTTTGGGTGTGAAAGTTGTTCCAATTGAAAAAGATAATTATCTTCCCCTGGATGAGGGGCAATTTGATTTGATCATCAACCGCCATGAAGCCTTTTGGGGTAGTGAGCTGGCTCGAATTCTAAAACCGGGGGGAACCTTCATCACGCAGCAGGTTGGCGAAAAAAATTTGACCGAGCTCAATGAATGGTTGACCGGCCAATCGCGAGGAAAATCGCCGTCTTCGTATGAAATTGCGTTACATTATCTGCAGGAAGCGGGGTTAGAAATTATCGAAAGCCAAGAAGCCTTCATCGAAACCGAATTCTATGATGTGGGAGCGATTGTGTATTTCTTAAAAGCGGCACCCTGGCAGGTGAAGGAATATTCCCCCGAAACGCACCGCCATCAACTGCGGCATATTTTTGATTATTTGCAGGAAGTGGGTAATTTTGCCGCGACAGATCATCGCTTTTTGATTGTAGCGCGCAAACCCGAAATCTGATCCCATGCGTATCAAACTACAAATCAAAACGCAAAGGCGCAGAGGTGTGATTCTAGTCACCTTTGCGCCTTTTAATCTCCGCGCCTTTGCGTTAAAAAATAAACCCGGCTTCTCTACCCTACATCTAGGATGCAAATGATCAGTCATGGTGTAGACTCTTGT
>CAYVQU010000308.1:0-4104 GCA_964453155.1 uncultured Anaerolineales bacterium | reverse complement strand
TGTATTCATCCTGTTAATGTGCATCTTTCGTCGCCATAAGTGGCGATAGTATTACATAATGTAATTTTTTATTGAAGTTTGGATGATTCAAATACCAGGGTTTTAACGTGTTATGGTTTAATGAGTGTCCCCTTTTAATCTTTTGGTAAGCACGATAATAACTTCGGATATTCTCTTTTAGTTTCCAATAACGATAAGCAATCGATTTTTTATGCAATGCCTCAGAATTCGAGTGCAGGAAAGCCTGAAGTTGGGTTGTCCCTGTTTTCGGCGGGCCTATGTGAATCAATATTTTGGACATTTATCACCCTGTTTAAAAGGTTTGCAAACAACCAATAGGGGTTTCTTGGTAGCTAGATATAGACCGCCGTAACTGTTTCTTGCTCTTCTCAATAGATATTATAGAAAATGATTGGTTGGTAATTAAGAGCTTACAGTTGGTTTACCTTTATTTCTTATCTCCAAATACGCAGCAAGTAACTCATTAACCAAATTCTGGTATTGCACATTATTAATTTGATTGTATTCTTCATCTTCAAAAGGATTGTTTTTCAAGTCAAAAAGAGCAACAGGATTTAAATCTTTAATATTCTTTTTGTCAGGAGCCAGGAGTATTAGTTTCCAGCCCTGTTTGCGAATCGCATAATGAGGTCCGTATGGTTCCTTATCATTTGCCGCTTGCTGTAAGATGACCTCATGTCCTTGTGCCGTTGGGTCTCCATAGAACAGCGGTAGCAGATCAAGAGAATCCTTTACCACTTTTTTTGAGATCCTTTGTTCGGTAATAGCGCCAATCGTGGCGACGATATCATGCGCAACGATTGGCTCGTTTGATTCAGTACCTGCTTGGATCATATTTGGCCACACAGCAATAAAGGGTACCCGGCTGCCTCCTTCATAGATTTTCCCTTTAGAACCCCGCAGTCCATTCATAGAATCATGCTCCATCTGAGCTAACGTGGTGACTTTTGGCGGAAGACCCCCATTATCTGATGTGAAAATCACTAAAGTGTTTTTATAAACCCCCGTTTTTTTCAGAGATTTGATGATCATGCCGACCTGGGTATCAAGCTCGTGAACCATATCGCCGTGGGCGCTGGGTGTGCGGCCGGCAATGGAGACGCCATCCAATTTGTCTGGCGGGGTGTGCGGCCCATGGACGGCTTGGGAACAATAATACATAAAAAATGGCTGATCTGGATTGGCGGTGGTCTGCTGTTCGAGATACTTTACTGCCTCCGTGGCCAGAATCGGCCCGACCCGCTTTGGGTCCCAGTTTGAATCGCCAATTCCACTTCTTCTATCAGGTACACTATTCTGTTCAGGACCAATCCATGCCAGTTGGGAGTTTTTTTCTAAAGGCATCCAGCGGCCATTTTCATAAAAAGCAAAGGGAACACCTTGTATCCCGCTAGGCAATTCCAAAGCATATTCAAAACCAAAATAATTGGCTGCCTTGTAGAGCCGGGTGTAATCGGCCTTTTCAATACTTTGGGCATCGCCGGGAGTAACATTATTGCCAGTGTCTTTCTCTTTTAACTGCCCCCCACAACCCCATTTTCCAAAAAACGAGGTTGCGTACCCAGCTTGTTTGGCAATTCGAGCGCTGGTGGTATATTGTGGCTCTATGCCGGGATCTTTCCAGGGTAGCCACACGCCGAAGGGTTTTTCGTTTCGATAGGAGTAATTACCCGTCAGCATAGAAAAGCGACTGGGTGCACATAGCGAGTTAGGGGCATGGGCGTCATTAAAGTGGATCCCATCAGATATCATTTGGTCGATATAAGGGGTAGGAATTACGGGGGGCTGACCGGTTCTCTCTTGATGAAAAAATCCAATATCACCGGGGCCGATATCATCTGCAAAGATCACCACGATATTCGGCTTAGATTTTAGCAACCCGATATTTTCGCAGGATGTAAGCGGGAGTGAAAGCAGCCCGGCCATACTTAATTTTAAGAAGTCTCTTCTACTAATCTGGGCTCTGGTTTTCATGTCATTCATAACTTTTCTGCCAAAAAGAAATCCCACAAACTACCCGTAAGATTATCTACCCAATGTATCCATAATGCCGGAGACATTCCAAGGCCCCCGGTGTTTGGAGGAGGTCCTCAACCCGCTCTGAAAATTGCTTTTGTTGCCATTTCTCGAGCCAATATCTAGGGGTGATGTGTTTTGCACCTTTGGGGTAATTAAGGAGCGGGGTAGGGTCTTGATCTCCGATGAATTCACAAATATGATTGATGGTTTTCTCGTAATCCCGAATCAAATCTTCGTAGCGGATTGTCAATACTTGAGGATGATCACTGAAATTGAGCCCTGCTTTTACATCATGTACCCATCTTTCCTCTGAAACCACGCGTTTTTCCATGACCCTGCGATCCGTCTCCGCTACTACATCGCGTCCATCCCGAACGATGTTCAATATCCTTACATTTTCGCCAAAATAATTAAGGATTCGATCATAGGCCAGGATACTTAAAGGACTAGCCCCACACCAGCGATTGGCAGTAAAAGGAATTGGCATCCTTACCATCTTCAGATATAAGGTTCTTAGGTCAAAAGGCGAGAACAGGTTTTTAGGATTGGATTGATTGTTATTCGCAACCCGGTCGGCTTCTGGGGTCAGCGGGTGGCGACTGGGGTGTTTCAATTTTACGTTGCGAAGGGTATGAATCTTGGGATGGCAGGAAAGTATAGACAACAATAATTCAACCCCTGACTTTCTGCAGCCTCCAATGATGATCGGTGGTTTCGAAAAAGTAAGTATCTTCACAAGTGAGGCTAAGCGTACTTGTGATAATATTTTCAGCCACCTTTTCAGGTTGATTTTTCGTTTTGCGATTGGCACCCGCCGGAGCGCATTTTTATGCGGCATTTTTTCATACGATGAGCTCCTGCCCAAAAATTTGGTTATATTTTGCAATGCATCATCCTGGCCAACAGCCATTACTAGCAGATCATCTGGTCTATCTTTGAAATACTCAATGACTTCCCGATTGTGGCTTTCAAATCGTGCGATTAATCTTTTCTTGTGGCCAATCGGATTTTCAGAACCATATACATATTCAAACAATGGATAATGCTCAGTTCGAAAAAAACGCAAAAAACTTTTCCACCAAGATTGACTATCGCGGGTGGTGAGAATAAATTTGCTGCCGGGATACAATTTATCATATTCGCGATAATAATTGAACCAGGGAATATCTTGAAACGCATCGAACAGTTTTGATACCGTTTTAATTTCAGACAGATCACCGTTTTTAAGCATATTGGTAAATTTTTTGTCAGCTTGTTTATAAGCCTTGGCAACCTGATATCCCATATCTTGTAATACCCAATCAACAGAGGTGGTTCCTGTTTTTTGGAATCCAAGGCAGAAGACCTTTGGGGCGTTACTTGGTAAAATATTGAAATATCCAATTTTTGTTGATGTAATTGGGCTAATTTCACCAACCTTTCGGGCATTGTTCAGGTGATGATCAAACCTCCCGCTAATCGTTTCCCGGGTAGATTCGGAGCGTTCAACTTGCTCAACTCGATGAATGACACTTCGAGTTGGATATTCAAGAAATGGCTGCCCTCTTTTCTCGAAAAATGAGCGGGCTCTATCATGCCTCCCAATTGTGATAAGAAATTCAGAATCGATCGATTCAAATATTTCATTTTGGGTGCTTTTCTCAGTTACCTCTGGCCTTAAAAATTCTGATAATAGGGAAAAATTAAAGATATTTCCAGTTCCGCAGATTGAGCTCCATAAATAAAATGGCGCAATATGCTTTTTTGCCATCCGGTAACCATGTGCCATGATCCACCCATTCTTGTCAGGGCGCGAGTTCACATAGGCTGAAATATCATTCCCGACATAATCATCTGCGTCAAAAAACATCACATATTCTGGATTATATTTTTTCGCAGAAATTATTCCGATAATAAGTTTTGTCGCCCTGTTTAGAACAACGTTGTTGCTATAAAAGTAATCTTGAGGTCGATTTAGTTTATGGTTCTCTTTCCCTTTTAAAAATATTTGAATACTAAATTTAACCTTTCTAAGGAGGCGTGCAAAAATAACTTCCCATTTTGAGACGGCTGAACTAATCGGGG
>CAYVQU010000307.1:0-4110 GCA_964453155.1 uncultured Anaerolineales bacterium | reverse complement strand
TTTTTGTTGCTCAACGCTTCTGTTTTGCCTGAGTTACTGCAGTAGAGTCTTAGATAGAATGCCGTTTTTTGTGTTTTCATCTTTTTGGGCACAAGGCAGTTGTCTGACAAAATTAAGATCACATCGAAATTTCACCTAAACCCCATTATTGGATAAATATTCCCTATATTGTATAATTTATCTTCATCGCCAGAACATCGGGCGAAATATTATCAGTATAAAGGAATAACTTTCCATGAATTTCACGAACATTGTTCGTTGGGTCCACATTATTTCGGGAGTCGCCTGGCTAGGGGAAGTCATCACGATCAATTTTGTTTTGGTCCCCGCATTAATTCGGATGAATAAAGCCGCGCGCGGCACGTTCATCCGTCAAATTTTCCCCAAAGTTTTCCATTTGGCTTCGGTGCTATCACTAACAGCGATCATCTCAGGGGCTACGATGAGTTATTTAATTTCCGGGTGGCGAAATCTACCCGAATTATTGGCAACCCGCTGGGGCGCCAGCATTTTTGGCGGTGGGATTTTGGCGTTTTTACTGACCTTATTTCATTTCTTTGTAGAAATCCGGATCGAACCCATCGCGGTGACAGCCGATGAGAGTACTGAAGTGGATATAGAAAAAATTACTAAAGTATTAAATTCCGTCCCCAAAGTTGGGATGGGCATCTTGGTGGTCATCGTTGTATTGATGATGTATGGGGCGCGCGGTTTGTAGAGCTTTACTGTACAAATGTCCCATTGCGGAGGTCTTCGAAGGCTTGCTGAATTTCTTCGGGCGTATTCATGACAAAGGGCCCATAAGGAACAATGGGTTCGTCAAAGGGCGCGCCAGACATCAGCATGAACCGAACCGAGTTTTCAGTGGCTGCCAAAACGGACAAAAAATCGCCTTCATCAAAAACAACCATGCTATCCGCCGGCACCATTTCGCCCTGACCATCTTCGTCGATACCAAATAATCCTTCACCTTCGAAGACATAGGCAATGGCATTATGCCCGCTGGGGATTTCTACTTGAAATTCCGCGGCTGAATTCAAGGTCACATCCATGTAACGCGGTTGGGCCGCGATTTCGGTCACCGGGCCGCGAACCCCTTCAAATTCTCCGGCAACCACTCGCACTTTGAGGTCGTCTTTCTCAACAACTGGGATGGTTTCAGAGGTCACCTCCTGATAACGGGGTTGGGACATCTTCTCCTTCGCCGGTAAATTCACCCATAATTGGAAGCCGTTAATGATCCCGCTGGGGCCGCGCCGCGGCATCTCTTCATGCATGATCCCGCGCCCGCTGGTCATCCACTGCACATCGCCCGGGCCAATGACGCCCACATTGCCCAAACTATCACGATGCCGCACGTTTCCTTCCAGCATATAAGTTACCGTTTCAATCCCACGGTGCGGGTGGGTGGGGAAACCAGGTGGGTCACCTTCAACTGGATTATTGAAAGCAAAATGGTCGAATAGCAAAAAGGGGTCAAATTGATTTTCGCGAGAGGGACCAAACGAGCGCTGCAAACGAACGCCGGCGCCTTCGATTACCATTTGGGGCGTGATGATGTGTTTGATTTTTCGAGGTTTTGGCATGGTTTCTATCCATAAATTAATGATTTTGAGGCACTCATTGAGATGCTCTGGAGCAAGCATTAATTACAGAATCCAACCACTTACTGCCTCGGCACAGCTAAATGGCAACCACACCCAAAGGGAAAATTATCCCCCTCGGTTATTATTTTCGGGGATTGGAAAACCCCTTATTTCGGAGAACTTGAAAGCTTAGGGGGTCACGGCGAGTTTTGATAACAGGTCTTCGGTATTTGTCAACAGGTTTGGGTCCTGGCTAACTTCCAAGACCATCTCGAAATCTGTCACTGCTGCGTCAATATTACCCAAGGCAAGATTGGCAACCCCGCGGTTATAAAGCGATTGCCCCATTTCAACATTTAGTTCAATTGCTGTAGTCAAATCCTCGATAGCGGCTTCATTATTTTCCAGCCAAATATGGGTATTACCTCTGTAATGATAGGCCAGTCCATATTCCGGTTCAAGATCAATGGCGACAGTCAAATATTGAAGCGCCTTCTCAAAATCTTCCAGGATGTAATACGCCAGTCCAATGCTGTATTGAGCTTCCGCATATTCTGGGAACGCGGCGACAACCTGCTCCCAATCGGTAATTGCAGCAGCAAACTCCCCGAGCTGGAACAAACTCATCCCCCGTTGAAAGTGGGCATCCAATAAATCGGAGTTGAGCACAATTGCCTGAGAAAAATCGGGGATCGCTTTTTCAAATTCACCCAAATTATAGTTCGCCACCCCTCTGTTCAAGAATAAAACTTCATTTTCTGGAGCCAGGTCAATTGCTGCTGTAGTGTGGGTCACAGCCTCCTGAAAAGCCCCCATTTGCAATGACATTTCCGCCCTGGCGATCGCGGCTTCTACAAAATCTGATTGCAATTGGAGGGCATTAGCGTAGGCCGATCGGGCGGCTTCATACCGGCTCAACTGCTGGTTCGCTTTCCCTAAATTATAGAATAACAAAGGATCAGCATCATCGAGCGCTATAGCTGCTTGATATTCATTGATTGCTTGTTGGAACCAGTCGATTAAATAGTAAGCATCCGCCAACCGTTTGTGCGCCTCAGCGTGGCCGGGGTCTAAGTCCAGAACCGCTTCAAAATCAGATATTGCTGGACGATAGGCCTCCAGTTGCATCTGGACTACCCCACGGTTGAAAAATGTGGTTAGGTTCTGATTATCTAGTTCGATGGCCCGCGAATAAGCCGCAATGGCCTTCTCAAACTCATTCGCCTGGAAATTTAGATCGCCAATGAGCCGCTGAACCATTGGCGCTTCGGGGAGCAAATTGGCCAAAGCTTCATAGCCCTGCAATGCATTTTTGCCATCATCTAGGCGTTGATAGGCCAAAGCTCGATTGGCCAGCACATCTACATTTTCCGGGTCCAATTCCAAAGCCCGAGTCCAATCTAGAATGGCCCGTTCGTAATCTTCTAGATGAAAATGGGCACTGGCGCGGGTAAACAACAATTCTAATGAAGCTTCATCTTGCTCAATAATTTGGTTGAAACCCTCAATCGCTTTAGCGTAGTTCTGGACGGCGTAATTTGCTTGGGCTTGCATATTGATGGCTGCCATTGAATCCGGTTCATTCGCGATGACTTGATCCAAATAACTGAGCGCTGGTTCAAATTGACGGGTGCTAAATAACAAATATCCTAACGTCAGGTTGACATCGGTGGATTGAGGATCTAACCCATAAGCTTGATCCAAATCATCAAAGGCCCGATGAACAGGCGTTATCGCCTCGTTCCCATAATTACATTCATTGGTTTCTGCGAATGCATCTTGATCAAATGGTAATATTTCCCCTAACTCAATTGGTGCCTGATACCATTCAAATTGCTCAATTTCTTCATTTTCAACAAAAATTTCTGGCTCTTGTAATTCTTCAAAATTGGGGGTTTCGCCATATTTGGGTTGATAGGCTACAAATAGATCCCACAGGGCCAAATGGGCTAAGGCCCGTTGATAATAAATAGAACTATCTTCGGTTTCATGCGCAAGTACAAATGTGAGATGGGCGCAAGCCAATGCCGGTTGATTGGCCAGCAAATACACTTTTCCTAATTCATAGTGCGCTTGAATTTTGTCCGGATCGCCGCGCACAGCAAAAATGAAGGCTTCATAGGCGGCTTGATAATTTTCATTATCGAGATGGTCAAGCCCAGTTTGATAGTATTCGTCTGGGGATATTGGGTCTTGGACTTTGGGTTGATAAACTATGACGTAAACCGCATACGCCATTGGGAATATTAAGGCTACGATCAGAATTATCGAAAGGGCAACCCAAATTTGTTTTCGAGTGGATTGGCCGTACCATTGTTTAAGTTTGAACATGACGGGAATTATATAATATTTGTCAACTGAGATAGGACGGGTTTGGTTGCAAATGAGTTGCAATCATTCCCAAGAAAAAACCGCCAATCTTTCGAATTGGCGGTTTTTTGGGGTTCTTCATTTTATTTCTGTTTTGCTACTTTGACTCTACTGCAGTAACTCAGGCAAAACAGAAGCGTTGAGCAACAAAAAA
>CAYVQU010000306.1:0-4199 GCA_964453155.1 uncultured Anaerolineales bacterium | reverse complement strand
ATAGAAAACAGCCCATCCAAATCTCTGGTTCTCCTGGCCAATTTATGAGCATGAATCCCAGGAGCAAAGGGAGCGCTACCGCATTGGGGATACGTTTGTGCCGGTAATCGAAGGAGATTGTTCCCAATATAACGATCACCAGTAGGGTTGTGATGATAATCTCCATCTAGGGATTCCCTGGCCAGCCGATCTGCCCCTGACCTTCGCGCACCCCCCAGTAGATGATCCCGCCCCAATTCCAGGAACGGGCCCATTGGGGGTTGTATGGGCTATTGGCATTATCCATGCGTCTAAGTGTCAGGTTGCGGTTCCAGAAGAAATCCAGGGTGCCATCGCCATTCAAATCAATGGCCATGCTGGCAGGTAACCCGGCCACCATCTCCGGGGTGATCTCCCCACCCAGATTGCGAGCACGCCAAAAGTACTCAAAATGGCCATCATCAGCTACTGATCGGCGGTTAATGCGGCATTCGAAGCCACCATTCCCTGATCCACCTACACACCGCCGGGTATATTGCTCGTATTGAAACCGCCATAACAAACGATACAGGCCGCCGCCGTCCCCCGTGAACACAGGCATATCGACGGGCAACTCGTCAAAACCCGAAACGCTGCCAGCCAGAATATTTCCGCCCACTTCAGGATGCGAAGGCACTTCCCAGTTGAAAATCATCGGGGCACCGTTTTCACCCATCACCGGCAGAGAGAAGGAACCGATATGCGGCAGTGTGACCAGCAGAATGTTGGCAGCCGGGACCAACCGCAGGGTCAGACGGATATTACGCCAATCGCCCACTGCCGGATTGGCGGGACTACCGCCACCGAGGGGAGCATATCCCAAGGTTCCAAACCCAGCAGCCAACCCCAACCGGCTAGCTCGCATGGCGGTATCCCACCGCACCAAAGTGGCTGGAAAGGGCCGCAAATCCAAAAACATCTGGGGGAAACCAACACTGGCAGTGATACCCCAGTTCCACCCGGCATCACAATACCGGGTACAGATGAAGCCGCCGATGCTCCAGGCAAATTCATCACACGGAAATTCTTCATCCGGATTCGCTTGGCATTGCACACTTTGATCATAGTCCACCGATGACCACATTACTTGTCCAGTACAGGTATCTGTTTCGCTAGTCACCAGATGGCAGGTATCTGGCGCGGCCGGGTTAGACAGATAGCGATTACTAATCGTAGTTGTTCCGGGTTCGCAGTCGGGCGGTTCGGGGGGTTCACAATTTTCACCACAGTGCTCATTTCCGCCTCCAAAACAGACCTGGCTGATCTCGCCGGTGATGGGATTGGCGTAGACCGTGCAGGCATTGGCTTGGGCAGATATAACTGCTAGCCCCGAAAGAAACAAGACCAAAAGTAAAACCGTGGCAATGTACTTCACGGGGTATGTTCCTGTAGCTGAGTGACGATGTTTTCCAACACCGTGGGATCGTTGGCTGAGTGCCAGTTTTCAGGTAAGGGTTTCATTGCCAGGCCATACTGGCTTTCTAACCAAACAACATCCCAAACACTCGCACCAGTATGAGTCGCATAGGTTTCCCGGTCAGTGGCAAAAGTATCGGGGTCTTCAATCAAAGTGTACAGGTCTTTGTATGCCCCGATCAATTGCCAGGACGATTGCCGGTATCCGAATAGATAGAACTGCCGCAGGGCGGGGATGGGGCTGGTGAAAACTTGATTTCCCAATTGGTGGATGATCCAGCCATTTGAACGATCCAGGGCCACCATACAGATCACATCATAACCACTGCCCCAATCTTCCACTTGGTTACCCACCACGGTTTGGGGTCGGAAGCAGCCCCGCAGACTGGCAGCCAAGTCGGGTGAACCATTTTGCCCCATGATCCAAACTTGGTAAGCTGGGTGGTGCACATCGTGAGCCAGGGGAATCTGGAAGGGACCTTTGGTGCTGGTCAGGCCCGGAATGGTTTCGCGTTTGTCACCCAGGGGCATCGCTGTAAGATCAAATTCTTCAGCCGCGTCCTGTCCGCTGTATCCCAGGCGGGTGAGTAGCTGCCAGCCAACAATTTGGGCAAGTCCATCATAGACACAGGCGGGTTGAATGGCTTTGAGATTGTCATCCGGGATCACAGTGACCAGTTGCCAGTCCAGGGAGCTGGTCGGGCAAGGTTCAGCGGTTGCGGTAGGCGTTGCCGGAATATCCGTTGGCGGTTGGGTTGCTGTGGGGAGTGCTTCAGCCAGTGGTTGGGGTGTTGCCAGCACTTCGTTTTCCAACGATCGGTGCTGAAGTCGTGACCAAATGAAGGTTGACAAACCAATCACGAAAATGAAGACCGCCGCGATGGCGAAACGGCGGACCTGTTTTTTCCCTGCCAGGGTGTTGTATGTGAAGTTGGACATTGTTTTCCTGATTTCAAGTGAACCGAAATGATCATTGATCTCCGCGCGTAACACCATGGGCCAGATAGCCAATGGCGTTGACGGGTACCCATTTCTTGGGCAAGATGTATCCGGGGGTTCTCACCTGGACGGCGACCCGGCAGGCGGGCCTGTTTTGAAACAGACAGCACTGGATGTTCATCAGGCTGACATTTTCCATTTGCTGGGCCTGGAAGTATGCACCAGCAACCTGTCTACCTTTATCAGTGGCCCGAATGGTGCCATCTGGATCGACGGTGATCTCCTGGGCACCAGCATGGGCTGCCAGGTCTGCTGCGGCCACGGCTGACATCATCCGGGCGGTCGTCACCATGTATTCCATGATTAGGACGGCAAAGATCGACATGATTGGCAAGATTAGGGCAAATAGAATGACAGCTTGCCCTGCTTGTCCCTTCGGATTTTTCAGGGAGCATGTTTGTAGGGATGCTAGGGTACCAATACACGTTGGTGTAGATGAGAAGCATTCACCCTTTCTCCCTAACTCCCTAGCTCCCTTGCCCTTAATCATTTCCATTTCGCTTTCCAGGTTTCCGAACGGGATATGAACCATTCGGATGACCAGCCGGTGTCTTGTAAGCCTAAAAGACTGTTGAACCAGATGGTTGGCCGCAAATGGACTGCACAACCTCCTGGCTGACCAGGGCCACCTGGTGGAACGACTTCGATTCGATATTGGACCCCCAGGGTTGCGCTCCAATCAGCGTTTAGCGTTGAATCTGCCATGCGATAGGCGTTATATGCGGCTCGGGAAGGTTGGGGGGATTGAGATAGGAATTGGGCGCAGGCATAGGATGCGGCGGTAGCTGCGGTTCGCGCCCGATGAATGGGGATTAGGGCCAGGATGCCAAAGGCCAGCACAATTGCCAGCATTGAGAACAACGCAGTTTCAGCAAGAGCCTGTCCTGAGCTTGCCGAAGGGGCTTGCCCTTTCTCGTTACGTTTCTCCGTATCAGAATTTGATTTGTGGCTGATGAGAGCAGGATAACGAACCATCAATCCCATTCTCCTGCTGGCGGACCGGGATAGAAACGCCACAGGCGGAAATTCGTCCGGGCCTGATGAACTTCTTGCAAGACAATCCAATATAGCCAGTTCCGTTCTTGGTTGAATTCCAGTCGGGAATTGACCTGCCGTTCCCCTAAATTGGCACCAGTACTGACCCTCGAACGCACATCAGACCACAAGATGGACGTGTCTGCATTGGCGGGGGTGTTGTATGAACCCCGCGCAACGCCAGCGATGAACACGGCCCAATCTGCGGCGGTAGCTCGAAAGGCATACCAGGCCGCAAAAGCCATGCCAAAGAAAAGCAGCACCAGGATGGGGAGAACCAGGGCGAACTCTGCCAGGGCTTGTCCTGAGCAACGTTGAAGGGTCTGTCCTTTCTCGTTTTTCTTCCCGGAGCGAAAGATGCTCAATTTCAGCCTCCGCGGGCGGTGCGTAGGGCTTCAATCCCAGCGTTGAAAGCTGCAATCAATTCATCGCGATAGCGCACGATGACGGCGATGGCTACTACGCCGATGGCACCTAGAATCAAAGCATATTCGGCAAAGTCCTGGCCGCTATCGTCGGCCAGAAACCGTTTGAAAGTCTCAAGCATGGTTTCGTCCTTTTAGGTGGATTTTGTTTTGGTTGTGGCAATACATTAGCCCCCATCATAGCAATTGTAGTGTGTAAATTTTTGTTTCGCGTCCTAATTTCTCCGGTGTGATTCAGAAGGTGCGATATGCGTTTAGAGATGTACGTTTCCGCAAAAAAATCGCTTCGAGTTTATCGCCGCTCAT
>CAYVQU010000305.1:0-4212 GCA_964453155.1 uncultured Anaerolineales bacterium | reverse complement strand
TGCACCGTTTACAACATTTTCGGGGGCCTTTCGTTTCGCAGTGAAAACTAGCTACCCGAATATCTTTACTATGCGCAACATAAAGCTTAGTTTTCCCAGATTTCATCCGCTTTCGCTGGATTTAGAACGGAATTTGATTTCCAATTCTAAACCTCGCAATCATACTACCCCAATAGACTTGGCAGCTTTCTGGAAAAAAATATTTAAGGAAAGAAATATTCCATTTTCAGCCAAGCGCTGGATGAGCACCAACCGTTTAAGTGTTCTGGTCTACCAAGAATTGCTAGATTATTATGGTGATGATCTGCGAATATTAAATGTGGTCAGAGATGGTAGAGACGTCGTCGTAGAAAATGATGAAAAAATCATGGGGCGCTATGCGGTATCCCCTGAAAGATGGGTCTATGATGTAATCGAAGGAATGAAGTTTGAAGACCACCCGCAGGTATTCACAATACGTTACGAAGATTTAGTGCAAAATAGGGCGCAGACAATAAGAAGGATTACAGAATTTATTGGTGAAGAAGATAGGGTACCATTCTCATTCAATCGAAAGAAAGCCAAAATCGTTGAGCCGCGTTATTGGATTGGGAGATGGCAGCAACCGCAATTCTCCGAGCGAATCGATGAATTCTTGCAAACGCCTGGAGCGCGCGAATGTATGCAGCATTATGGGTATATTAAATAGTCAAGGTCCCATTTCTTATGCAGAAAGCCAATTTTATGACTGACACAGGACCAAAATCATCTAAAAAAGAAGTATTGAACCGGAGAGAATTTCTGAAATTGATTTTGGCCGGCACTACTTTACTGCCGCTGGCCTCCTGTCATGACGATGAGTTAATACCAATCATGCCCAAGCCCAATATTATTGTTATATTGGCAGATGATATCGGTCCGGGTGATATTGGTTTTTACCATACGCAACGAACTGGTCAGCCTCCCGTTATCCCCACACCCAATATTGATCAGATGATTTCTGAAGGGATGCGATTTAATGACGCCCATGCCCCCGCCTCCCTGTGTGCGCCCACTCGCTTTTCGATGCTAACCGGTAACTATTCGTTCCGTGGCAAGAGTCCTTTTGGGGCCTGGAATGCATGGAATGATTCTGGCATCAAACCGAATATGCCTACGAGCGCGCGGATTGCAAAGAAAGCCGGTTATGCCACCGCTTTCTTTGGGAAATGGGGCTGTGGCGGGCAGCTTAAAGAAAAAAACAGCACAAAATATGTATCTGGAAAAAATCAGGATAGTATTGCTCGCGCTGATTTTTCACAACTATATGAAGCAGCTAATTATTGTGGCTTCGATTATGCATTGGAGCTCCCCTCCGGTATTCAGGGATATCCATTCGCTTTTTATGAAAACAGCAAATGGTGGCCTTTAAAAAAGAATTCTAAACTAACGTGGGTTGGTAGTGAGCAAAGTCAAAGTTCTAGTAAAAATGGCGCAGGAATCGGAGATTCTAACTGGGACCCAAGCCAGGTCGGACCGATTCTAGCCTCAAATGCAGTCAAATATATTCAAAAACAGACCAATGAGAACCCGGACCAGCCGTTCTTTATGTATTATTGTTCACAGGCCGTTCATATACCGCATACGCCGCCGGAAGAATTGGATGGAATTCCCGTCGCGGGCAGCACGCCAAGTGATTCGGGAGACTTGGTTCTTGAACTTGATATTCAGGTTGGCATGCTGGTCGAAGCGCTTAAAAAAGCCGGGGTCTATGAAAACACATTATTGATATTTACTTCAGACAATGGCGGACTAGGGTCCAAAATCACAGGTTTGGCAGATTTTGGTCATGATGCCTCCCATGGGCTGCGGGGGTCTAAAGGTGGTATTTATGAAGGTGGCGATCGAGTTCCATTTATAGCGGTGTGGCCCAATAGGATCAAGTCAGCCACAGAATCGCTTGAGCCGATTGTTGCTCATGATATTGTTGCTACCATTGCGGCCATTAATGGCCAGCAACTGCCAAAATCGGCAGTAAAGGATTCCCTTAATCTATTACCTATTTTTAGGGGGGATTCAATCATAACAGGACATGAGGTTATCTTGCAGCAGAACGCGAAGGTTCCTTTATATGCTATTCGCAAAAATCAGTGGAAGTTAATTCTGAGGGCATCTAGTAGAAGTAAGGATAGCGTGAAATACACTGTACCGATTGCCCTTTTCGACCTCATCAATAACCCACTCGAAGATGAAGATTACAACTTGATCAATAGCGATGAACATCAAAGTCTGATTCGCGATCTGCATATGGAATATGTTGAGATCAGACAATTTGACAAAGCAACGGTATAAAAACCATATGCTTTTTAGGATTTCTCAATTTGTTAAGGATCAATCAGAGATCTATTTTTATGAAAACTAGAAAGAAGCGCTCCCTTCCTGATTTCATTGGGATCGGAGCTCAACGCACTGGTTCATCATGGTTATACCGGCGCCTTGGAGAGCATCCGGAGTTATGGCTTCCTCCGATCAAGGAAATCCACTTTTTTGACAGACTTGATGCCAGCCAGGCTGTTCGCAAAAGAAAATTCCGTAAAGATCTGCGAACCCGTCATCGGGCTTATTCCGCACCAAAAGAAATACCCTATGTAAAGCGCCCAAACTTTCGTTGGGATTTGAACTATTTTTTGAAACCCAAATCTATTAAATGGTACTCATCTTTATTTGCACAGGGCAAAGAAAAAATAACGGGTGAGATTACCCCTGAATATATGCTGCTTTCAGAAGAGATTGTAAAAATTATATATGATCTCAACTCTGAAATGAAAGTGATTTTCATAATGCGGGACCCAATTGATCGGATATGGTCTGCCGTCGCCAGATATTTTGTGACGAACAGGAAAAGAAATATGCGAAATGTCAGCGAAGCCGAGATTTTAAATTTTGCCCAAGCTTCCGATACTATTTTGAGAACCTACTACCTGCGCACAATATCGATTTGGGAATCTTTTTTTCCGGCGAATCAGTTCCACATTGATTATTATGACAATATTCAGAATGATCCAAACCAGGTTCTGCTGCGAATATTCGACTTTCTGGGCGTAACAGCAAGTACAGAAGATATGCGCAAAAAACCCGATAAAAAGGTGGCCAGTAGCACAAAAAAAGCCAAGATTGCAATCCCACCCGCTGTGAAATATGAAATTTGTGCCCAAAACATTACCCAATTAGAATCGCTTAGCCAGCGTTTTGGCGGGTATCCAACGCAATGGCGAGATAGAGCACGGAAAATTCTGGGAAGCAAACCTTCAATTTAAACCACCAAAATCGTGACATGTTCTTCTGGATATCCCAAATCCAATTTATTATTACGAGCGTCTTTTTTCGACCAATCCCAACTCATGTTCGTCAACCAATTTTGTACAGACATATTAACCCTTGGCGTAAAACCGGATGGGGTCCTACTCGTTCATTCTTCCCTAAAATCTTTTGGCAAAATCCCGGGTGGAGCAGAGACGATCATTCGTGGTTTGCTGGCCACGATCGGTGAGGCCGGTACTTTATTGATGCCAGGACTTTCGTATGAAACCGTGCGGTCTTCAAATCCGATTTTTGATGTCGCCCAAACGCCAGTCTGTGTCGGTCTCATCCCAGAGACTTTCCGGAATTTTCCCGGCGTTCAACGCAGTATCCACCCCACGCATTCGGTGTGCGGAATCGGCCCGTTAGCAGGTGAAATTCTAGGAAATCATCACTTAGATTCAACCCCCTGTGGGCCAAATTCACCGTTTCATCTGCTGCCAAAATACGAAGGGCAAATTTTAATGCTGGGTTGTGGTCTAAAACCCAATACCAGCCTGCACGCTATTGAGGAAATCGTAGAACCGCCTTATCTATTTGCTACCCCTTACCCTCTCACGATTCAAACTGGGGGCAAGCCTCCCTATCAAAAAATATATACTCCCCACAACTTTAGCAACACAGTTCAACGCTATGATCGGGTTTCAAAAATCATCGCTAACCCCGCTTTGCGAGAGGGATCAGTGGTCAATGCAAATTCCCATCTGATTGAAGCCAAAATATTATGGAAAATGGCCGTAAATACCTTGAAAAACGATCCTTTCTATTTCGTGGATATGCAATCAAATCAATAAATCGCCAGACACGGCAAGATACAATAGCCTTGTTTGTTAAGATCGTCTCATATTTTAGTTTCCGGTAAATGAAGCTGCTCCGAGAAGAGCATGGAGCAGT
>CAYVQU010000304.1:0-4250 GCA_964453155.1 uncultured Anaerolineales bacterium | reverse complement strand
CTTACTGCTCCATGCTCTTCTCGGAGCAGCTTCATTTACCGGAAACTAAAAAATATGCAATATACTCGAAAGCAAATTATTCGCTACCTAGAAACGAATCAAACCGCGACCATTCCTGAATTGAGTAAATATTTCAATCTGACGAAAGGAAATATTCGCCATCACATATTTGAGCTTGAAGAGCAAGGAATCGTAGAAGATTATGGCACGTTACCCAAAGTAGGAAGGGGAAGGCCGACAAAGATTTATCGCATACGCAGCCGGGCCCAAGACCATAACCTTGATCACCTGGCAACATCCTTACTCAAAATATTGCAAACAGATTTAGCACAAAAAGAGGTTACGAAAGTTTTAGAAAGAATTGCAACAATAATGATCGGCGATTACGAAACGTCAGGTTCTTTAATCCAGAAATTGAGTGCAACGATCAGGTGGTTATCAGAAAGGAATTACAAAGCTCGCTGGGAAGTCACCGCGACACAACCAAAAATAACTCTAGGGCATTGTCCTTACTCGATCATCGTCGATGAAAATCCCCAACTATGCGAGTTGGATACACACATTATTTCACAACTCAGAGGGGTCAAAATGAAACAAGTTGCTAAACTAGAACGAAGTCCGGAAGGTGCTCGACAATGTATATTTATGGCTGAAGTCTAATTCGGCTAACGGTTCTAATTGTTCCGAAAATTCTACGCTTTAAGATCAGTTGGTCTTTTTAGACCAAGCAAACAATATTAAGCTACAATAGGTTAACTCTATTTCCAAATTATTTTAGGAGGATGCTATGGAATACAGACAACTCGGAAAAACTGGATTACGCGTCAGCGATCTGTGCCTGGGTGCCATGACATTCGGGCGGGAAACGGCTGAAGAAATCAGCTATCAAATGCTGGATCGCTTTGTGGAGGCGGGCGGCAATTTCATCGACACGGCCGATGTTTACTCTCAAGGGCTCTCTGAAATCATTTTGGGGAAATGGCTGGCCAAACAAAACCGGGATGAATTCGTCATTGCGACCAAAGTCCGTTTCCCCATGGGAGACCGGCCGAATGATTACGGATTAAGCCGCAAGCACATCATGGCCGGGGTGGATGCCAGTCTCAAACGTCTCCAAACCGACTACATCGACCTTTACCAAGTCCATCGCTGGGATCCGGACACCCCGCTGGAAGAGACATTGAGTACCCTCAATGATCTCGTGAAAGCTGGCAAGGTCCGCTATATTGGGTGCAGCAATTTCAAAGGCTGGCATTTGCAAAAAGCCATCGACATTTGCAAACAAAATGGATGGGAACAATTCACCTGTTTACAGCTGCTCTATAACTTATTAGATCGCGCTATCGAATGGGAGTTGATCCCCATCTGCCAGAATGAAGGCTTGGGCATCATCCCTTGGAGTCCTTTGCGAGGTGGCTGGCTTTCCGGGCGCTATCGCAGGGGGATGGAGGGGCCTGAGGAGGGTTCCCGAGTCCACACTGCCGGGGTTGAGGGTTGGAGTGAGACCTGGGAAGTGTATGGCAACGAGCGCACCTGGGCCATCATCGATGAAATGTTCGCCATCTCTGAAGAAGTTGGCAAAGAACCGGTTCAGGTTGCCCTGCGCTGGTTGCTGCAACGACCTGGGGTGACCGCGCCAATCATCGGCGTCCGCACGGTGGCCCATTTGGAATCGAATTTGGGGGCGGCAGGATGGAGTTTGAGTGACGGATATATGGAGCGTTTGAATAAAATTAGTGCGATTGCGCCACCGTATCCCTATAATCTTTAATTCAACATCATTTATAGGGGCGGGGTTACCTCGCCCCTACCCGATATGGGGTGAAATATGTCAAAATATAATCCCCAAAATTGGCAATCCGATCAGGATAATCCGATCAACTTACAACCCTCGGCCTGAAACTTGGCACCCGCTTACCTTTCGGTTACACTTCTTTCATGGCCTTATCCCCCTCCTATCTAACCCCTGAACAGCGCGCTGTGATCGAATCACCCCAAGATACCCGCGTCTTTCTCTCTGGCCCTGCGGGAACGGGTAAAACAACAGTCGGGGTTGAACGCGTTTTGCATCTACTTGAAAATGGCATTCCGGGGAACCAAATATTGTTGCTGGTTCCGCAGCGGACACTCGCCACCCCTTATTACGACGCTCTGCACAGCCCCAACACACCTGCTGGTGGCGCGGTTAGCATTCTGACTGTTGGCGGGTTGGCGCGCCGGATGGTTGATCTGTTTTGGCCGATCGTCAGCGAGGCAGCTGGGTTTGAGAATCCCAATCACCCTCCCACCTTCTTGACTCTCGAAACGGCCCAATATTATATGGCCCATTTGGTGCGGCCATTACTCGCTGAGGGCTATTTCGACTCCCTCAGCCTGGATCGGAACCGCCTCTACAGCCAGATCGTTGACAACTTGAACAAAGCTGCGGTCCATGGTTTTTCGCATACCGAAATCGGTGAACGGCTGAAATCGGCTTGGGTTGGGGATCCCGGTCAACGTCGTATTTACGAAGATGTACAACACTGCGCCAGCCTATTCCGCGAATTCTGTCTGGCACACAATTTACTCGATTTTTCGCTCCAACTCGAAATCTTTTTTCATCAACTCTGGGTGGCACCACTCTGCAACGAGTATCTTACGACCGAATTCCGTCATTTGATCTTCGACAATTTAGAAGAAGACACTCCCGTTACGGCTGATTTGTTGAGCGATTGGCTGCCAAAATTCGAGTCCGTTCTATTAATTTATGATTCCAATGCCGGATACCGCCGGTTTTTAGGCGCAGATCCCGATTCCACCGCGGATTTGGCCGAATTAATGGATATCCAAACTCAGTTTGAAAGTGGTTTTGTCTCAACAGAGCAGGTCTCAGCTTTTGGTATATCCCTGGCCAATGCAATTCAACCCGAAGAAAATTCACCATTCGAAATTCCCAATTCCCCATTCGCCATTCGCTACCCCAACCCCGCCATCCGCTTCTACCCCGATATGCTCGATTGGGTTGCCGATCAAATCGCCGCTCTGGTCAATGCTGGCACCTCACCAGGGGAAATCGTTGTTTTAGCTCCCTATCTCTCAGATGCCCTGCGATATGCATTGGTTGACCGGCTCGATCGGCTAGAAATCCCATCGCGGTCGCATCGCCCCTCCCGTTCGCTGCGAGAAGAACCGTCCACCCGCTGTTTGTTGACGCTCTCAAAGCTGGCACATCCCCAATGGGGCTTGATTCCCCCTAAAGCCGATGTGGCCTACGCCTTGATGCAAGCCAGCGCTGATTTAGATTTGGTGCGCGCCCAATTGTTGGTCGAAATCGTATATAGAAAAGGAAAGCTAACAACTTTCGATGCCATCAAACCCGAGGTTCAAGAACGGATCACCTTTGTTTTGGGCGGCCGCTATGAGCATCTACGGCTCTGGTTGGAAAACTACCAGGCGGACGAATCGCAAGAGCTCGACCACTTTCTCAGCCGCTTATTCGGAGAAGTGCTCTCACAACCCGGTTTTGGCTTTCATGTTGACTACAACGCCGGCTCGATTGCAGCCAATCTGGTCGAATCGGTGCAGAAATTCCGCTGGGTGGCCGGAGACGTGCTCACCGCGGAGAATGTACCACTGGGCAAAGAATACCTCCAAATGGTCGAAGATGGTGTCATCGCGGCCCAATATCTACAGCCCTGGCAAACCGATCCCGAAGATGCCGTTTTCCTGGCCCCGGCTTACACTTTTTTGATGGCCAATCGCCCGGGCGATTATCAGTTTTGGCTGGACGTCGGCAGCCGCGGTTGGTATGAGCGCCTGTACCAACCCCTGACGCATCCCCATGTTCTCAGCCGCCACTGGCCCGTTGGCCAGCCCTGGACAGACATCAACGAGATGGAATATGGCCAGGATGCACTGTATCGGCTTTCACTCGGTCTCGTCCGCCGCTGCCGCGAAGGTATCTTCCTAGGGCTGTCGGAACTCGGTGAGCAGGGATATGAACATAAGGGAGAGTTATTAAGAGCGATTGATAGAGCACTACGGTCAACAGATTAACGTCTTTGCGAGAAGCGCAGCGACGAAGCAATCTGTAACTTGGTTTTGCAAAGATTCAGATTGCTTCGCTCCGCTCGCAATGACGTTTATATAGACATTTGATGAATAATCACCTGTATTTCATTTACATAATGACCAATCCCAGAAATTCGGTTCTATATACCAATACATTCGCCAAAAAGTAAGTAAGTAGGGCTTCTTGTAGTAAAGTTGAA